>NSHZ01000009.1 GCA_002737595.1 Actinomycetota bacterium | reverse complement strand
TACACCTGTTGGGGCAAGTGCCGACATAACGCGATATTCGCGGCCCATATCGTGTGCGGTGGCCTGCACGTGACCAAGCGGCGGGCGCCGTAAGACAAATTCCTGGCCACTTGACGTGGTGACGAAGTAGGTGAGGTTTGAACGACCTCCGCGAGCTAACTCTGCGATGAAAGAATCCGCAGCGAGCATAGGCTCTGCGTGGCGCAGGTATTGACCTAGTCGAGCCAGATCAAGACCCGGTAGATTCCCTCCTGTCATGGCGAAACGGTATCGCCAAAATGCATGAATGGGAGTGCGAGATGGCTGGGATTGAGTCACGATTTAGAGTGGATGGCAAAGTTGCGGTGGTCACTGGCGCCTCCTCTGGTCTTGGTGCTGGCTTTGCTAAGGCGCTCGCCGAAGCTGGAGCCGATTTGGTATTAGGCGCGCGCCGCGTTGATCGGTTGGAAGAGACACGCGCTGAGATCGCTGCGATGGGGCGACGAGTCATTGCGATCGCCACAGATGTGTCGAAGCCAGAAGATTGCCAAGCTTTGATCGATGGTGCGATGGCTGAGTTCGGCAAGGTAGATATTTTGATTAATAATGCTGGCGTCGGAACAGCAAAGCCTGCGTTGAAAGAAAGTTGGCAGGAGTTTTCCGAAGTCATCGATATTAATCTCAAAGGCTCTTACTGGATGGCGCAATCATTTGCGCGTGTGGCACAGCCGGGATCATCGATTATCAATATCTCAAGCATTCTAGGTTTTCGACCCTTAGGGCTGCCTCAGGCAGCTTACGTTTCAAGTAAAGCAGCAGTTATGGGATTAACGCGCGATCTTTCGTTGCAATGGGCCGGGCGCAAAGGGATTCGCGTTAATGCGCTTGCTCCGGGCTATTTCGAATCAGAAATGACAGAGCAAATGGGCGATCATTTGGCAGCTCAAGTCTCACAATTTACCCCGATGGGTCGTATTGGACGGCAGGAGGAACTCGATAACGCACTCCTCTTTCTCGCCAGCGGAGCTTCCTCCTACATCTCTGGAGTGGTATTGCCGGTCGACGGCGGACTGTCAATGTCTTGACCCTGCTCAGGGCCGGGGTTTAGTCCGCGCGAGCGTCCACAGAGAGTTCATAGAAAGATCTCTGGATTGAACCCTTACTCACACAGGGTCACCCCCTACTTTTGAATCAGCCGAGAGGGGTCTCGGTCGCAGGGAATAGGGGCAAATATGTCATACCGCTTAGCGAGTAAAACACTCGCTATCGCGCTCTCAAGTTCACTCCTCCTCTTGAGTGTTGGCGCCGGTATGTAAGTTGCAGCGTCACCCACCACCCCGGGTAAGCCGTTTATCCAGGGAGGCGGCCCCGGGGGTGGTGGTGACGATGATGAAACTGAAGAGGATGAAGGTACTGGCACCGGTGGTGGATTAGTAAACAAAGCGAAGCCTGTCGTTAAACCAATGACCAAGCCTGTAACTAAACCTGTCACTAAGGCGAGCGCGAAGCCGAAAGTTGCTTCTGCTTAAGCTCTTTAAATTCTGATTCGGTACTTAAATTCCAGCGACGTGAGCCAAGTGACCAATTCCAGCGGTGATTGCCATAGCTAATGTGCCGCCGAGCATTACTCGCATCGTGGGTTTAAAGTAACTCGTACCTGCAGCGCGCGCACCGGCAGCGCCGGCAATTGCAAGACCGATCATGGTGATGACAATAATCGTGATTACTCGTGTGCTCGAATCTTTCGGAAAGATGCCCAGTAGCGGGATCATTCCGCCAAGTGTGAACGTGGCCGCTGATGCCATCGCTGCTTGTGCTGGGCGAGCTTTTGTGTGCTCAAACTGACCGAGCTCATCACGTAAGTGTGCTCCAAGTGCATCCTTTTTGTGCATGTGAACGGCAACTTGTATAGCAAGTTCTTTCGGCAAACCACGCCCTTCGTAAATCTCGGCAAGTTCTTCCAACTCACCTTGTGGATCTGCTAGCAGGTGCTCGCGTTCGATAGCTGCATCGGCTTCTTCGATATCTGTTTGCGCACTTACCGAAACATATTCGCCAGCGGCCATCGCCATCGCACCCGCGGCAATACCTGCAACACCTGCAGTGAGAATTGCGGAATACCCGCCACGGGCAGCTGCTACACCAATCATGAGGCTAGAAGTAGAAACAAGACCATCATTTGCGCCAAGTACAGCAGCGCGGAGCCAACCGGCGCGATGTGTGCGATGTCGCTTGTTTCGTTCAATAATTGCAGGCGTAGGCATAATGAGAACCTATCGGTTGAGCGCGGAAATCGCACCGAAGGTATACCTAACTTCACTAGACTCCACGAGTGAGTACCACCAAAGAAATTCTTGCGATGCTGGGCGTGCGCCGTCTCTTACTCGCACGATTGGTTTCGAACCTGGGCAATGGAATGGGACCCGTCGCGCTCGCATTTGCGGTATTGGAGTCCAAAGGTGGATCTGCGTCGATGCTTGGCATCTTGCTGAGTGTGCAGGCAGTTTCGATGGTGCTCTTCTTGCCACTCGGCGGAATCTGGGCTGATAGACATCGACGCCCCACCATCATCGCGATCTCAGATTTCATCCTTGGGTTGGATTTGCTTGTCATGGCATATCTCTTTTGGAGTGAGCAGACCGGAATGCCACTCCTGATTGCGTTAAGCATTCTTTCTGGATTCCTTAACGCTCTTTGGTCGCCCGCATTCCCTGGTTTAGTCCCCTTAGTGGTTGAAGAAGAACACTTGCAACAAATGAATGGCTTTGTCTCGGTCGCCAGCAACATTGGTTTCATTAGCGGTGCTGCTGTTGCAGGTGTGCTGGTAAGTGCTTTTGGTGGAGCTGCCGGAATTGCTGGCGATGGAATTTCATTCTTGTTAGCCGCAGTGTTGGTTTGGAAATTGCGGCATCGACATAAAGTCTCTGAGCCCTCGGGTGAGAGCATGTTCCATGAATTGAGATCCGGCTGGAAAGTCTTTCTTTCATTTCGGTGGGTAGTCGTGGTGGTTGCTGGTTTCTCAGTGATCATGATGGTGATGCGTGGTGCTGAGGGCGTACTTGGTCCCGTGCTGATGAAGGAACACTTTGGTGGCGCTAAGGCTTGGGCATTTATTGCGACGATGGAAGCCATTGGTTTTGTGCTTGGCTCAGTATTGAATACCCGATTTAAGCCCAAACATCCGCTCTACTTCTGCACTCTTCTATCGTTCACTGCGGCACTGTACGTCTTCCTGCTGCGGCCTTCGATACCGCTGCTGGTGATTGCTGGTGCGGCACTGTTGTGGGGGATCACCATTGAGAGCTGGTACATCCATTGGATGACCGCGCTTCAATTACATATTCCACGCGAATCTCTTTCCCGAGTGAGCGCCTACGACATGACCTTCTCGTTAATCTTCCAACCCATCGGTTTGGCTATCGCAGGCCCAGCGATTGCGGGTCTGGGGATCGCGAAAACCAGCCTGATCGGTGCGGTCGTGGTGACGGTGGCGATTATCGTTATTCTCTTCGAGCCAACAATTCGTAAACTGAGTAACGCTCGCTAAGCAAACAGCGCGGGAAATGAAGCCGCGGCCATCGGTTAGACTAAGCAAGTTGGGGCCTTTAGCTCAGTCGGTAGAGCAACGGACTTTTAATCCGTGGGTCGTCGGTTCGAGCCCGACAGGGCCCACTTATTTTTTCAACTTGTAGCCCGTGGGGCACTTGGGACTCACACCAGAAACTTTCTTCACAGTCTTACCCTTCACGCAAGAGATGGTTTTTGACGCAACCTTGGTGGGTGCGGTGGCTGCTGTGGTCGTCTTTGTCGATGTCGTCGACGCAGCAGCCGATGTGGAGGTCGCAGTCGGCTGGCTCAACTTCACACGAATCGTAGGGCTAGAGAAAGTGAAGCCTGTCGCCGAGAGTCTGAGAAAACCACCAGCAGCTCTCATGGTGGTGGTTGAAACTTTGGATTCGCCATTAACTCCCACCACTGAGACCGTTGCTGCAACAGGTGCGTCTGTGAATCCGTAGAGACAGCGCGCGAGAGTGTCGCTGATTTCAAGGTTGTATGAACCTTGAAATTCTTTTCCGTTGGCCAAGTAATGCGGAGCAGCCACTTTGTAATCAAGACTTTGATTAGTCACATCGAAAGTAGGCGGTCCGGAGATGTATTGCGTCGCGTTTGTAGAAACAACACCACTAAAGTCCCTACCACTTTTGATATAGCACTCAGTTGTTTTGTCTGGTTGCGCTGGAGCTGATCCACCTTGCGCTGGTTGCTGATTACTTGCACCCTGCCCACTGGCGCCAAGAATCGAGTTTGTAAGAAATGAAATGTCCATGCTTTGGTAAATCCATCTCGTCGGACTAGAGGATGCCGTATCTCCAAAACTTGCGATCCAGGTGTTGAGTTGGTCGATAGAAGCCTGGTCGTACTCCTTGGCGCGAAGTTGAATAGACATCGCATCCGCAAGAGAAACACCGCCAGAAAATTCATCCCCCGGTTTTTTATCAGTGGACGACTTGGATTTACTGCCATAAATCGTTCCGGAGACTCTCTTTGGATATGTGGTGTTGAAAGCAGTTATTGCAGCGGGCAGGTCGGCGCTCTTGGACCAGGCCGAATAAGTGGGAACCACAACAGGATTTCCGCTGAAGGAAATTGTGGCGACTCGGGCTGCGCCACTTTGATCAAGATTGAAAGAAGTACTTGCATTTGAAATCCGGCCGTGGAACCAACCCATAATGTAGATCGAGGTCTTTATGTTGATCTTAAAAGTTACGTCCAATGGCATCGTGTAGCCAAGTGCACATGACTTATCGGCTGCGGAGTAAACGACGCAGGCAGAATCGACCACATCGCCGCCTTTTGGATTATCACCAAGTTTCTGTCCCGCGTACACAGCAGTTGTTTGAAAAGCCTTATCTGCGCCTGCTGGAGCTGGTCCTAGTTTGATACCAAAAATCTGTGCGTTGAAGCTTTTCGAGAGTGATTTATCCGCCCCAGTAAGCCAGGAGCCATCATTGTGAACGTCGATCAAATATTGCGTGCCACCAGAATGGGGTGCGCCCGGTATGTCGACGATCTCGGCTGCTGCACCATTGGGGATTCCTTTGCTCGGAAATCCGGTGAAGGGCTGATACTTCGTTCCCGAGAAGGATTTAACTTTATTGACCGCAAGTGCTTTGCCCGTTTCATCAAATGCTTCTACTCCTGAGATGCAATCAATTGTGACAGTGGTGGAACAAAAACCTAAGGTTGCTGAATATTTGAAGTACTTAACTTGTGCACATTCAGGATCTGTGACCGCTTTACACCAACGGTTGGCCAAGACATTGCTCGTCCCAATGCCGACGCCGTCTGCTTCCTGACCCAAAAGATACGAGTCACCGGAGTTGGGAGCAGCACCAATGCCATCGGCAAGAAAGCCTGTGTACGGAGTGGTGAGGACAGCGGCCGGCAAAGGAGCGATCCATTGCTCATCTGGAATGGAATCAGCGTAAGTCGGAGAAATCATGGCTGACACGAGAGCGATGATGGAGAGGAGCATGAGCCCGGTGCGCTTCATAAGTATTCCATCCATGTTCGCGCCGTAACTCTTTTACGACTCACTAAAAATGTTATCGGAAAGAGTTCAGAAATGCTCTCCACGAGTGCGGAGGTGGTTCCACCTATGAGGTAGCGGTGGTGCTTTCGGGCAACACGGTTGTGGTGGGCAAGGGTGTTGTTGCCGGGTTTGGGATTCGCTTGGGTTGGCAGAACTTTGTGTACTTCGGCGTGATGGCCGGCAAGCTGCGCAGGAATCCACTGCCGTCAAAAGCGTTAATGCGTAGCTGCGCTTCCTTTGCGGCACAGGACATCTGTGACCATTGATAGAGCCCTCCGCCGATGACTCCGGGACCAGCCAGTTGCATGGAATCCACCATGCCGACGATCTCTTTGCCGTTACTGCTCAGCCCACCGACAATGTTGAGTCGCGCTTCGGGGCCGAGGTGTACGCGCAATCCATAAATAGTGTGAGTGGTGTACGCGCCACCTCGTGCTAACTCTCCCTTTCGCACATTCCAATATGTCATGGGTTGCCAGACTGCAAAATCTTTTGCAAGAGCCGCCCAAGGAAAGTAAGGCCACGTGTTGGGTTGCGCTACATCTAAGTTATAAGGGGTGTAGGTAACTGCAGCCAATGCCATATCCGGCAGGGCTGCATGCAAACGATCGGAGAGCTCTATTAAGCGTTTATTGCGGTCAAAGGTCTCGCCGACCTTTCGAGATTCGATATCTAAAGCGAATGAGTCAACGCCAGGAAGCCTCGCAGATGCAACTGACCTGGTGAAATCTAGATCAACATTAAGTAATTGTGGGTAGTACCAAGCAACGACATAAAGATTGTTCTTCTTCGCGCATGTAATCAGTTGCGCTAAATATTCTGGATCTAAGATCGTGGCAGACTCGACAGGCATAGCTGTTTGAATAAAGAGCGTGCGCGCTCCGTAGGAAGCAGCCTCATCAATACTCTCGCAAGTGAATGGTTGATATGTTGCGGTGAACTTCTTGCTCTTAACATGCACCTTTCTCCAAGAATACATGTCAATCCAAATACCGAGGCCTTGATATGGAGCGAGCGCGGCATCGCTGACAGGGAGTGGAGTTGGATAACTCGCACTTGCACTTATCATCGAAACTGGACCCATACCTTTGGTGTTGGCAGCGCTCACCGCAAAGGTGTAGGCGGTTCCACTCTCCACATTGGTCATCGAAAAAGATGTCTTGGTCAAGCGTTTATCGGAAAGCCAGGTGATGCCGCCATCGGTACTCCACATCACCAGATATGAGTCGAGGGGAAGTCCTTTACTGGGTGCTTGCCACCCGAGAGTGATCCGATCTGGCCGGGTGTCTACTGCCATCAGGCCGCGCACCGCCGTGGGGACCACGAGCGGGAGCTTGGTGGTGGCTCGGGTGGGTTTAGAGGCTGCCGTGGCATGGGTGAGTGAGGCATGGGCGAGTGCGGCGGGCAGGAGCATGAGCGCGCTCAGCGCGGCGGCAAGGCGCAGGTGCTTTCGCATGCCACTCCCTCCCGCTAAAAAATGCAGATGCAAACGATTTGCATTAGCCTTCCGCCATGAGCACCAGCGTAGCTAACTCGACTCGTCCGAGCCTTCGCCACACTCTGAAGTTCGAGCGGAGCGAGTGGCCGGCGCTCTTTGGCGTACTCGGTACCGTCGCGATGCTCCATATCGTCGGTTGGGGTCTGTTTATTTACTACAACTCCGACCCCAAATATCACGCTCTTGCCGACAGTAAAGGCGCACTGATCTATGCGAGCGCAGGTGCCCTTGCCTACGGATTCGGCTTACGCCATGCCTTCGATGCCGATCACATCGCGGCTATCGATGACACCACACGCTTGATGTTGGCTAAGGGCAAGAAGCCACTTGGTGTCGGGCTCTTCTTCTCCTTAGGCCACTCAACAGTCGTGTTGGTACTTTCGGTGGTCGTTGCCTTCGCCGCGAAAAAAGCTGTGGAATGGCAATCCTCATTCGCGGACGCGGGAAGCACTATTGGTGCTAGCGTTTCCGGATTCTTCCTCTACCTAGTAGGAATTCTTAACCTCGTAATTCTTGTGGGGATTATGAAGGTGTGGCGCGATGCCAAGAGTGGAAAGTTCTCACACGAACACCTTGACCAAATGCTTAGTGATCGTGGATTGATTAAGCGATTCTTTAAGGGACGCTTTGCAAAGGGATTTGATCACTCGTGGCAGCTCTACCCCATCGGACTTCTCTTTGGTTTAGGTTTTGATACTGCAACTGAAGTTGCACTACTTGGTCTTTCGGCAACTGCCGCTGTGGGAACTGTGGGCGGTTTCCTGCCACCACTGGCGATCATTGCACTCCCCATTATTTTTGCTGCGGGTATGTCGTTGATGGATTCACTCGACGGCATCTTTATGGTGAAGGCCTACTCATGGGCCTTCACGAGCCCACTGCGCAAGATTTATTACAATATCACCACCACAACACTCTCAACTTTCGTGGCTCTAGTAATTGGCACCATCCAAATAGTCAGTGTGGTGGCGACACACACACCGATTGGCAAGTACGAGCCTTTCAAAACTATCGCGAATGTCGACCTAGGTTCGCTGGGTTACTTTATTGTCGGATCTTTCTTAGGAGCCTGGGCGCTTTCAGTAATTGTCTGGCGTGTACGCAAGTACGAAGTCAAATATTCATCTGGAATTAGTGAGTCAGAACATACTCACCGCGAGCTGCATATCGACTAGAGTGTTTCTGGAGGTTCATTATGCCCACAGAATCAGTTGCTGAAAGTCCGCTCGCCACCGCCCTCTCTCAACTTCGCACCGCAGTTGACTACTTAGGGCTGTCCGAAAGTGAGTGGGCTACCCTTTCGACGGCTCGACGCGTTCTTGAGGTGGCCGTGCCGCTTCGTCGCGATGACGAGCGAGTAGAGATGTTCAAGGGCTATCGCGTGCAGTACTCCACCACCCGCGGTCCTTCCAAAGGTGGGATACGTTTTCACCCGGATATTGATCTAAACGAAACCATCGCACTTGCAATGCTCATGACGTGGAAGTGTGCTCTCACTAACCTGCCCTTTGGTGGCGCCAAGGGCGGCGTGGCCGTGGATTCAGGCACGCTCTCATTGCGGGAAAACGAACGCCTTACGCGTCGATACACCAGCGAAATTCTTCCTATCATCGGACCAGAACGCGATATTCCAGCCCCCGACGTCGGAACTGATGAGCGCAACATGGCGTGGATGATGGATACCTACTCAGTCAATGCCGGGTATTCAGTGCCCGGTGTTGTTACTGGTAAGCCAATCGTGCTTGGAGGTTCACTCGGCCGTAACAGTGCTACGGGTGACGGTGTGGCCATTGCAGCTCGCGAAGCATTGAAGTCACGCAACATCCCCATCGAAGGCGCTCGCGTTGCTATTCAAGGTTTTGGAAAAGTGGGTTACTGGGCCGCGAAGGCCGTCGAAAAGATGGGCATGAAGGTGGTGGCCATTACTGATGTCTCCGGAGGAGCGACCGGTTTTGCCACCATTGATGAACTGTGGGAAGGTATTAAGGAGCATGGCACGCTGGCAAATATCCCAGGTCTTGATCGCATCACCAATGAAGAGCTTTTGCACTTTGATTGCGATGTACTTATTCCTGCAGCACTTGCCGACTCCTTGACAGGAAAGAGTTCTCTCGCTGTGCGAGCCAAGGTGATCGTCGAGGGCGCAAACGCACCCACCACACCTTCGGGTGATGACGTTCTGAATGACAAGGGCATCCTGGTGGTTCCAGATATCTTGGCCAACAGTGGTGGCGTCATCGTTTCCTACTTCGAGTGGGTGCAAGATAACCAGGATTATTTCTGGACCCTGGACGAAGTTGCTGAGCGCCTCAACAAGATGATGATGCGTGCGATCAGCGAAGTGCATGATTTATCCGATACCAAGGGGATTAGTTGGCGAACGGCTGCGCACGCCATTGGCGTGGGAAGAGTCGCTGAGGCCCATAAGCTCCGCGGCCTCTACCCCTGATCTACTCCAGAGAGATCCAGCCTTTCCTCTAGCCGAAACGTGGTTTTTCAGCCACGATAGGCGCCATGAGTAGTCGTTGCAGCGTGGCCTCCATTCTGGCGGAATCTGCCCGTCGTTTCCCCACCAAAGATGCCCTTGTTTTGGGTAACGCGCGGGTGCCATATGCCGCGGTCTGGGACCAAGCCCTGCGCTATGGAGCCGTCTTGAAATCTCGTGGAGTGCAACCAGGAGACCGCGTTGCGCTCTTGATTCCCAACATCCCACAATTCGCATTCGCCTATTATGGAGCGCTCGCCGTGGGCGCAAGTGTGGTTCCAGTGCACTCACTTCTCAAGCACGATGAGATGGAGTACATCCTGCGTGATTGTGGTGCCAAGATCATGATTGGTGCTGCTCCACTTCTCGGTGAAGGCGCCGTGGCTGCAAAAGCTGCCGGTGTGGAATTGCTCGGAGTCCTTGATGGTTGCCCGGATGGAATTGAACGCATGGAAGCGCTAGCCGCCACCGCCACACCTCTTGACACTTATCTCCCTCGAGAACCACAAGATGAAGCGGTAGTGCTCTACACCTCGGGAACCACAGGTAAGCCAAAAGGTGCCATGCTCTCGCACGACAACATTTTGTGGAACGTAAACACCACTGCATTTGACACTATCGAATTGAAATCAACTGACGTCATGCTGGGTGCGCTTCCACTCTTTCACTCTTTTGGACAAACGGTAGTTCTTAATGGGGGATTTCGCGTCGGAGCATCAATTGTGCTGGTGCCAAGATTCGAAGCAGGTCCGGTACTTGAATTAATGGTGAGTGAAAAAGTTTCTGTGATGGCGGGCGTACCCACCATGTTCATTGCTTTACTTGAAGCAGCAAAGACAAACCCAGATCGTCCGCCATTGCGCATGGCTGCCAGCGGTGGTGCTGCTATTCCAGTAGCAACCATCGAGAAGGTCAAAGAAGTTTTTGATATTGATATCTATGAAGGATATGGACTTTCAGAGACATCCCCTGTGGCCACATTTAATCAAGAGCGATACGGTCGCAAGCCAGGAACGGTTGGCTGCGCCATTTGGGGTGTTGATGTAGAGATTGCAGATGCGGAAATCGTAGATCGCATCGTGCTATTACCACAAGGCGAGCGCGGGGAGATCGTTATTCGAGGTCACAATATTTTCAAGGGTTATCTCAATAATCCGAAGGCAACAGCCGAAGCCATTATTGATGGGTGGTTCCGTAGCGGAGATATTGGCATCAAAGATGAAGAAGGCTTTATCAGCATCGTTGATCGTACGAAGGACATGATCATTCGTGGTGGATTCAATGTGTACCCACGCGAAGTGGAAGAAGTCATCATTCGCTATCCAGGCATCAAGCAAGTGGCCGTCATCGGCATTCCAGATGATGTTCACGGCGAAGAGATTGTGGCAGTCATTGTTGCCGAAGAGGGTGCGGTGGTCGCAGTAGAACTCATCGAATGGACCAAAGAGCATATTGGTTCATACAAGTACCCTCGCCACGTGGAGTTTGTCACCGAGATGCCACTCGGACCTAGTGGAAAAGTCCTGAAGCGCGTACTACTGGAGCAATTTAAGAAGTAATTACGCCAGTGGGCGGTTATTTGAATCTGGAATATTGCGCATCGCGATCAAAATGAGATCAATTAAGCTCCAGACACCGCAACCACCAAGTGTGAGCAGTTTTGCTATGCCCAGTCCGGTGTAACCGAGGTAGAAGCGATCAATTCCAAGGCCGCCAAGGAAGATGCTTAGCAGCAGCGCAGTCATGTAATCCTTATCAGAAAATACCCCTGGGATCTGCTTGAGAAAGTAGGTAGCCCCTGATGCATCATCTCGCACCATCAGATCGCCCGATATCAATTTTGCCTGTGCCCAACTTTGCAGGGTGATGTAATCGACCGAACGCGGCTCTTGCCCGGGTAAGAAAATGGTCCAGGTGGGATTTTGCATGGGCGTCTCTCCTAATGAACTCGCTGCATATGTAGGGGTCGTGAAGGAAGGTAACGGGGTAGGCATAGATGGGGCAGGAAATGGAGAGGTAAGTACATCAATGTTTTCGAGGGATCTCTTCTTCAACCCGAGGATTCCAAAAATCAGAAGCCAGATCGGAGCCAAATAATTTGTTGGGAAATAATGATTTAAAAATTGGTTCCGGAATGTCCATTCAAATCCATCGCCAAATTTTAAGAAGACAGGAATAAAAATGAGTGGGAACATGATTAAAGAAAAGAGGCCAATTATGGCGGAGATGATCTTCAATGCTCTTACCTTGAAGAGCGAACCAAAGAGTAAAAGAGGTAAACTCACCAAGATGAGCATCGCAGCCAGCGAGTTAAACAGAAAATAAATGTTTACCAACCTGTAGCTAGAAGACTCATAGCTGAATTCTTCTTGAAGCGACTTGAAAGATTGCCACACCCACTGTGGTGAACGCCAGATTTCATTCCAAAAAAGACAGACCAGAAGAAGTACTCCGGCGCCAGCGGCGGCCACTATGGAAAGAGGTTGAAGTTTCGCCTTCATGGGCACAACTCAATCACATTTGCGAAAATTCTGTTAGAGATCACTGGCAGACCACTCCTGCATGTCATTCATGATGCTTACCCAACCCTTATAGTCGATCATTTCTGGAGTGGCTCCACCCAATGTCTTTCCTAAATTTGTACGAAATTTAGGAAAATCGAGTGCTGCTTGAGCCAGCGTGTTTGTGTAGGTGCGGATAGTAAAAAGGATGTCTCCACTCTTGGGAAACTTCCGCAGAGTTTGGCGCTCTCGACGAAAATAGAGGTGGTCTGGAAGGTTTTCCTTCGTGACAGTAATGGAGTCTGCTCGTCTCACTGGTACTGGTTGATGCAAATCGGGGGTGTCCATGATGGTCCAGTTCACTCTCCACATGGGACGATTAACTGACATCTTGTCGAAGAGGCTTTGCGTTGCTACGCCGATTTTTTCATCATAATGAGGAACTGGCTCGTGGATGCCTAACAAACTCTTACCTATTTTGTCTCGCGGATCCCACCGACTAGGAAAACAGATGCTCCCAGCTGTTAATACCCAATCTTGCCCCTGCTGAGTCATGAGGCAGAGATCTTCCTGCACTAGCAGAGAAGCAGCCTCCAGTGGATGGAGTTGGGGATCCACTGAGATTGGTGATGAGAATTCGTTCGGATATCGATTCGGTAAATAGGCCAGGAGCTCATCTAAGACTTCTTTCGAGCCTGTATCTCCTTGTGATGTCGATACAAATACTCGGTCGCGCCTCTCTTGCAACAATTTTCTCTTGAGGGAGATGTCTTCATTATAAAATTTATCGATCTCAATCCAGTTGTGGAGATCAAGCACTCGCGCGCCAATATGCATGCGATCTGGTTTGCCATCAACAGGGTTGTACACGAGCAATACTCCTTGACTCAATTAGTACGGTTGGTTTAGAGGAGCTGGTAAGCACGGTGAGCGTTTTCGGTGGCCATCCAATTCAAATACTTTACTGCATCAGCCTCTCCTAGGCCATCAGCATCGACCCAACGCTGAAGAATATTTCCCATAGCCACTCGCCACACGTGCGTTCCCAAAAAGTAGAGCTCGGGTAAGCCAAATGCATCAGATGAAAAGAGGATTTTACTCATGGGAGCCATCTCAACGGATTCTGCGACGATGGTGGGGCTAGAAAGGCCTGTCCAATGACCAGCCGCCCCGGTGTCTAAGTAAACATGCGGATAAACTTGGGCTAAGTACCCCGCCTCACGCACAAAAGGATAACAATGTAAGAGCATGATGCTGACATCAAGATCGACAGTTCTACGTAGGAACTCGGTCATCTGGGTGGGATCGCACCTGTGCATCACGATATCTGAATCGCCGTAGCCGACATGGAATTGAATAGCGGTCTTGTAATCAACCGCTTCCCAAAGAATATGGCGAAGTAAAACCGGATGATTCATCCGGGGTCTCTTCTGCGTAGCAACCTCAGCTAGCCATTCGCCGGCAGCCCTTGTTACCTCTTGTTTACTGGGACGATTCGGATCAAAATCCAAGCCGTATCGATAAGCCATGACAGATTTAAATCCAACAGCATCTTTTGCAGCAGTGGCAAGAGCGTTTGCATAATCTTGAATAAAAGTCTCGGCCGATGTGTTGAGCGCCATTCCCTCAGCAACTGTTTCTAATCTAACAATTTCACGAGCGTATGTTCCTGGAGTGATCATGGACATCTCGTTTGGAAGGAGTACGTTGTCGCTCTTGAAGCCAGAATCTACGAGAAAAGTCTTAATTCCTGTTGTTGGTAGCAGAATCTTGGTGACTTCCTCTTGCCCGAGTTCGTATCTACGTGAGAAGTATTCATCAGGCGAACAGTGCTTCGGTAAACCAAGCAGAGGTGCACAAAGTGACCGCATCATAATTCCTACCGGTGAATCAAAAATCGTCATGCCATGAGGTTCCGGCCAATCAGATTCGGTAGAAATAATCTCGAAATCTGCGCGTTCTACATTACCTCTCACAACACCGTGGCAGTGATTGTCGGTGAGTGGAATAGTAGCGGCAAGCTCTATAAGTCGCTGGGTCATGGATGCTAGGCTACCCGCCAGATCACGAAAAGGGATCCTTTGTTTGTGAACTTTTTATCGGTGTGTGAGGAGTGAATGTGACTAACGGCGAGATCGTACTCTTTACTTGGAGCGATTATGTAGGGTTGATGCGTTGTCGTGGTGTTCCACTCGCAGAACTCGATCGCAGGATGGAGCATGGGCTCGGTTGGGCAGTTGCCGGTCAAGCACAATCTCCTTTTCCTGACCTCGCACCAAATCCGTGGGGCCCCATGTTGGAAGTGCGACAAGTTCCGATAGCTTCAACTAAGACCAGAATCGATATTTGGGATGATGCACCACCCTTTCACTTCTATCTCTGTGATTCGCAAGTGAGTGATGGCAAAAATTGGGATTGTTGCACCCGTGGATTCTTGAAGAGTGCACTTGAGGATTTTAAATCTGAAACTGGATTAGACTTCGTCGCAGCATTTGAACATGAATTCATGTTGATGGATGACCCACTACCTGCGGCACCTTCATTCACCATTGAAACTATGCGTAACGTCGCGAAATTCACACAAGATATGACTTACGCGTTGACCCAAGCCAACATTGGACTAGAAACGGTAGAGCCGGAATTTGGTGAGCACCAGTACGAGGTGACCTGCGCCCCCGCAGTGGGATTAGCGGCTGCGGAAAGAGCCATTATCGCTCGAGAGGTTATCCGAGAATGTGCTCGACGTTTGGGTATGCGTGCATCGTTTTCTCCCAAAGTCAAAGCTGAGGGAATTGGAAACGGGGCTCATGTGCACTTTAGTTTTCAAGATTCCAATGGAAAAAATGTTACTTCGAGTCCCGGTGAGAAACATGATGCGAGTCTGCTTACACAACAATTTATTGCAGGCGTAGTCAGACATATGCCGGCGATCTGTGCGCTCACCTCGCCGAGTCCGGTCTCCTACTTTCGACTTGGTCCGCAACATTGGTCGGTGGGGTATGCAAGCTTTGGTGTGCAGAATCGAGAGGCCGCAATTCGCATTTGCCCATCGCCATCTATAGATCCTGCAGAAATGGTGAGAGGTTACAATTTGGAATTGCGAGCGCCCGACGCAACAGCTAGCCCATATATCGTTTTAGGGGCACTCGTTCGTGCAGGGTTACAAGGAATTCGAGAGAAGCTCGAGGTCCCGCAAGCTCTTGGGGTTGATCCCGGCTCGTTGACGGATCAAGAGCGCAAGGAATCGCATATTCTTCCTTTGCCTGGATCCTTGACGGAAGCGTTGGATCTTATGGATGCAGATACGATTGTGCGAGAGTGGATGCCGAAGGTTATGTACGACTCATACGTTTCGGTGAAGCGTCTCGAAGTTAAACTGATGGCCGATTTAGATCCTGTTGAAATATGTGAAAGATACGCCCGAGTTTATTAAACGAGCTGTGGCTATTTCGGCACCATGGCAAGGATGCGCGCTGGGGATCCCGAGCCATCGACCAGCGGTAGTACGCCTATGAAGACGAGAGCTCCAGTGGGCGGCAGCGACTTGAGATTGGTGAGATTTTCGATATGCCACACATTGTGTGGGAGTGTGACATTCGAATGAACCGGGAAATGCGTATCGACACCCCGATCGATACCTAAGGTGTCTAAGCCGATACCGACAACTTTTCGTTCATTCACCAGAAACTCACTCGCTTCGACGCCGAAGCCAGGGAAATGCATGCCATCTTTCTGGATGCCATATTTCTCTGGGTCTGAGTAGAAGTCTTCCCAACCTGTCCGAAGTAAAATTACGGAATTATCGGGGATGCGACCGTACTTTTCTTCCCATTTAAGAACCGTAGAGAGCTCTAGAGCGCCATCTGGGTTACCGGCGATATCTCCCGACGCATCGATCATGATTGCTGGACTAATCAGTGACTGAAGTGGCAATTTGTCTACAGTTCCGTGACCTTCAACAAAGTGACATGGAGCGTCTACATGCGTGCCGCTATGTTCATAGAGATGGACCAGCCGAGCAAAGTATCCATCGTGAGCGACAGTAACGAGGGTGTCGGCTTGTGGCGCCGGTGCACCCGGCCACATTACTGTGGCCGGGCCCAACGGCAAGGTCAAATCTACAACTGTATAGCTACTATTCATGCGCTAATTATTGCACATCTGTTTCGATTAGATTTTCATCAGCGTTCATTTTATCGCCCATCTTCTTTGTTAACTTCGGAGCCACTATTACCGCAATTACCCCGATAAGAAGCCAAGCGATCGTCACGACGTCGTAACCCTGACCTGCACCTGTAGTTGGTAGCGGCCAAACATTTCGATAAAAGGTGTAGCCCACCATGGTGAGACCGAGAAGCGGGATGATGATTTCATACCGAGGAACTCGTTGCTTTCCTGAGAAGAAGAGGAATTTGATAGCTCCGATAGTGGTCAGACCATACACAATCAGAAGAATCAGCGTTCCAATGACGCCAGAGCCTACGAATACATCGAAGGCAGCGGCATTAAACATAAGTCTCCACGCAATAGTGAAAACGACAACAGCGCCGGCCACCCAATAGACCGCCGTCGTGGGGACTTTAGTCTTTGCAGATACTTTGGAGAACATGACAAGCTCCGCATCACGGCTGAGAGCGAAGAGCATACGTGCGGCGCCAACTACACATGCGAGTAGACAACCCATTGCAGAAATAGTGACACCAAGGGTGATGATTACTCCGAGCCAATCACCCACATAGGCCTTACCTAAATCGCCCAAGAGAGAGCCCGATCCGACAAAGTTCTTCATACCTTCGGCGTTGGCTCCAAAGCCCATTACTTCAACTGCGGTAACTATTGTGAAATAGACTCCACCAAAGATCACGACGCCAAGCATTGCCTTGGGAATGTCGCGTCGAGGAGTATTAGCTTCTTCACCCATAGTGGCTGCGGCTTCAAAACCTGCAAACGAAAGAAATCCGAAAACCACCCCGAGGAATACGGTGCTGAAGTCTGCTCCTGCGGGAATAGCGAACACACTCATGGTGAAAGTCTCCCCGTTAGGCGCGTTGCCAGTCAGCAGCTTGATGAGCACAACAATGACGGTGAGAAGAATCAAAGCCACTGTTAACCCCTCCACTAGAAGGAGCAGTCGTGTTCCCCGCTTCACAGAATTAACAGCTAGCGCAACAATTGCAACTAAGCCGAGGCCGCCGATAATGAAGGGTAATGCAACCCCTGGCTCGCTTACAATTCCGAGTTGTTTCAAGAGCGCAGACCCAAAGACTCCGGTGGCCATTGTGCTGACGACAGAGTAAAAAGTGTATGTTCCGAGAAGGCCCCACCCAGCGACAACCCCGGATCTGGCTCCTAGGGTTTTTCCTACTAATCCATAGACAGAACCCGCGTGGTTGAAAGATTGGCTTAAGCGAATAAAGCCATAACTCACCAGAGCGACGCCGATAGCGGCGATAAGGAAGGCGAGCGGTACTGCGGTACCGACAACGCTCGCAGGACCCTGTGGATTGATATTTGCCGCCATCGATGGAGCCATCAACGCAATTGAAATTCCGACGACCTCCCAGATGGTGAGGCTCTTAGAAAGTTTTAGATCGGTTTGGTGCATAAATGCATCCCCTCGACTCTCGCGGGCGGCCGAATTGCCTCCGACTACATCAAGTATCGCCACCTTGGCGATGAAAGAAAGGTATTTTGGAGGCGAATTTAGAGACATCGAATAGAGGAGCAGAAAATATTGAGTATTTCTGCGCGTGTATGGATAATTTTCTACAAAATGTTGAATTTAACGGAGGGGGTGGTGGGTGACTGCACCCGTGGCGCGGTCAATTTCTATCAAGGAGTAATTCTCAACTGGTTGGCCTGGGCGCTTGCGTACCGCACTTGACCAGACTGAAGTGACATTCCGGGGATCGGTATCCCAGGAGAGGTCGTAGTAATCCTCGGGCTGTGAACTTGGCCGTTTTTCGGGACGGTAGGCAGAAATTACCGATAGGTGGTCGGTAGTAAGAATGAAGGCGTTCAAGCTGGAGTATTCAACTGCGCTTACTTCAGCGAGAAAATCGCGATATGTGCCTACTAGATCGCCACCATTACTTCTTAGTTTGGTGATGATTGCGCCGAAGTATTGTTCGGAGTCGCCATCACCTTCTAGATCTTCAAAAATATCGTCATCAATGAGCGAGCGCAGCAGTGGACCGCGAGTAATTCCCCCATTGTGAATGAAGGCCATTTCTCCGAGTGGTGTTGATTTAATAAATGGGTGTGTATTTGGAATACAGACTGGAATATTTTCGGTGGCCCAACGAAGATGCACGATTGCGTCCGTACTTTTTGCAATATCAACTGTGGGTGCCTTAAAGGCTGCCTCTTCATCGCGATGCCGAAGAACCTGGCCATGTTCATCACACCAAGCCATTCCCCAACCATGCTCGTGCTGACGGCTGAGTTCGATCAGATGAGGTTTATCGTTCTCAAGCGCCTCTGACGTTGAAAGAGGATTCGGAGAATGCCAGGCGAAGAGTCGACACATGAGTGTGATCTTAGGTGATCAAAAGGTTGAGAAGGTATACAAGCGTGCCCACTCATCACCCATACGAGTAGCTTTTTCATTTTCTGCTCTCCGGGTGGCTAGATATGCCCTGGTCATCAGCTCTCCAAGCCCTTCGGTGAGGATTGAATCGGCTTCCAAGGCGGAGAGCGCCGCTAACTGAGAAGCTGGAAGGGGGCGAATATCGCAGGCAGCGCTTTCTTCATCTGTGAGAAAGACCGGATCGCGATGAGCCGGAGCGGGTGGTTGTAGATTTCTCTTGACGCCATCTAGCCCTGCCAATATCACGCCGGCGAGTGCTAGATATGGATTTGCTGATCCATCGCAGGCCTTCAATTCGAGATTAATTGATTCCATTTCACGACCAGTAAATGGACTTGCAACGCGAACAGCACATTCACGATTGTCATAACCCCAGGAGATCGTATTTCCAGCCCAGGAATGTGGCTTGAGACGGTGGTAGGAAACGTATGAAGGACAAGTGAGTGCGAGTAGAGCAGGAAGATGGTCAAGGACTCCAGCAACAAATGATTTTCCAAAGTCTGAAAGCTTCGTTGGTTCATCTGCGTTGTAGAGAAGGTTAATCCCCTCTGATTTAGACCAAAGAGAAAAATGCAAGTGCGCCCCAGATCCGATGCCATCAGCAAAAGGTTTTGGCGCTAGCGAAGCGAGTAAGCCATGTTGTACCTCAGTAGTTCCGCGCACGGTGTCACGAAACTTGAGGTGTAAATCAGCGGCACGCAAAGCTTTATCGTATTTGATAGCAATCTCTTGTTGGCCTGGACCATATTCGTTAATTGCTTGCTCAACGATAATTCCTTGAGCAACAAGATTATCTACGATGTCATAGACGACAGAACTTGCTCGATCTAATCCAGAGCTGGAATAGCAAGGACCATTTTGCCATGGTACAGGACCGTTAAGACCCTGCTCTGCGATGTAGAACTCACTTTCAAATGCGGCCATCACTTCAATATCTAATTCAGCAGCTTGTGCAATCGCGCGCTTCAACACCGTGCGAGTACAACCCCCCCAATCGTTTCCATCTTGTTCTTTTAAATCGCAGAAAACCCCGACGGTCTTATCTACCCATGGCAAGATGGTAAGTGAGTCAAGGTCTGGGGTGATGCGGACTTCACCTATGGGTTCCATGCCATCTACTGAAATCAAATCTTCAAAGAGATTGACGGCGTTCTGGGCGCGGGTAAGTCCCACACCCTCAGTGATTTTTCCAGCAAATTGCGAGCCATGAACAGTCTTAGCCCGGATCACGCCTGCAAGATCACAATAGAGAAAGCGGACAATACGAATATGCTTGGCGGTAACGAGTGCAACTGCTTCTTTTCTCTTCACAAGCTCTCCTGGGGTTAGGCTCTACTCCATGAGTATGACAATAGCGGCAACGCCTGGGGAAGTGGCTGAGCGAATTCTCCTTCCTGGTGATCCGATGCGAGCCAAGTGGATCGCAGAAAACTTCCTTACCGGTGCGAAGCAGTTCAATGCCATCCGAGCGATGTACGGTTTCACGGGTACGTATAAGGGGGTCCGAGTATCGGTGATGGGTAGTGGGATGGGAGCACCTTCAATGTCGCTCTACCTCCATGAACTTTTTATGGATTACCACGTACAAGTGGCCGTTCGCATAGGAACGTGTGGCGCGATTCAAGATGCAGTGCAGATTGGCGATATTATTTTACCGATGACTGCCTCCACTGACTCTGGGATTAACCGACGTACTACCAACGGCTTGGACTTCTCGCCGCCGGCAGATTTCGCATTACTCAAGCTTGCACATTCACTCGCTGCAAAAGTCCCTGTTCATGTGGGCGGAGTTGCCTCCATGGACATGTTTTACGACACCACCGATTCAACAGATCGGCTCCGTGAACATGGCGTACTCGCTCTCGAGATGGAAACAAGTGCGCTCTATTCACTAGCTGCACGCAAAAATAGACGTGCGCTCTCAATCCTCACTGTGACAGATCACCTCAACACACATGAGGCAATGAGCGCTGAAGCACGTGAGCGCACGCTTAATGACATGGTGGAATTAAGTTTGCAGACCATAGTCTCAGGACAGGATTGATTATGAAGAAGATTCTCGCAGTGGTGTCGATTGCGCTTGCTTCTTTCTCTCTTTCACTTTCATTTGCGCAGGCTGCCAACATCAAACCAGGCTCAGCATGCAAGAAGTCTGGCTCTACTTACACACAGAGTGGAATCAAGTACACCTGTGTCTCGGTGAATAAGAAGTTGACTTGGAAAGTACTGGCGACTACTCCGAGTCATTCGCATACAGCAACCCCGACACCAACGGCTTCAACACCAGCGGCTACAGCGCCAACAGCTTCAACGGTTGTTGCAGGTGGAGTGCTAAACACACCTGATTACGCGCCGAGCCCGCCAGACGGAGGAAGCGATGACTATCGCTGTTTCCTGCTCGATCCCAAATTTCTGTCAGATACTTTCCTCAAGGCCGTGACGATTACACCCAATAATTTAGAAGTATCACACCATGGCATTCTCTATAAAGTTGATGCTGCAAATACTGCAGCAACCAAGCTCGTTGACTCGCAATCCAAAGAACCAGGATGGTCCTGTTTTGGAGATACTGGAATTCCTGGGGCAACAGCATTCTCACCAGCCGCACCCTCAAGTTGGATATCTTTTTGGGCGCCAGGAGGAGATTTTAAAGAGTATCCAGCAAATACCGGCATGAAGATCAAAGCCGGTGATCAATTTATTTTACAATCACATTTCCATCTTCGAAGTGGAGCACCGCAGGGCGCATCGATGAAAGTCGCTCTTTCGCTAGCCCCTACGGGCGCAAAGACCAGTGAATTAAAGACCCTCTTAATTGCCGCTCCCATTGAATTAGCATGTACATCTACCGAGAAGGGTCCCCTATGTACACGGGATGCCGCGCTTGCCGATCTCGCCAAGCGCACTTCGAAGAAAGCCTCGCTCCAAGAAAACACTTTGCTCTATATCTGCGGTAAAGATCCGAGAAACCCAGTCGTGAGCAATACTTCCGAGTGCACGAGTACCTTGCCATCTGCGACGGCCATCTACGGGGTAACAGGACATATGCATCAACTTGGGCGCACCATTAATGTTACCTACTTCAATAAGGCGACTGGAGCTAGCACAACTCTCTCATCAAGAGATCTCTGGGATTTCGATAATCAGAAAACGGATTGGCAATCTAAACCGATACAGGCAAGCCAAGGTGACCAGATTAAAGTTACCTGCACATACGATGTGAGCTTGCGTTCTAAGCTTCCGGAGTTTAGAGACTTATCACCGAATTATGTTGTCTGGGGCGAAGGCACAAGAGATGAAATGTGTCTAGCAATTATCAATTACACAAATTAGCTTTTTACTTCTTACTTACTTTCGAGAACGCCAAATCGAAAGTGCCCAAAGAATCAACGGAATCTGAAGTGGCAAACGTGCGTAAGCGATTGCCTGCTCCCAAAAAGAACGATGGCGCCAGAGCCAGGCCATATAGAGATTCCCAGGAAAGACAGCAATAAAGAGTAATGCGGCTAATAAGCCACCTTTAGGTGTGGTCTTTGCGTTAAGCACTAACAATCCGACCGCAATTTCGAATATGCCACTTGAAATCGTCCAGAAGCGCGCAGATAGTGGCAGAAAGTGCGGGATGATCGCATCAAAGAACTTGGGATTGGCGATGTGTGCGATTCCCGCAAAGAGCAGAAATGCTGCCAGGACACGGGCGCTATTCGATGTGGTCACCTGAGTAAGGTAGCCCAGTGAAGTCTCGTCAGCATCTCCCACTCCTCGGTGCGCTTATGTCGCTGGTACCGGTGACGATCGATGCTTATCTTCCAGCTCTACCTATGCTGGAACGGGATTTTGGGAGCACGACAACTCTCGTGCAGTACTCTGTGATGGCCTGCTTACTTGGTTCGGCTACGGGCCAACTCTTCGTAGGGAGCATCAGCGACTCCTTTGGACGCAGACCCACCCTCTTTTGGGGTTTATCACTCTTCACGGTGACTTCTTTGGCTTGTGCCTGGGCGCCATCTATCACGATCTTTCTTGCACTTCGATTCCTTCAAGGAATCACTAGTTCAGTGGGCACAGTGATGTCCCGAGCGGTAGTGCGTGATCTACTGGATGGGAATTCGGCGGCGCGTGCGTATTCCGCTCTGATGATCATCATGGGAGTCGCACCGATTGTTTCACCAATTATCGGATCAACATTGCTTGAGTTTGCTTCGTGGCGGAGCATCTTCTACTGCCTCGCCCTCTTTGGTTTGCTCCTCATCACGCTGGTGTTCATCACGCTTCCAGAAACACTTCCCAAGGAGCGTCGCATCCCCACAAATAGGACGGCAAAGCGCGAAGCAAGAAGTTTGGTCTTTAAAGATCCGCTCTTTCGGATGTCAGTGATCGCATCAGCTTTCGTAAATGGAACTCTGTTGGTGTATTTGTCTACTTCGACTTTCGCTTTGCAGCGTGAGTTCAACATCTCCCCGCAACTCTTCTCAATTCTTTTTGCGGCGAATGGGTTAGGAATTGTGGCTGCTGGTCAAATCAATCGCCGCCTCTTGCTTAACTTTGGTCCGGCCACCATGCTTCGTTTTGGTTGCGCATGGGGCGCCTTCTGGGGGTTCGCGTTGGCGATCTATTCACACGTTGATCAGCCAGCGCTCTGGATCTCGGCGGCTCTTTTGCTGCTCACGATGAGCACAATAGGTTTTGCTTTTGCGAATTGCATCGCGCTAGCCACTCATCATCACGGAGCACGGGCGGGAACCGCGGCGGGTTACTTTGGTGCAAGCCAAACTTTCCTTGGCGCGATCTTTGCGGCCGGAGCTAATGCGGTGAGTGCAACATTTACTGCAATGGCTTACGAACTCTTTATTCCGATGGCATTTGCAGCAATCATCATTATTCCCCTCTTGCCGCGCTATGCCCCTACTTTTGTGAGAGACACCAATTCCTGATCAGTCAGTTGCGGAGTGGGCAACAAGTCATCGAGTTGTGAAGCTATCCGCGCACTAGCGATGGGTGCCACGATAGATTCCTGCGCACGCAACCATGCAAGAGCGACAGATGCAATTGGTGCACCATGGGCCTTGCCGATTTTTTCAAGCTTGGTCAACGTGTTCCAACCGCGTTCGTTTGAATAGCTCTCAACTCCCGAAGCGCGCACACTCTCGACGGTGACACCAGGGCGATATTTTCCTGTAAGGAATCCGCGAGCAACTCCATAGAACGGAAGCACTCCAATATTGTTTGCTACGCAGAACGAACGAAACGAAGTTGGCAACTTGTCTTGATCGAGCAAGTTAAACCAGGTCTGCAAAGCTACATACGGAGCGAAACCACTCTCCTTACTTATGTTTAAAGCTTCCTGAAGTCGTTCTTGGGAATAATTACTGGCGCCTAACGCTCTTACCTTTCCCGCATTCACCGCGGCATCGAAGGCACCCAAGGTTTCCACGAGAGGGGTTTCTTGGTCATCCTGATGTGCGTAATAGAGATCGATGTAATCGGTCCCTAGGCGCACAAGTGAGTCATCTAGTGCGCCCGGAATATTGCTTACCGAGAGACCCTTGCGCGTATCAAGCATGGCGACTTTGGTGGCGATCACCATGTGATCACGGTTCTTCCGCGCCTTCATCCATGACCCAATGATGGTTTCGCTCTCGCCGCCGACGTTGCCTGGCTTCCATTGGCTATAAACGTCTGCAGTATCGATAAAGTTCCCACCAGCAGCAACATATTTATCAAGCACTTCGAAAGATTCCTCTTTGGTGGCGCCCCAACCAAAGGGGTTTCCCCCTAAGCAGAGCGATGAGACTACAAGATCGCTACTTCCGATGTTCTTCATGAGTTGTACCTCTTTAGCTGGTTGTTATATTTTCGAATTTTAATAATGCCAAGAATCCAGATCGGATAGAGCGCAAGAAAAGCTATCTTGAAACTTCCCTGGGAGTAACCACCACCGATCTGAAGCAGGACTCCTACGCCAAACATTGCTAGAAGCGTGGAGTAGAACCCAGCCGCGTTAATGATTCCATCCGCAGTACCCATGTTTTCCAAAGGAATGTGTTTGCGAGCATGAGCGAATCCAATGAGAGAGCCCGGCCCCCCAATAGAAATCACACCCATCAGGCCAATGAGGAGTAAGAAAGGCGCTCTCCCAGGCCAGAGAATAATCACTGCCCAGTAAGTGGCAATCAAAATGCAGACTCCATAAGAGAGACGATCCAAGTGATTCGGGAATTTTCCGATGAGATAACCGAATGCAACACCGGCAAGTGCTCCACACACCACGATCGACGTAAGTGAGGTACTTGCTTGGCTCTGTGACATGCCTTCGCCCTTAACAAGAAAAGGCACTCCCCAGAGTAACGAGAACATATTTGTGGAGAATGGACTACTCCAATGTGACCAGAACCCGATTTTTGTAGCTGGATGAGCCCAGGTATTTTTGACACGATCTACGAGGTCTCGGCGACGTGGCCAAGTATTAGAGAGCAGTTCAGGATTCCGGTCCCGGATGATGGCGTAAGAAGATATTCCTACCAGTACGGCGGACACGGTGAGAATTACAAATGAGATCGTCCAACTTTGTGTACGTAAAATAAAAGCGAACGGAATTGCAGAGAGCAGTTGTCCGAACCACCCGAGTAGTCCAATAATTTGGGTCATCATGGCGTTCTTTGAAGGTGGAAACCAGGCGGTTGTCACCCGAAGTACTGAAATAAAAGTCATAGCATCACCGATGCCGACGACAGCGCGACCAAGAATCGCAATCGGATAAATACTGGAAAGAGCGAGAGTGAGTTGTCCCAAACCCATGATGATTGCACCGATGGTGATCATGCGCCGGGGACCGAAATGATCTAGGGCCACTCCTACAGGTATTTGAGAGAGTGAGTAGGCAACCAACTGGACTACGGGAAAGAGACTGAGAATGGCAGGTCCCACCTGGTAACGATCAGCCGCATCGAGTGAAGCCACCCCAAATGAGGAGCGCTGGTGGACTGCCACGAGATAGGCGAGCGCAGCGACTCCCCAGTAGAGCCATGCCTTCCCGCTGACCCGTTCTACTATGGGTATTACGGAGCGGATTTCGGGGTGTCCACTTGGCTCCATGGGGTTAGCCTAAATCCGCACGGGGCGTGGAGACGCATCTCAGAATTCTCACAGGTGAGCCGATGAGGCTTCGAGCGTAAAAGGAGGTGAAAATGAGCCGAAAGTCGGTCCTGCGCTTTAATCGCGCTGGGGACACTGCCGCCCTGATGGTGGGCATCGGTCTTGGTTTCACTCTCGCTCTCGAGGTTATTTCCTTCACCTCTGAGGATCTGACGAAGACCTCCGGACTCATCACTATTGCCTCACGCTTCGCGGCCCTCATCGGCACCTATCTTGTGTTAGTGGGATTACTGCTGGTTGCTCGCATTCCGTGGGTGGAGCGCTCAGTGGGTCACGATCGCATGGTGACCTGGCATCGAAAGCTTGGGCCTTGGTCGCTCTACCTCATTCTTCTTCATGTAATTCTTGTTGTCTTTGGATATTCCAGTAATGACCGAATCCCTGTGTATAAAGAGTTCTGGAATATGGTCACGACTTATTCGTGGATGTTGCCCGCGCTCGCCGGATTCATATTGATGATGGCCGCAGGCGTCACTTCATATCGTAAAGCTCGTGCAAAAATGGCTTATGAAACGTGGTGGATTATCCACCTCTACACATATCTTGCTATCGCACTCTCCTTTATGCACCAAATCCTCAATGGCGTGATGTTCATTTCTCATCCACTCGCAAAAAAGTGGTGGATTGGGATGTATATCTTCGTAGGTGGATCCATGGTCTTATGGCGCTTACTTCTACCACTTCTCCGTTCAATTATTCACGGCCTTGTGGTAGAGAAGGTAGTCGTTGAAGGTCCGGGCGTGGTGAGCGTGCATATCCGCGGGCGTCGCCTCGACAAGATGGGCGCTCGTGGCGGAAATTTCTTTGGATGGAGATTTCTTACCAAGAATTACTGGTGGCAATCACATCCGTACTCGCTTTCAGCAGCGCCACATTCAAAATTGCTTCGCATCACCGTGAAGGATTTGGGAGATCACTCGCACTCACTAGCTCATCTCAAACCGGGGACTCGAGTGCTAGCCGAAGGACCATACGGAATTTTCACAGCTAATCGGGCCACCGGCAAGCACGTACTGCTGGTCGGTGGCGGTGTGGGCATTACTCCGCTTCGAGCGCTGATGGAGGAGTTTCCCAAAGGTTCATCTATCGACGTGATTTATCGTGCCTCGCGCGAGGATGATGTAGTGCTACATAAAGAATTAAATTTCTTGGCAGAACAATTAAATGCTCGCATTCATTACATGATTGGTCCCCGAGCGCAATATCCGTTGACACCAACCCATCTGGTCTCGATCGTTCCACATATTGCCCTCTGCGACGTATTTGTTTGCGGTCCAGAGGCTTTAGTACACCGAGTTCGTCACACTGTTGAAGCACTTGGTGTACCAAGTGATCGATTCCACGACGAGGCGTTTGCTTTCCATGAGGAATGAGGAGAAGAGATGAAGAGGGCCCTCTTAATCACTGGCGGTACAGTCGCAGGTATATCTGCAGTGCTCTCATTTACGCCGGCGCAACTTACAAGTGCATCAAGCAGTATCTCCCCGTCAAGTGGTGACGCCACCATCAACTCTGGTGCGGCTTCGGATGTCACGGTCACTGGTGGCGGATATAACGCTGGCGGTTTTGGTACGGTCTCAGTTCAAATCACGGTAACGAATGGTGTAGTCACTGCTGCAAAGGCAGTGAGTTATCCCAATCGTGATAACCGCTCTGCATGGATCAGTCAACAAGCCATTCCGTGGCTGGTAAAACAAACGCTCGCAGCCAAGGATTCAGCAAATGTTGCTGGCGTAGGTGGTGCCACCTATACCAGTGGGGCTTGGATAAATTCTTTGCAATCTGCCCTCACCGCAGCGGGTCTGTAAGCAAATCGCATGCCGCTTCAGAAATTCGTGCATAACGAAGAAGTTTGGGGCACTGTTGTATCGATCATTCTCAATTCTTCGAAGCACTCAGAAGATGAGTTGTGTGCGGGAGTGCAAGAGATGGTCCAATACTTCCATCGTATTGATGAACTCTTCTCAACATACAGGCCAACGAGTGAAGTCAGTCGCCTTCGTACTGGGCGGTTAAATATTAAAGATGCACATCCATGGGTGAAGGATGTCTGG
>NSHZ01000008.1 GCA_002737595.1 Actinomycetota bacterium | reverse complement strand
TAAGAATCAAATAGGTTTCCGGTTCGCGGCCGCGATCCGGAGGAAAAGGAGAAGGAATATGAGCAAGTTGTCCCAGAGCAAGCACTTTGGTCGGGCAGCAATTGCTACTTCCGTAGCGGCAGGACTTGTGGTCTCAGGCCTCATGTCTTCGTCAATCGGAACCGCAAATGCAGCAGGTCCAAAGACTGGCGGAACCCTGATTCTGCTAGAGCACACCCCTAAGTTGGATCACCTTGATCCAAGCCGTATCTACACAGGTCGCGACTTGGCATTTGAGAACTCCTTCTTTATCCGCACCCTGGTTGCCTACACCCCAGTTCCTGGCGCTGCTGGCGCTGGCTTGGTCGCTGACCTCGCTACCAACACTGGTGTCCCAAGTAACGAAGCAAAGACCTGGAAGTTCACGCTTCGCCCAGGTACTACCTTCGAAGATGGTGCCAAGATCACTTGTGCAGATGTGAAGTACGGCGTCTCTCGCGTCTTTGCAACTGACATCATCACTGATGGTCCTGCTTACCTTCAACAGTGGCTTGATCTCGGCAAGGTGGAGTACAAGGGTCCATACGCTAAGGACACTGCCGGACAGGCTGCTTTTGATAAGGCTGTTACCTGCTCTGCAGATAACCGCACTATCACCTTCAACCTCAATAAGTCAGTTGCTGACTTTAACTACCTCGGCACCTACGGAGTTATCTCTCCAGTGCAGGCAAAGCTCGATAAGGGCGATGCTTACGACCTTCGCCCACAGGCAACAGGTCCGTACAAGATTGCCGAAAACACTACGAACCAACTCAAGCTTGTTCGTAACAAAAAATGGAGCAAAGCATCTGACCCGATTCGTACCCCTTATCCAGACGAAGTCATTATGAAGTTCGGTCTTGATGAGCAAGTAATCGATCAGGTCTTCTTGAATGACACCATGTGGAACGCTGTGAACTTTGGTGGCCCGCTTCCTGCAAACAAGGATGCGTTCTTCCAAGATGACCAGTTCAAGGATCGTCGTATCAACACCAGCGATCCTTACTCACGCTACTTGGCATTCAACGTCAAGAAGATGCCCTGCCTGGAAATCCGCCAAGCTATGTACCTTTCGCGCAATTCTAAGGCAATCCTTGACTATGCAGGCGGTAGCTTCTTCGGTGGTACTTTCTCAACCGGTTCCATTAGTCCACTCCTTGGTCTCGATTACGAGCCAACCAAGGTTGTTGGTCCAGGAAGCCCTGACTTTGTTGCCACGGGTAACGTCGTCAAGGCGCAAGCTTTGATGGACAAGGCAAAGACGTCATGTCCTGCTGATCACAAGAAGGCAACTGTCGATGGCATTGTCATCGACGTTTCGCAGAGCGCGACCCTCCAAGACACCATCCCTATCAACACCGCCGCTTGGGCACGTGTTGGTTTGAAGGTGACTTACAACATCATCAAGAGCGGTTACTACTCAACCGTTCTGAACCCTGCAAAGCAGAACGATCTCTCCAACTCCGGCTGGGGTGCTGACTGGGCAAATGCCTCGACAGTTATTCCTGAGCTCTTCACCCTCGAAGGTGGTTTCAACCTCTCTCAGAACGGTGACGATCCTGCATACAAGGACTTCAAGGCTGCAGTTGATATAGCGATGAAGACCACGGATCGTGCTAAGCAATCCGCGATGTGGAAGGCACTTGACGTCAAGGCAATGGAGCGTATGTGGATCCTGCCTACTAACTACGGCAAGAGCCAATACATCTGGGGCAAGGGAGTCGGTGGCGCTTTCTTCTGGCAGCCACAGGGCACCCTCGCTTGGGGCAAGCTCTACATCAAGTAATTCGTAAGAAGTGATTCCTCGGGGCGCACATGCGCCCCGAGGAATCACCACGAAGAATTCATTTTCATATTTAATTTAATGCGAGGTCATGATGATTAATTACATTTCGCGCCGTTTGCTATATGCGGCCGTCATCTTGCTTCTCGTAAGCATGGCCGTTTATGCAATCTTTCAATTTCTTCCTTTCGATCCTGCTGCCCTCACCTGCGGAAAGAATTGTCGCCCTAATTTGATTGCAGCCAACCGTGTCCGTCTCGGTTTCGATAAGCCCCTCTGGGAGCAGTACTGGCTCTTCCTCTCGGGAATCTTCGTCGGACGTGATTATGGAGTGGGTTCAGCAGCGTTTACCTGCCCAGCACCCAGCCTTGGTTACTCTTTCCGTCAAAATTCCTGTGTCACTGATTTGATCAAGCAAGCGCTTCCGGTCACCCTTTCACTCGCCATTGGCGCTCTTATTCTTTGGCTGATTGTCGGTATCGGTCTAGGTATTCTCGCGGCCCGCTTCAAGGATTCACCGATCGATACCGGATCTACAATCTTTGTGCTTATCGGTACCAGTCTTCCCACGTTCGTGACTGGCTTGCTTCTTCTCATTTACTTAACCTTGAAGAACAACATCATCCCGCTCAACTTTGACGCTTACGTCTCTGTCTTTGATAATCCATCTAAGTTCTTCATGTATTTCCTACTTCCATGGATCACTCTGGCATTTGCCTTTTCGGCTATCTATACCCGATACACCCGCTCTGCAGTTATCGAAACGAGCGGCGAAGATTACATTCGCACTGCGTGGGCGAAGGGCCTTAAATCCAAGGTTGTGTTACGAAAGCACACTTTGCGTGCCGCACTCGCTCCCCTCACCACTCTGGCCGGCCTTGACTTTGCTGGTTTGCTTGGTGGCGCCATCCTGACTGAGACGATTTTCAATCTTCCAGGTCTTGGTCGCATGTCGCTTAAAGCAGTCAACGACTTTGACCTTCCAGTTGTGCTTGCCACTACTCTTCTTGCGGCAACAATTGTGGTCGTAATGAACTTAATCGTTGATCTTTTATACGCGGTGCTCGATCCTCGGGTGCGTGTCGGATGACCCGCCTACTAGACATCAATGATCTGCACGTCACTTTTCCGACTGAAGATGGCAATGTAAAAGCTGTCGACGGAATCAGTTTGACACTCGATGCCGGCGAGACGGTCGCCATCGTGGGCGAATCTGGTTCCGGAAAAACGGTTACTAGCCTTTCAGTGCTCGGCTTGCACAATAAGAAGCGGACTCGCCTCACTGGAGAGATCCTGGTACATAGTGAGCGTGGCGTGGTCGATGTGGTCTCGTGCGGTGACGAAGAGTTGCGCAAGCTCCGCGGCAGTGCGGTGGCCATGATCTTCCAGGACCCCATGTCATCGCTTCATCCGTACTACTCGATCGGCAATCAGCTCTCAGAGGCATACCGCGTTGTCACGAAGGCTTCGAAGAAAGATGCCTTGAAGCGCTGCGTTGAGATGCTCGATTTAGTGGGTATCCCAGAACCACAAAAGCGAGTGAAAGAGTACCCACACCAATTTTCCGGTGGTATGCGTCAGCGCGTAATGATTGCGATGGCCATCATCAACAACCCTCGCATTCTTATTGCAGATGAACCCACTACGGCTCTCGACGTGACAGTGCAGGCGCAGATCCTCTCACTGATCAAGGAGTTGCAACGCGAATTCAATATGGGAATTCTCTTGATCACTCATGACCTCGGAGTTGTTGCCGAAGTGGCCGATCGGGTTAACGTAATGTACGCCGGCAAGGTTGTTGAGCGCGGAACCGTTGACGATATTTATTACCGTCCACTCGCGCCGTACACTATGGGCCTGCTCTCATCGATCCCCAGTGTTTATGGCAAAGGAACTGGTCGCCTCTCTGCGATCCCAGGACAGCCACCGTCACTTATCTCGTTACCAGAAGGATGCTCCTTCGCATCGCGTTGCTCGTTTGCCTCACAAGTAGTTGGCGCCAGTTGCGCCACCGACGCACCCCATCTCATTGAGGATGAGCCGGGCCACTTCGCACGGTGCCACCTCGCTCTTGCCGATCGACGTACGGCGGGCGCAAAGTTCGCAGCAAAGGGTGGAACCGCATGACCCCGATTGTTAAAGTCGAGAATCTCACAAAGCATTTTCCGATCAAGAAGAATGCTCTTGCTCGCCGTAAAGCCGGAAATGTGAAGGCCGTCGACGGCATCTCATTTGAGATTGCTCCTGGCGAGACGCTCGGTATGGTGGGTGAATCAGGTTGCGGTAAGACCACCGCAGGTCGCACCATCATCAAACTTTATGAACCTACGGGTGGAAAGCTCTACTTCGAAGGCGAAGACATCACTGATATTTCACCGTCTGCAATGCGTGCATACCGCTCAAAAATGCAGATCATCTTCCAAGATCCATTCGCTTCTCTTAACCCACGCCACACGATTGGTCGTATCATCGCGGCACCGTTTGAGATTCAAAACATCACCCCCGAAGGTGGCGTCAAGCGCGCCGTGCAAACCTTGATGGAGCGCGTGGGTCTTAATCCAGAGCATTACAACCGCTTTCCCCATGAGTTCTCCGGAGGACAACGCCAGCGCATTGGCATTGCACGTTCTATCGCTTTGAAGCCGAAGTTCATTGTGGCTGATGAGCCCGTGAGCGCTCTCGACGTGTCGATTCAGGCGCAGATCATTAACTTGCTTGATGATCTGCAAACTGAATTTGGCATGAGCTTCCTCTTTATCGCTCACGACCTTTCAGTAGTGCAACATATTTCAGATCGTGTCGCAGTGATGTATCTCGGAAAAATCATGGAGATCGCACCCACTACTGATCTTTATGCTGCGCCGCATCATCCTTATACCAAGGCATTGCTTTCGGCTGTGCCCGTTCCAGATCCCCACACGGAGCGTACCCGGGAACGCATTCTGCTCCATGGAGATCTGCCAAGCCCGATGAATCCACCTACTGGTTGTGTTTTTAACACTCGGTGCTGGAAAGCCCAGGATCGTTGCCGGATTGACGAGCCAGAACTTCTGCAAATTGGCGCAAGCTCAGTTGCCTGCCACTTCCCTGAGTAATTTCTATTTTCGCAGAGATAAACCAGTAGCTAGTTCAAGTACAAGTAGTGCTGCTAAACGAATTGTTCGTTGATCTGGCGAGTCAAGCGTTGCATCAATCTCAGTGATATCGACGGCACGCACTTGCGCGTTCCTCCCACACTCAAATGCGATCTGACGCAATTCGTCGGCGCTTAACCCACCAGGGGTGGCTGCCGGACAAGCAGGCGCCACACTGCGATCGCAGACATCGACGTCGATATCAACGTAGATTGCCTTGGTACCTCTTCCGGCCACCGCAAAGGCCTCTGTCATCACATCGCTCATGGAGCGCCCACGCATTTCGTCACGTCGAATCACGGTGATCCCAAAATCCCTAACTCGTGCGGCGTACTCCTTGGAATTTGCGAAATCACTAATCCCTACTTGGACGACTTTCTCGCCTCGGAGTCCGGCTTCGATTAATCGGCGAACCGGCGAGCCATTTGAGATGCCGTCTCTTACGTCATGGTGAGCATCGAGTGTCACCAAGCCCGAGTGTTCAAAACCTCCCACTGCACCTGCAACTCCGCTGGCAGCCGAAAAAGTCATCGCGTTATCGCCCCCTAGGGCAACAAGTAATCGAGTGCCAGGTAGCGCTTCACTCACCTTTTGAATGACTCGCTCTTCGCCCGCGGGCCCATCAGGATCGGTAACGTCTCCTAAATCTGACCCGGAAATGTGATCGGCAAAATCTATTTCCTGGGAGGCCGACCAGGTGGAGTAGCGAGCAAGGGCTGCACGAACCGCTGCAGGGGTCATGTGAGAGTTATTAGGAGTGAGTGCGCTCATATGGGTGCCGACGCCCAGGAGGGCTAAATCAGCTGATTTCAGCCCGTCTTTGAACCAATCGTTGGCTCGTGTCCAACGTGGGTCGTGGTGGAGTTCCATGATGCGAGACCTGCTCCCATAGCTCTGATTGCTCGGCTAGTGTACTGAGGGGTGCGATAGGCACGTCTATAAGGAGCGGTATGAGCAGCACGGTAGTTATCGGAATCCCAGGACTCTCGCCGACAGATGTGGTGGCCATTGCTCGTCACGGAGCAAAGGTAGAGATCTCAACGCAGGCTCGAAGTGCCATGGAAGCCTCACGCGCGACTGTTGATCAACTCGCCGCCAGTCCAACCCCCGCTTATGGAATTTCTACCGGCTTCGGTGCATTGGCAACCAAACACATCGATCCTGAGATGCGCGCCCAATTGCAGCGCTCTCTCATTCGTTCGCATGCCGCTGGTTCGGGTGAGCCAGTCGAGAGCGAAGTGGTACGAGCCATGATGGCCCTCCGGCTTTCCACGATGTGCACAGGACGTACTGGTATTCGCGCCACTACTGCAGATACGTACGCCGCCCTTTTGAATGCCCACATCACGCCACTCGTCCGCGAGTATGGATCTCTCGGCTGCTCCGGAGATCTCGCGCCGCTCTCCACATGTGCGCTCGCAGTGATGGGCGAAGGCGAAGTGCGCCTTGAAGACGGCACGGTCGTTGATGCAGCACATGCGTTAAATGGCGCCGGCATTACGCCCGTTGAGTTTGTAGCTAAAGAAGGTCTTGCACTGATTAACGGAACCGACGGGATGCTCGGCATGTTGATCATGGCAATAAACGATATTGATGCCCTGCTTAAGACCGTTGATATCTCGACCGCTATGAGCATCGAAGCACTTCTCGGTACCGACCAAGTTTTTGCCGAGGAGCTTCATGAGCTTCGCCCACAGTTAGGGCAAGGCCTTTCTGCAAAGAATCTTCGTCGCCTTCTAGGAGAATCTCCACTTGTTAAATCACACGCTGGGCATGATGACACCCGCGTACAGGATGCATACTCGCTTCGTTGCGCTCCCCAAGTTGCAGGCGCCGCACGCGACACCGTGGATCATGCACGCTTGATTGCATCGCGTGAATTGGCCAGTGTTATCGATAATCCGGTGGTGCTTCCCGATGGCCGGGTTCGTAGCAATGGAAACTTTCATGGCGCTCCGGTGGCATATGTACTCGACTTTTTGGCAATCGTGATCGCAGACGTAGCATCTATGTCTGAACGTCGCACCGATCGTATGCTCGATAAGTCCCGCTCATTTGGTCTTAATCCTTTCTTAGCCGATGATCCAGGGGTAGATAGCGGCCTCATGATCGCGCAATACACGCAAGCCGGCTTGGTTTCCGAAATGAAGCGCCTCGCCTCACCTGCATCGGTTGATTCCATTCCGTCTAGTGCGATGCAAGAAGACCATGTATCGATGGGATGGCATGCGGGCCGCAAGTTGCGTCGTGCCGTAGATGCTTTCGCTCGAGTGATCGCAATCGAAATCATGGCGGCTGGTCGCGCGATCGATATGCGCACACCGCTCCTTCCATCACTGGGCACTGGTGCAGCACTCAAGGTGCTACGTGCGAAGGTGCAAGGACCTGGAACAGATCGTTGGCTGACGCCAGAGATTGAAGCCACGGTTGAAATGGTGAAGAGCCAGGCATTACTCATGGCAGTTGAAAGAGAAATTGGAGAACTTGTATGAGCAGCGCTCCCATCGCCGGACCCGGCCCACGCCCTGTCCGTGCCGCGCGCGGCACCACTCTCTCTACTTTGGGCTGGCAACAAGAAGCGGCGCTTCGTATGCTGCAAAACAATCTTGATCCAGAGGTCGCGGAGCGCCCTGATGACCTGGTGGTCTATGGAGGCACTGGTAAAGCAGCGCGCGACTGGGCATCCTTTGATGCTCTCGTCCGTACTCTCACGACGCTTAAAGCTGATGAAACGATGTTGGTGCAATCGGGTCGTCCAGTGGGCGTCATGCAGACCCATGAATGGGCGCCTCGTGTACTCATCGCTAATTCAAACTTGGTGGGGGATTGGGCTACGTGGCCAGAGTTTCGCCGGCTAGAAGCGCTGGGTCTCATGATGTACGGCCAAATGACAGCCGGATCGTGGATATACATCGGAACACAAGGAATCTTGCAAGGCACGTATGAGACTTTCTCGGCTATTGCTAATAAGCGCTTTGGTGGCACGCTCGCTGGCACACTTACCCTCACGGGTGGCGCTGGTGGAATGGGTGGCGCGCAACCGCTTGCTGTCACGATGAACGATGGCGTCTGTCTCTGTGTCGATGTTGATTCCACTCGCCTGCAACGTCGCGTAGACCACCGCTATCTCGATATCTGGTGTGCTGATCTAGATGAAGCAATCAAGTTAGCACTTGATGCCAAGAAGGCACGCAAGGCTCTCAGCATTGGAGTTCTGGGAAACGCGGCAACGATTTTCCCTGAGTTACTTCGCCGTGGCGTAGAGATCGATATTGTCACCGACCAAACATCGGCACACGATCCGCTCTCATACCTTCCTGAGGGCATTGAAGTAGATGATTGGCACTTTATGGCTGAGAAAGATCCAGAAGATTTCACATTGCGTGCACGCGCTTCGATGGTCAAGCAAGTGGAAGCGATGGTGGGCTTTATGGATGCCGGCGTCGAAGTATTTGACTACGGCAATTCTATTCGAGGGGAAGCCAAACTTGGCGGCTATGACCGCGCCTTTGCCTTCCCTGGTTTTGTGCCGGCCTATATTCGTCCACTCTTCTGCGAGGGTAAAGGACCATTTCGCTGGGCTGCGCTCTCCGGAAATCCGAAAGATATTGCGGCTACCGATAAAGCGGTGCTCGAACTCTTTCCAGAGAACGAGCCACTTGCGCGATGGATGAAGAAAGCTTCTGAAAAGGTTGCCTTCCAAGGCTTGCCGGCGCGTATCTGCTGGCTTGGATATGGAGAGCGACATCTTGCTGGCGAGCGCTTCAATGACATGGTCGCTAAGGGTGAAGTTGAAGCCCCCATTGTCATCGGTCGAGATCATCTAGATTGCGGTTCGGTAGCTTCTCCTTATCGTGAGACTGAATCAATGATCGATGGTTCAGATGCAATCGCAGATTGGCCCTTGCTCAATGCGTTAATCAACACCGCTTCTGGTGCTTCATGGGTTTCGATTCACCATGGCGGGGGCGTAGGCATTGGCCGCTCCATTCATGCCGGTCAGGTGAGCGTGGCCGATGGCACCGCGCTTGCGGGTGAGAAATTACGTCGGGTACTTACTAATGATCCCGGAATGGGCGTCATTCGCCACGTAGACGCAGGTTATGAACTTGCTGAGCAAGTAGCGCAGGAGCGCGGGGTGCGCATTCCTATGCACGAGCACGCACCTCTCAACGAGGGATAGAAATGAGTTCTACGGTAGTCACCGGAATTGGTGAGTTGGTGACCAATGATCCCACCCTGGGCGACGGTTCACTCTTGGGAATTGTGCGCGATGCCGCGTTTGTGATTGAAGGTGGCAAAGTTATCTGGATCGGTGCTTCGAAGAGTGCACCTGCTAGTGATCAAATGATCCAGGCTGCGGGAAAGAGCGTCATACCTGGCTTTGTTGATAGTCATACGCATGCCGTCTTTGGTGGCGATCGGGTGAGGGATTTTGTGGGCCGCATGACCGGTGAAAAGTATGTGGCCGGTGGCATCAAAACAACAGTCGCAGCAACGCGAGAAGCTACTGTGGAGAAATTGCGCGAACTCACCGCCGAAATTGTTGGCGAACTTCGCAGTAGTGGCATCACGACCTTTGAAATCAAGAGTGGTTATGGGCTCGATGTTCTGAGTGAAGCCAAGATTCTTGGTGTAGCTAATGAATTTACTGAGGAAGTCACTTTTCTAGGTGCCCACGTAGTTCCTGCAGAGTTTGCGTCCGAACGCGAGCATTACATTTCACTCGTGATGGGTGAGATGCTCGATATCTGCGCCCCTAAAGCAAAGTGGATCGATGTCTTCTGCGATACCGGAGCCTTCACTCCTGAAGAGTCACGTCGCATCTTGGATGCGGGGATGGCTCGTGGATTGCTTCCCAGGCTTCACGGAAATCAATTGGGACATACCGGGGGAGTGCAATTAGCGGTGCAAATAGACGCAGCGAGCGTCGACCATTGCACCTATCTTTCAGATGAGGAGATTGGCTCCCTCGCGGCTTCGAATACGGTGGCCACTCTTCTTCCGGGTGCGGAGTTTTCCACTCGTTCGCCGTATCCGGACGCTCGTCGACTTTACGCAGCGGGAGTAAAAGTTGCACTTGCCACAGATTGCAATCCGGGAACTTCGTTTGTTACCTCAATGCCTTGGGTGATTGCTACGGCAGTGCGTGAAATGTATTTCACGCCAGCACAAGCGTTGCATGCGGCAACCTTTGGTGGCGCACAAGCGCTTCGCTGTGCGGATATTGGTCACTTGGGCGTCGGAGCGAGAGCAGACTTTGTCATTCTCGATGCCCCAAGTCATGAGTATTTTGCGTATCGACCTGGCAGCAATTTAATTAGTCGAGTGATTGCTGCCGTCTAGCGTAATAACGGCCAAGGAAGTCTTTCTTGAATTCTCCGTACTCGCCTGATTGCATTGTGGCCCTGATCTGTTCAACTAATTGCACAGTAAAGAATTCGTTGTGAATAGTTGCAAGCGTGGAAGCCACCATCTCTTTCGCTTTGAAGAGATGGTTGAGGTAGGCCCTCGTATAGTTCTGGCAGGTGTAGCACCCGCACTTTGCATCAATCGGTGTGAAGTCCGTTTTGTAGGCAGCGTTGGAGATATTGAAACGGCCATCAGCACCGTATACCGCGCTGGTGCGGGCGACGCGTGACGGGGCTACGCAATCGAAAGTATCGACGCCGCTCTCCACGGCTACAAAGAAGTCGTCGGGTTCACCGATGCCAAGTAAGTGGCGCGGCTTGTTGGGAGTGAGTTCCTCATTAACCCAGCCCACGATGGTGCCAAGCTCATGTTTATCAAGCGCCCCGCCTATACCGAAACCGTCGAAATCTAATTCGTTTAACTCCCTGGCAGCCTTGCGGCGTAAATCTTCGTACTGGGCGCCCTGGATAACCCCAAAGAGCGCTTGATAGGGCTTGTCGGCGCGCTCGGCGGTGAGGCGTTGGTGCTCGGCGATACACCGATGTGCCCACGCATAAGTGCGATCTACCGCTAGTTCTTGGTACTGACGAGTGTTCATCAAGGTAGTGCACTCATCAAAGCCAAAGATGATGTCGGCGCCTAATTGATGTTGCACCTGCATGGAGACCTCAGGGGTGAATCGGTGTAGTGAGCCATCTAAGTGTGATTTGAAGGTGACGCCGTCATCGTCGACGTGGGCGAGGCGTTCTTTATTTTCCGCAATGACATCATCGCGATGGACCATTGAGGTATCCATGGCGAGTACTTTCTTAAATCCCACGCCAAGTGAGAGCACTTGGAAGCCGCCGCTGTCTGTGAAAGTGGGGCCAGGCCAATTCATAAAGGCGCCAAGCCCGCCGGCGGCATCGACCACATCGGGACCGGGTTGTAAGTAAAGGTGGTAGGCGTTCGCCAGTAAGGCTTGGGAGCCAAGATCTTTCATCGTTTCCGGAAGTACCGCTTTTACAGTGGCCTTGGTACCGACCGGAATAAATGCAGGAGTGGCAATCTCGCCATGAGGAGTCTTGATGATCCCGGTTCTCGCCAGGCCTTTGCCTTGATGTGTGATGGTGAAGCCAAAGGCTTCGCGGTTATTCTCACTCATCCTTCGAAATCCCATTTCTTTCGAAGCTTTAACCACTCAGTGTCGAGCACGGCAAAGATAAGAGTATCGACCCATTCACCTTTGATGAATTCTTCGCTGATGAAGTGCGCTTCCTGTCTAAATCCAAGCCGCTCCAGCACCTTCATGGAGGCGGTATTTCGCGGATCGGTGCGCGCTATGACGCGATGGAAACCGACGAGATCAATTCCGTGAGAAATGATGGTAGCTATCGCTTCAGTGGCATATCCCTCACCGCTGAACTCTGGATTAAAGACGTAGCCAATCTCGCCGCCCTCATTTACGCCGCTGGTGAACTCGATACTCACCTGACCGATCAGTCTTCCAGTGCTCTTGAGAGTGACTGCCAAGTTGAGGTAGTCGCCCTCTACCTCTAGCCGGGTGGCTGTCATGATTTTGGTAATGGAAGCACGTACTTGATCGCGATCTCTGGGAAACCAGGGAATGTAGCGAACGACATCTGGATTGGAGTGGTACTGGAACATGGCCTCTTCGTCCGCCAATTCCATGGGGCGCAATCGCAGCCGAGCGCTCTCCAGGAACATAGGTGAATAGTAGAGGGATAGATTAGGAGGGTGATCATTAAGGCGAGCCTGCTCGCACTTACGGTGGGATTAGCCGCGCCTATCGTGCCTGCGGCGCCAGAAGCAGTGCCTACGCCGTCTAGTCAAGTCATCACGATCACTGCTGATGGGTCAGGAAAAGCTGTGGGGCAAAGGTATGAATTGCGGAGTTCAAAATGGGTCAAAGTGGGTACTACTTTCACCGCGCGAACTTCCACCAAAGGCTTAGTAAATATTGCAGATCGAGTGCGAAACACCGGCACCACTCCGCTAGGAAGTTTTGCCATCAGTAGCGCTTTTGGTTTCGAGAAGAAGCCAATTAGCGCCCTTGAGTATCGCCGCGCCACCAGCGCTTCTTGGTGGGTAGCAGATCCGGCATCTCCATTAGATGACACGTGGCAGGAGTGCGCAAAGAATTGCTCTTGGGAAGCTTCTGAAGGAGAGCGCCTCATTGATCACCGAGACTCCTATTCGTTGGCAATCCACGTTAAGACCGATGATCCAGCTCATGCTGCAGCAATTTTTATACACCTAGATACCGGCAAACCACTCTCGGGGTGCGTCGCAGTATCACGGCAGACCATGGCGCAACTTCTGAAGTGGCTCAATCCAAAAGCTACCCCCGTTATTCAAATTGTTCGATCAGCAAGGGCTGCCTAATAATGCAGAAACGGGACCTAGCCAAAGCTAGATCCCGTTTCTGGAAGAGAATTTAGGCTTGAAGTGCAGCCTGAATTTCAAGGGTCAAGGTTACTTCTTCGCCGACCAGGACGCCGCCGGTCTCAAGTGGAGCATTCCACTCAACGCCAAAATCCTTGCGGTTAATAACGGTAGAAGCTGAGAAGCCCGCTTTGGTGTTGCCCCATGGATCGGTGCTGGTGCCAGCAACTTCAAGATCGAGTACTACCGGCTTGGTAACGCCTTTAATGGTGAGGCTGCCATCGACGAGGTACCCACCTTTACCACCAGTGCGTACTGCGGTGGATGCAAAGGTCCAAGTGGGGTGTGTTTCGATATCAAAGAATTCGTTGGTGCGAAGGTGGTTATCGCGGTTCCCGTCGCGAGTATCAATACTTGCTGCATCGATCTCTGCGGTGACGCTGGATTTCGTGTTGTCTTCAGCGATGGTGAGGGTTCCGGAGAACTTGGTGAAGTGTCCACGCACTTTGCTCACCATGAGGTGGCGTACGGAGAAAGAGATTTCGGAGTGGCTGGGATCAATCGCCCAGGTACCGGCTGCAATGGTGTTGCTCATAGATATTCCTCATCTGTTCTGGTGGTATAGATTATTGAATGTTCAACTAAAGTAGCGTAAAGTAGTTGAACATTCAACTTCTCAGGTAAGGAGATGGCAGAGATGGCAGAAGCCAGCACCCACGCTCCGCCCAAGTGGCTTACATCTGCGGAGATGGAAGCCTGGCGGGCTTATATCCTCACCAGCCGGCGCCTCATGGAAGTTCTTGAGCAAGCACTCGATGACCACGACCTCTCGATGGCCGATTACGAAGTACTGGCTCAGCTCTCTGATGCCCCAGGGCGGCGAATGAGAATGAGTGAGCTCGCTGAGGCTGCGTTGCTCTCGCGCTCGCGGCTTTCACACCGCATGAAAGTGATGGAGCAAGCAGGGCTCATTCGCAAGGAAGAGTGCCCCGACGACCGACGCGGCGCATTTGCTGTGATGACGGAGAAAGGTTGGGGAGCCATCGTGGCTGCTGCCCCCGACCACGTCGCGAGCGTTCGCCGGGTATTTACCGACGTGCTTACCTCGGCTGATCAGCAAGTGATCGCCCACTCCTTTACTACCATTCAGAATTTACTGAAGAGCGACGCCTGTAATAGTTGAGCAGCCAAGCTAGGGGGCTGCCAGGGTCAGAATCTCGGCGCCATCTGAAGTCACTAAGAGCGTGTGTTCAAATTGCGCGCTCCATTTACGGTCTTTTGTTACTACAGTCCAACCGTCCTCCCAGATCTCATAGTCGATACTTCCAAGAGTAAGCATTGGTTCGATCGTGAAAGTCATGCCCTCTTCAATGATTGTGTTGTGGTACGAGGAGTCAAAGTGCGGCACGATGAGCCCGCTGTGGAAGGCCGTATTGATGCCATGTCCGGTGAAGTCTTTGACCACTCCGTATCCGAATCGCCCGGCATAGGCTTCAATCACCCTGCCGATGACATTGATTTCTCGCCCAGGCTTCACCGCCGCGATAGCTCGATTGAGCGCTTCTTGTGTTCGATCGATCAGCAGAGCGGCCTCTTCGCTGATATCGCCAACAGGGTAGGTGGCGTCAGTATCTCCGTGGACCCCGTCGATGTAAGCGGTGATATCGATATTTATGATGTCGCCATCTTCAAGGCGAGTGGAGTCAGGTATCCCGTGGCAGATGACTTCATTAAGAGAAGTGCAGAGGGACTTGGGGTAGCCGCGATATCCAAGAGTGGACGGATAGGCGCCGTGGTCGAGTAAGTACTCGTGACCGATGCGATCGATCTCGTCGGTGGTGACTCCGGGGGCAATGACTTTAGCCGCCTCGTTCATAGCCTCAGCAGCGATGCGACCCGCAATGCGCATCCTCTCCACGATCTCCAAGCTAGGGATGTGGCCATCTTTATGGAGAGTGGGGCCCTTCTTCCCTACGTACTCTGGGGCGTTGATAGCGGCCGGCACTGTGCGGCGCGGGGAGAGAACTCCAGGTGTCAGTGCATTTCTCATGTGCCCATACAAGCAGAAAACCCCGCCACTTTCGTGGCGGGGTTTTCTGATAAAGATTTACTTAGCGGCCTTCTTGGCTGGACGCTTCTTTGCTACGCGCTTCTTAGCAGCACGCTTCTTAGCTGGAGCCTTCTTCGCAGCAGCCTTCTTCGCTGGGCGCTTCTTGGCTACGCGCTTCTTTGCAGCCTTCTTCGCTGGGCGCTTCTTGGCTACGCGCTTCTTGGCTACGCGCTTCTTTGCAGCCTTCTTCGCTGGGCGCTTCTTGGCTACACGCTTCTTGGCGGCAGCCTTCTTGGCTGGACGCTTCTTTGCTACGCGCTTCTTGGCAGCCTTCTTAGCTGGTGCCTTCTTAGCGGCGCGCTTCTTTGCTGTGCGCTTTTTGGCCGGTGCCTTCTTCGCTGCAGCCTTCTTGGCTGGGCGCTTCTTGGCTACGGTCTTACGCGTGGTGCTAGCAGCCACGTGCATCTCCTGTCTGAGGGGTCCGATCCGTCATCGGACTCTTTGCATGCAAAGTGTGACACTTAATTCACTCGATAGCCAACACCTGGACATTATTTGTTCGTGTCGTGTCGCGATTTTTTTTAATTTATCTGGAGAATGTCGCCATCAACGGTGGCGTATTTCTTATTCTGGTTCTGGAGTATGCGCCCGTTTTTTCCGTTCTGCAAGAGCGAACTCATTGGTGCGATCATCGTACTTTCGGAAGGTAGGAAGAGCTGCACCGAGTGCCGCAACGGCTCCGATGCAGAGAATTCCACCACCCACAATGGATGTTCGAAGCCCACTAAATTGCGCCATCACACCAGCCCTCGCCTGGCCACCTAATGGTCCGAGCGAGTACGAGAGGAGCTCAATTCCGGCCAATCTCCCGCGTAATTCAACGGGAATTGTCTGATTCCACACTGTTGATCTAAAAATGCCACTGATTTGATCTGCTCCGCCGGCAAGGATTAATCCAAAGAAAACCAATGGGAGAAACGAAGTGGCACCTGCAAGTGAAATACTCGCACCCCAAAAAATTGCAGCGATCAGAATTGCCCGTCCATGCCGGTGAATCTTCTTGGTCCACCCGCTTGTAAAGGTGGCCAGGACGGAACCGATCATCATCGACGAGTAGAGCAAACCTAGGGCCCATGGGGCTTGGAGTTCGTCGGCAAAAAAAGGAAAGAGGGCCATCGGCATGGCGAGGAACATGGCCGCCAAATCCACCGCATAAGTGCCCATGAGGTCTTTTCGACTCATTGCATAGCGCACCCCCTCCATGAGTGAAGAGAGACTTGGGGCCGGTGAATCATGTTCAGCTGGAGATGGAGCGAGTCGGATCAGCAGGAGAATACTCACCGCATAAGTGACTACATCGAAAATGTATCCGGCGTTAACCCCTTTCCATGTGATGAGAATTCCGCCAATAACGGGACCCAAGACAGCACCAAATTGCCAACGCACACTTCGAAGGGCACTGGCCGCCATCATCTGATCGTGCGGCAATATCCGCGGGATCATGGCATCAAGACTGGGACGCGCAAGGCCATCTACCGCTGCAAAGATGCCGGCAACCACGTAAAGCACCCAGAGTTTTGGGTGGGGCAGGAGTGAATTGATCAACAAGATAGTGGTCAATACGAGACTGGCTACCTCCATAAGGACAATCATTTTCTTGCGATCAATGGCATCGGCCAAGGTGCCACCGTAGAGACCGAAAATAACCAAGGGCACAATTTCGATGGCACCAAGAAGGCCAACGGCGACATAAGAGCCGGTGATCTCCTTTACCTGAAAGGGAAGGACCACATAGGTGACCATTGATCCGAGGAAAGTGATGAGCCCAGAAACCATGATTATCCGGAAATCTCGAGAAGTCCGAAGAGGTGTCAGATCGATGGCAAGTGACTTAAGGCGTGTGAGCATCTGGCAAGGATACTTACTCGAAAGTTTGGTCTGCTCCTGGGAATTCTCCGGTGGCAACATCCTTGGCCCACGCGGTGACGGCTTCGCCCATAAGTGAGCGGAGTTCCAGGTATCGCTTGGCAAGTTTCGGGCTCTTTGCCGTTAACCCGAGGAGGTCTTGCCAGACCAAAACTTGGGCATCACAACTCTTGCCGGCACCAATTCCGATCGTGGGAATGCTGATAGATGAGGTAATTCGCGTCGCGAGATCGCTGGGCACTAATTCAAGAACTACGGCGAAAGCGCCTGCGCTCTCGATAGCTTTTGCATCGCGAATAATCTCTTCGCCTTTGCCGCCACGTCCTTGGACGCGATATCCACCGAGTGTATGGACTGATTGTGGAGTTAATCCAAGATGGCCAATGACTGGGATGCCGTGGGTGACCAACATTTCAATCTGTGGAAGTACCCGAGTACCACCCTCAAGTTTTACAGCATGTGCGCCGGCTTCCTTAAAGAAGCGAGTGGCCGTCTCCAATGCTTGGGTGGGGGAGCTTTCATAAGATCCGAAAGGAAGATCTGCGATGACCATGGCCCGCGAGGTTGCCCGAACTACCGCGCGAGTAAGCGGAATTAATTCATCGACGGTGACACCGATGGTGTTTTGATAGCCAAGAACTGTGTTTGCCGCGCTATCTCCCACCAGGAGTGCTGGTATGCCAGCTTCCTCAAATATCTCTGCGGTCATTTGGTCATATGAAGTGAGCATCGCCCACTTCTCGCCGCGTTCTTTGGCCGCCGCAATATCGAGTACGGTGACGCGCCTATGTGAGATGCCAGCATAAAGAGAAGTGTTCATTGCGATTCCTCCGCCTCAAGGCCACTGGGGGTCCCTGGGTAGCGCCAATTCTAACAGCCACCCCTGATCTCGGGTAGGGACTGGGTAGGCGGGTGAATGGGAGATATGTAGGCTCTATATATGTCCACTCGCGCGCACCTTCGCCTGGCGCTGGCTCAAGTGAACCCGAAGGTGGGTGATCTTGCGGGAAATGCCGCTCTGGTGGTGGCGTACACAGTGCAAGCCGCCGATCAGGGAAGCGACCTCGTGGTCTTTCCGGAGATGATGCTGACTGGCTACCCGATTGAAGATTTAGCGCTCCGCCCCTCTTTTCAGAGTGCAGTGCTCGAGCAGTTGCACACTCTCGCAGATGACATCAAGCATGCGGGTTGCGGAAACCTGCCAGTAATCGTGGGATTCCTCGACCAGCAGAATCTGAAGTCTGAAGCACTTGGAGTCCCCGCAGGCAATCCGCAGAATGCGTTGGCGCTCATTCATGAAGGCTCCGTGGTCGCTACCTATGCAAAGCACCATCTGCCCAACTATGGCGTCTTTGATGAATTCCGGTATTTCGTTCCGGGAGAGAAATCTTTAGTTTTTCGCCACAAAGGAATAGATATCGGAGTAGCGATCTGCGAAGACCTTTGGCAAGAAGGTGGTCCGGTTGCCCAAATTAAGCAACGCAATGCCGGGCTTCTGGTGGTCATCAACGGAAGTCCTTACGAGCAAGAAAAAGATGATGCCAGGCTTGCGCTCTGTTCGCGTCGTGCTCGAGAGGCGGGATGCGCGCTTGCATATGTAAATATGACGGGCGGACAAGACGAATTGGTCTTTGATGGTGACAGCATGATCGTTGATAGTGCAGGTGTATTGGTGGCGCGTGCGCCACAATTCGAAGATGGTTTGATGGTGACCGACCTAGAATTGCCAGTACGAAGCGCTGTCGCAGTAGATCTTGTGATAAACGATGAAACTCGAGCCATCGAAAAGCCTTTACCTTCCGGGATAGCCACACGCCTAGACATGCATGGAGAAGTGTGGAGCGCGCTCGTAGTGGGCTTGCGTGACTATGTAGAGAAGAACAATTTTAGATCTGTAATTCTTGGACTCTCCGGTGGAATTGATTCAGCGCTAGTGGCAGCCATCGCGGTAGATGCGCTGGGAGCAGGTCGAGTCTATGGAGTTTCGCTACCAAGTAAGTATTCCTCGGATCATTCCAAGAGCGATGCGTATGCACTCGCAGAGAATTTAGGTATCAACATTCGTACGGTAGAAATTGAACCTTTGGTAGCAGCCTTTGTGGGTGAACTCAAGCTCACTGGATTGGCTGAAGAGAACGTGCAAGCGCGTGTGCGCGGAACGTCGCTGATGGCTCTTTCAAACTCTGAAGGTCACTTAGTGCTGGCAACTGGAAATAAGAGTGAGCTGGCAGTCGGATACTCGACTATCTACGGAGATGCAGTGGGCGGTTTTGCACCGATAAAAGATCTACCAAAGACGCTGGTGTGGGAGCTGGCAAAGTGGCGCAATGTGGTGGCCCTTACTGCCGGCGAGATTGCGCCCATTCCAGAGAGTTCTATTTCGAAGGAACCGAGCGCGGAATTGCGACCCGACCAACGTGATTCAGATTCTCTTCCGGAGTACCCCATGCTTGATCGGATCTTGGATGCTTACGTTCAAGGCGACCTCGGGGCTGAGTGGATTGCCCGGGAAGGCTTTGATCCGGCCCTCATCGAAAAGATCTTGCGAATGGTTGATGCGGCCGAATATAAGCGTCGTCAGTACCCACCAGGGACCAAAGTGAGCGTGCGAGCCTTCGGCCGGGATCGAAGATTGCCAATTACCAGCGCTTGGCGAGAGATTGTTACCCGGCTGTAACGCAAGGGGGGCAGACTGGTCCCATGGAAAAACAAGAAGAATTCGTGCTGCGCACCCTTGAGGAGCGCGATATCCGTTTCGTCCGTCTCTGGTTCACCGACGTACTTGGCTTTCTCAAGTCTGTTGCGGTGGCTCCTGCCGAGTTGGAGAGCGCCTTTGCTGAAGGTATCGGCTTTGATGGTTCGGCGATCGAAGGTTTCGCGCGCGTTTATGAATCCGACATGCTGGCAAAACCAGACCCGTCTACTTTTTCGATTTTGCCTTGGCGCGCAGAAGCGCCAGGCACCGCACGCATGTTCTGCGACATCATGCTTCCCGATGGGAATCCTTCATACGCAGATCCACGTTACGTATTGAAGCGAACTCTTGCACGCGCTGCTGAAATGGGATTCACCTTCTATACACATCCCGAGATTGAGTTCTTCCTCTTTGAAGAAAAGCCCAAGCGCGGGGAAGCTCCAGTGCCCGTTGACTCAGGTGGATATTTTGACCACACACCAAATGTGGTGGGCCATGATTTCCGTCGCCAAGCGATCACCATGCTTGAAGCGATGGGAATTAGCGTGGAATTTAGCCATCATGAAGGAGCCCCTGGTCAGCAAGAGATTGATCTTCGCTACGCCGATGCACTTTCAACGGCTGACAACATCATGACATTTCGTTTGGTAGTGAAAGAGGTTGCGCTGGAGCAAGGCGTATTTGCCTCATTCATGCCAAAGCCCTTTACCGATCATCCAGGCTCCGGAATGCATGTTCACCTTTCACTCTTTGAAGGCGATCGCAATGCATTCCACGAAGCCGGTGCGCCCTACCAACTCTCGCGAGTAGGTCGTTCGTTTATCGCAGGGCTCTTGCGTCACGCACCTGAAATTACTGCGATCACAAATCAGTGGGTGAACTCATACAAGCGCCTACATGGCGGAGGTGAGGCTCCTGCCTTTATTTCATGGGGGCATAACAACCGGAGCGCTTTAGTGCGCGTCCCTATGTATAAGCCAGGTAAGGGAAATTCCACTCGTATCGAACTTCGTTCACCAGATTCAGCTTGTAATCCATACCTCTCGTTTGCAGTGATCCTGGCTGCTGGGCTTAAGGGCATCGAAATGGAGTACGAACTTCCGGAAGGCGCCGAAGATGATGTGTGGTCATTAACTCCAGCCGAGCGGCGTGCTCTAGGCATTGCACCGCTGCCCACCGACTTGGCGGAAGCAATCGCTGCCATGGAGAAGAGCGAACTCGTTGCCGAAACTTTGGGTGAGCACGTCTTTGACCACTTCTTGCGCAATAAGCGGGCAGAGTGGGCCGAGTACCGTCGCCAGGTCACTGCTTTTGAGCTCGACCGTTACCTCCCGGTGCTGTAATACATGGCCAAACTCTTTGTAGTCATCAATGAGCCAGACACAACGGCGGCGTTTTTTGGTGAGTGGATCGCAGATGAGGGCGTAGAGATTGTTGAATGTCATGCATATCGAGGCGATGCCATTCCGAATACTCTCGATGGTGTCGCCGATGGGCTCTTAGTTCTCGGTGGCAGTATGAATTGTGAAGATGATATTTCCGCACCTTGGCTCCCTGCAGTGCGTGCGCTGCTCCGTCGAGAGGCCAGCAGTTTTCGCCCCACACTTGGTATTTGCCTAGGCGGTCAATTGCTCTCGGTAGCTCTCGGCGGAAAAGTGGAGCGGAGCAATCACGGGGAACAAGTGGGCACTTATGATCTCGCTCCCGTTGTTGATCTTTCTGATGACCCGATCCTTAACACCATCACCGGAGCGGTTCGTGCCGCCCAGTGGCACGTTGATGAAATTACCGAATTGCCTGCGGGCGCGAAACTCCTTATGGGCGACTCAGAGTTCCCGCATCAGGCCTACCGAGTGGGTGAGCGCACCTGGGGGATGCAATTCCATCCAGAAATTGGGGGCGATCTCATGGCCGCGTGGTCCACTCCTTCCTCTATGACGGGGCTCGGTCGCACTCCCGCTGAGGTGATTGCCGAAACCGAGGCGGCTGAAGGGCAATTGCTGGCGACATGGGAGCCGGTAGCCCGATCATTTGCCCGCCTGCTAATCTGAGCCCACTATGTGGCGCACGCTTCTCCTTAGCTGCCGCGACGGGGTCCTCTAAGGTCGGTCCCCTCGTCGCGGGTTTTGGCGTTCTCCGGCCCCCACTAGCGAGCAAAGGACCCAAGACATGACGAAGAAATTTTCTGCTGTACAGCGCCCCTCGAAGATGCCGATTCATCGGTACGCACCTTTCAATGCTTTAAATCTCTCCGATCGCACCTGGCCAACAAAGACAATTACTGTCGCCCCGCAATGGTGCAGCGTCGATTTGCGCGATGGAAACCAAGCGTTGATTGATCCGATGAACCTAGCCCGCAAACTCGCCATGTTCGAGTTGTTGGTAAAGATGGGTTACAAGGAGATCGAGGTGGGCTTCCCCAGTGCGAGCCAAACTGATTTTGATTTCGTCCGTGAACTCATTGAGAAAGATCTCATTCCTGATGATGTTGTGATTCAAGTGCTTACCCAGGCCCGCGAGCACCTCATCGAGCGCACCTACGAATCTATTAAGGGTGCCAAGCAAGCGATCGTTCATCTTTATAACTCCACGTCAACGCTTCAACGTCGCGTAGTTTTTGGTTTGGACAAAGAGGGCATTACGGCGATTGCTGTTGAAGGTGCCAAGCTCTGTCAGAAGCTTGTGGAGACAGTCCCCGGTACCGATATCTTTTTTGAGTACTCACCGGAGTCCTATACCGGCACAGAACTTGAGTACGCAGCCGAGGTATGCAATGCGGTGATGGATGTGTGGCAACCAGCACCGGATTGGAAGACCATCATTAATCTTCCGGCGACAATCGAAATGGCTTCACCTAACGTTTATGCAGATTCCATTGAATGGATGCACCGTAATCTTGCTTATCGCGACTCGGTAGTACTGAGCCTGCATCCGCATAACGATCGGGGCACTGCGGTGGCGGCTGCCGAACTCGGTTATCTCGCTGGTGCTGATCGCATCGAAGGGACGCTCTTTGGTAATGGCGAGCGCACTGGAAACGTATGTTTGGTGACACTTGGATTGAACCTTTTCAGCCAAGGCGTTGACCCCATGATTGATTTCTCCCAGATCGATGAAATTCGCCGCACAGTTGAGTACGCAAACCAACTTCGCGTTCCGGAGCGCCATCCCTATGGCGGGGACTTGGTGTACACCGCATTCTCAGGATCGCACCAAGATGCCATCAAGAAGGGCTTCGAGCACATGGAGCGCGATGCATCGGCGGTCGACAAGACCGTTGATGACATTCTCTGGGCTGTTCCGTATTTGCCGATTGATCCACGTGATGTAGGTCGTACTTACGAGGCAGTAATCCGGGTCAACTCTCAATCCGGCAAGGGCGGGGTCTCCTACATTATGAAGAGCGACCATAGCCTTGACTTGCCACGCCGCCTACAAATCGAGTTTAGCCAAGTAGTTCAATCAAAGACCGACGCAGAAGGTGGCGAAGTGACGCCAGAGGCTATGTGGCACATATTCGAAGATGAGTATTTGCCAAGCGAACGCGCTCCCTGGGGTCGCTTCTCACTTCGCAGCATGTCGCAATCTTCAAATGTTGAGGGCGTGAACGAACTCGAAGTCGCGATGCTTGATTACGGCACAGAATTTGTTCTCAAGGGTTCCGGCAACGGACCCATTGCGGCTTTCTGCGCCGCTATGGCCGCACATGGTGTAGATGTACGGGTTCTTGATTACGCCGAGCACGCGATGTCTGCCGGTGGCGATGCACGTGCGGCTGCATATCTTGAGTGCGCCGTTGAAGGCAAAGTGCTCTGGGGAGTGGGAATTGACCCGAATATCTTGACTGCCTCGTTGAAAGCGGTCGTGTCTGCGGTGAACCGAGCCATTCGCTAGGCAGAGTAGGCGCATGGGTCTTTATCGTGACGAAGCGGTTGTGCTGCGCACCCATAAATTAGGTGAGGCGGATCGCATTGTCACGCTGTTAACGCGAGAGCACGGCCAAGTACGAGCAGTTGCCAAAGGTGTACGTCGCACCATGAGCAAATTTGGCGCACGTCTTGAGCCAGCGATGCATGTGGATTTACAACTCCACACAGGCCGTTCCCTTGACATCATCACGCAAGCAGAGACCCTCCACTCATATGGGGACGTACTTTCTGGCGATTATTCAAAGTGGACTATGGCGAATGCCGTATTGGAAACTGCCGAAAGATTCACTGCGCTCGTTGAAGAGCCGGCGCTCCAGCAATATCTCTTGGTCGTGGGTGCGCTTCGCACTCTCGCCGAGTCCACCTATGACCCTGCCCTGGTGCTCGACGCATTTCTTATTCGTTCACTTGCCGTCGGTGGTTATGCGCCCTCATTCGATGCCTGCTCCCGTTGCGGAGTTGAAGGGCCGCATAAATGGTTTTCTTTAGCGGGTGGTGGATCGGTATGTGGTGAGTGCCGACCGCCAGCAACGGCTACTCCCGCATCGGAGACGCTCACGCTCCTGGGCAATCTGATGGAAGGAGATTGGGAATCTGCCATTGCGAGCGAGGCGCGTCATCAACGCGAAGCGCACGGCATCGTGGCGGCCTATCTCTCTTGGCATCTTGAGCATGGTTTGCGTAGCCTTCCGCTTGTGGAGCGCTCATGAGCAAGCCCAAGACACCAACGCCACATCCCTCGGGTGCGAAAGCGCCAAAGCTCCCAAAGGGCTCTATCCCTAAACATGTCGCCGTCGTGATGGATGGCAATGGCCGGTGGGCCAAGGCGCAAGGGCTACCGCGTACCGCCGGACATGAAGCGGGTGAGGCTTCGCTCTTTGACATGGTTAATGGCGCTATCGAAATTGGCGTCACACATTTGAGTGCTTACGCGTTCTCTACGGAGAATTGGAAGCGTTCGCGAGAAGAAGTCACCTTCTTGATGAATTTCAATAGAGAGGTCATTCGCCGCCGCCGGGATGAAATGCATGAATTAGGCGTGCGAGTGCGATGGGCTGGCCGTGAGCCTCGCCTCTGGAAGTCGGTCATTCGCGAGCTGGAAGAAGCTGAAGAACTGACCAAGAAGAATTCAACTCTCACTCTCACGATGTGTGTAAATTACGGCGGACGTGCCGAGATTGTTGATGCTGCTGCGGCTTTGGCATTGGACGTCAAGCGACGAAAAGTAGATCCAGATCGAATTACTGAAAAGCTCTTTGCTACTTACTTGGATGAACCGGATCTGCCGGATGTTGATCTCTTCTTACGTTCCTCTGGAGAGCAGCGCACAAGCAACTTCTTACTTTGGCAATCGGCATATGCAGAGATGGTCTTCTTGGACACGCTCTGGCCTGATGCAGATCGCCGCACGCTCTGGCAGGCGATAGAGATTTATGCCGAACGCCAAAGAAGGTTTGGGAAGGCTTAATCCACATCTGCCTTTCTCGGGGTAGACGAAACGACGCAGAGCGATCATCTTGGGCGCATGCTTCTTTTCCGCCTACGTGATGACCGAGGCAGCGCCACCCTCGAATTCATTGTTTTTGCTATTCCGCTCATCACTCCACTGGTGGCAGGTGCCGTGGCGCTGATGTGCATCCATGAAGGAGAGATGCGCGCCGACTTCGCAGTGCGCGAGGCGATTCATGTACTCAAAGCGGCGTCTGATTCGCCGACGGGATTACTTCAAGGAACCTACATTGCTAAGGATGCCATCAAAGATCTCGGGGATGGCGTCACTTTCACTTTTGATTGTTCGACGAATCCTTGCCTCACGCCGGGTGCACGCGTCACTGCTCGCGTTGCAGGGCGTATCGATGGCGGACTATTTGCCCGCCGCATCAACGTAACCCATAGCGAATTAGTTGACCTATTTGAGGAGGCGAGGTGAGGCGGTCGATAGTTCGGGACGAACGCGGCTCCCTACTACCGCTCATTCTTGGCTACCTGGCACTACTCACCGCTACGCTTACAGTGGCAGTTTCTATCGGCCAAGTGTCCACGGCGAATGCGCTGCTCAATAACATGGCTGAAGAGATTGCACTCACGTGCGCTTCAAGCGTTGATCAAAGAACTTATTATGCAAGTGGCTTGATTGCTATTGATCCGGAAAGCGCACGTGCGGTGGCACTGGGCCAGCTCGCTTTCGAACATTCCAACTTTCTCGAGAGCATTTCACTTGAGAGTGTGGTTGCCAGGGGGTCACAAGTTGAGATTGGCTTACGTGCGAAGACCCGATTGCTCACCGGTCAATGGCGCTTGATCTCGGCCCACGCGCGGGCGGAGGTACGCGTAAACCCGGTAGAGTAGGCAGGTGGCTGATCGCGAATTACGTATCGAAATCGAGGCGCTCGATTCCACATTGGCATCGATTGAATCGGTTCTCGACATCACCACTTTGCGGGCGCGCATCGTCGAACTCGAGATCAGTGCTTCGGTGCCAGACCTCTGGGAAGATCCGGAGAATGCTCAAAAAGTTACCAGCGAGCTCGCAAATACCCAAGATGAGGTGGCCAAACTCGGCGCCCTCCGATCTCGTTTGGATGACCTAAATCTCTTACTTGAACTTGCCGAAGGCGAAGAAGATGCCAGCGTGCTTGCCGATGTTGCAACCGAGCTCGATGCTCTCACTTCGGAAATTGGCGCCATGGAGATTCGCACCTTGCTCAACGGTGAATACGACGCACGCCAAGCATTGGTCACTATTCGTTCAGAAGCAGGTGGCGTCGATGCCGCCGATTGGGCAGAGGCTCTCCTACGTATGTATATGCGATATGCAGAGCGCCACAATCACAAAGTAGAAGTACTAGACACTTCATACGCAGAAGAAGCGGGTATCAAGTCAGCCACCTTCAAAGTAGCCGCACCTTATGCATACGGCACACTCTCTGTCGAGCAAGGAACACATCGTTTGGTGCGTATTTCGCCCTTCGACAGTCAAAATCGTCGCCACACTTCGTTTGCTGGAGTCGAAGTAGTCCCAGTTGTTGAACAGAGTGATCATATGGAAGTCGATGAAAAGGAATTACGCATCGATGTATTTCGCTCAAGTGGCCCTGGTGGTCAGGGAGTGAACACCACCGATTCGGCGGTGCGTATTACGCATATTCCGACCAACATCGTGGTCTCATGTCAAAACGAGCGTTCACAAATGCAAAATCGAGCCTCGGCGATGGCTGTGCTCCAAGCGAAGTTGCTAGAGCGGCGTCGCCAAGAGGAGGCCGCCAAGATCGATGCCTTACGCGGAGATACTCAAGGCTCATGGGGAAACCAGATCCGCTCCTACGTGCTCCACCCTTACCAAATGGTCAAAGACCACCGAACCGAGTGGGAGACCGGAAATACCGGAGCTGTGCTTGATGGAGATATTGATGGGTTCATACAGGCAGGGATTAGGTGGCGGCGTGCCACTGGCGCCTAGCCAGCCCGCCCCGCCTAGACTCCGGAGAGTGATGCGCAGATGATTCGTTGCGAAAACGTCGCAAAGATCTATTCCAAACAGGACCGCCCTGCCCTCGATTCGGTGACCCTAGAAGTGGCCAAAGGGGAGTTCGTCTTCTTGGTCGGTCAATCAGGCTCAGGTAAGTCCACCTTCCTTCGGCTCATCATCCGCGAAGAGAAAGTTACATCTGGGCGGATGTTCGTTGCGGGTAAAGACCTCAGCACGCTCTCTCAATGGAAGGTGCCCGAATTCCGGCGCGGTATCGGCACGGTCTTCCAGGATTACCGACTCCTGCCCAACAAGACGGTCAGTGAAAACGTAGCTTTTGCTATGCAGATTGTGGGCGCGGCACCGAAGGAGATTGCTCGCGAGGTACCAGAAGTGCTCGAACTCGTCGGGCTCGATGATTATGGCCATCGCATGCCGGCCGAACTGAGTGGTGGCGAGCAACAACGCGTTGCAATTGCGCGTGCATTTATTAATAAGCCACAGATTCTTATTGCCGATGAGCCCACCGGAAATCTTGATCCCACGATGAGTGTGGGAATTATGAAACTTCTTGACCGAATTAATCGCACCGGCACCACCGTGGTGATGGCCACGCACGATGACAAGATTGTGGATCAGATGCGCAAACGCGTGATTGAGCTAGAAAACGGCATAGTAGTCCGTGATCAGGTTCGCGGTATCTACGGATATAGCGGGTGATGTAATGCGTGCAGGATTTGTTACCAAGGAAGTTCTCAACGGACTTCGCCGCAATATCACTTTGACAATTGCAGTTGTGATTACCGTCGCTATTTCCCTCTCCCTGTTGGGAGTTGGATTGCTTGCGAATAGCCAGGTACGTGTGATGAAGGATTATTGGTACGACAAGATCGAAGTCTCCATCTTCTTATGTGGAAAGCTTTCGGATAGCCCGACGTGCTCTGGCGGCCCAGTCACAGTGGAGCAGCGAGCGCAGATCGAAAGCGATTTGAAGACACTTCCGATTGTCGCCAACGTCTATTATGAATCTCAAGCGGAAGCATTTGCGCGATTCAAAGAACGATTCAAGGGTACTGCGCTGGTTGATAACGTCACAGCCGATCAGTTGCCTGAGTCTTATCGGGTGAAGTTAAAGGACCCCAAGCAATTTGCCATCGTACAAAGTGCGTTTAGTGGTCGCCCAGGAATTGACTCTGTGCAAGATCAGCGCACAATTCTGGATAAATTCTTCAAACTATTGGGAGTGCTCAGAGATGGCGCGCTCGCAATCGGCTTGATCAGTGTGGTTACAGCTGCGCTACTGATTTCTAATACACTTCGTATCGCAGCGTTTAATAGACGCCGAGAGACAGGTGTGATGCGCCTCGTAGGTGCCTCAAATTTCTCCATTCAACTTCCGTTCCTTCTCGAAGGGTTGATCTCGACAATCATCGGCTGGGGGATTGCTACTGGAATTCTTGCGGCACTCAAATCGTTGGTCGATGCCCGTGTTGCACCGCTACTGACATTTACAAACTTCTTCGGCTGGGCAGATGTGTGGAACGCTAGCCTGCTATTGCTGCTCACAGGCCTCGTCGTTTCGGCGTTTGCCTCGTTTCTCACGCTGCGCAAGTACCTCAAGGTCTAGTTTTCGCCCGACTACACTAGGCCTATGAAACGGGTACTTAGAGGGGGTCGAGGCACGCTTATTCGCGTAGTTCTCGTATCTCTGCTTGCCCTGGGAGCTTTCAGCGCAGGCCGTCTCACGCACTCAAACACCGGCGTTCTTGATGAAGCTGAGGCCTCTATTTCGCAATACTCAAATAAGAGTGCTACTTCTGATTTGCTCCGACGCGCAGCGATTGAGGGAATGCTGCGCGCGTCTGGCGACCGGTGGTCGAGTTATTACGGCGTGAACGAAGTGGGAGCCTTTGATCAATCACTCGCAGGCCGATACACCGGTGTGGGTCTCTGGCTCCGCGCAGGGAAAGGCGGCGGCGTAGAAGTGGCTAGCGTGGTCGGTGCTTCTCCCGCGGAGAGAGCCGGAGTGCTTGCAGGCGATTCGATTGTGACTGCGCAGGGCGTGGACGTGAGCAGCGCTTCCATTCCAGTAGTTTCGGCGCTGCTGCGCGGAGATGCAAATAGTCAGGTGCAAGTCACAGTGGTGCGCTCCGGTGAAAACATCGATTTCATGTTGCCGCGTTTCGCTGTCGCTTCTAACGATGTGACTGCCGATTCATTAAAGAACGGCGTCTTAGTTATTCGAATTAATGCATTTACTCGCGGTGTAGGCAATGAAGTTTCCGACATTCTTTCCAAGTCTGCCCACCAGGGGGGCGTGGTGCTCGACCTCAGAGACAACCCTGGTGGATTGATTGAAGAAGCGGTTGCTGTCGTAGGGGCTTTTGTCAGCGGAGGGGTGGTCGTAAGTTATGAGCGCCGCGGCCAGGTGAGTGTCGTGCTGGAAGCTGCTGAAGGCAGTAAAGAACACGGATCTTTGGCAGTTGTAGTGAATGCGCAATCTGCAAGTGCCTCAGAGATTGTTGCAGCCGCTCTGCAAGATCGAAATAGAGCAGTCATTGTGGGCATTAAGACATTTGGGAAAGGCACCGTTC
>NSHZ01000007.1 GCA_002737595.1 Actinomycetota bacterium | reverse complement strand
ACCACAGCTTTTGCCTGGCCAGCGGGTTATTTGGTGGAACGCGAGCGCGCCTATGGGCTGGCGATAGTGCGCTACGCCTCGAAAGATTGCTAGCGTCTCACTTATGAAGAGAAGCGCGGTCTGCCCCGGGTCGTTCGACCCGATCACTTACGGTCACCTCGACATCATTGAGCGGGCAAGTTCCCTCTACGACGAAGTAGTGGTCGCAGTCATGATTAACCACTCGAAGAAGTCACTCTTTACGGTCGAAGAGCGCATTGCTCTGATCGAGGATGTCTGCCAGAAGTTTTCCAATGTGCGCGTGGACTCGTGGCACGGATTGTTGGTGGATTTCTGTAAGAAAAATGAGATCCCGGCGATCGTTAAGGGCTTGCGTGCCGTCTCTGACTTTGAATACGAATTGCAAATGTCGCAGATGAACCATCAACTAGCTGGAGTTGAAACGGTATTCATTTCTACTTCACCGCAGTACTCATATCTCTCTTCATCGCTCGTGAAGGAGATTGCTACGTACGGTGGTGACGTTTCCGCCTACGTGCCTTCCTCGGTCCTCACTCAACTTCTGAAGAAAGTGAAGGCCTAAAGATGTCGATCGAAGGCGGAGAAGTTCAAGCGACACCACAAGTGGTAGATGTTCAGATAGCCATCGACGAAGCCATCGCTCTTGTTCAAGAAGGTAAGGGCGTTCCTTTCTCTGCATCAGCCATCGTGCATCGAGCCGATTTACTCAATCTTTTAGTGGCCGCGCGAGATCTACTGCCGCAAGATTTAGATCAAGCGAAGGCGGTGCTCACCCAACGAGAAGCTGTTATTGAAGAGGGCCGTTACTCAGCTGAGCAATTCCTTATCCATGCCCGCGAAGAAGCTTCACGCATGGTGGAAGAAACAGCGGTCGTCAGCGCGGCGCGGGATCGAGCCGATGAAATTATTCAAATGGCGAACGAAGATGCCGAAGCTATTAAGCTCGAGACCGATACATACGTGGACAATCGCTTAGCAACTCTTGAAGTTGTCTTAACCAAGACGATGGATGCCATTACTCGTGGGCGAGCGCGCCTTGCGGGCGAGAAAGAGAACGACGGTCTTGTCATCGATGAGTAAGGCAGCTCCATTTCTTATAGATACCCGTGAGCTCATTCGTAGGCCTGGTGAGATGCGTGAATCAACCATTGAAATTATTACGCCGTATGCAATCGGTATTGAAGTCATCGGGATTCCCGCCGGTTCGCAATTATTGATGGATCTGCGCCTGGAGTCTGTGATCGAAGGTGTGCTCGCCACTGCAACGGTTGAAGCAACTGCAGTAGGGGAGTGCGCTCGTTGTTTGGACCCGGTCTCTGAAGATCTCGACCTCTACATCCAAGAGCTCTACTTATACGACGATGATGAGCGCGCTTCGGGCGGTAAGAAGGCAAAGAAGGCCGCCAAGCATCGTGAGGAAGACGAGGAGATGGAGGCTGATGAGGCGCTCTATCGCCTCGATGGGGAGATGCTCGATTTGGAACCTTCCTTCCTCGACGCCGTGGTCTTAGCGTTGCCCTTTGCCCCGCTCTGTGACCCCGAGTGTCCCGGACTCTGCGTGGAGTGTGGTCTTCCCTGGCGAGAATTGCCGGCAGATCACGCTCACGAGATGATTGATCCCCGTTGGGCTGACCTCAAGAACCGCCTCGATTTGGGGGGAAGTGCCGAGATGGGGGATACTTCGTCCTCGGGTTAGTAGAACCCAGAACGTCCGCCTGAAGGAGTATGTCGTGCCGGTTCCCAAGCGAAAGATGTCGCGCTCTAATACGCGCTCACGCCGCAGTCAGTGGAAGACCACCGCAACTACCCTTGTGCTCTGCGAACGTTGCCGTGAAAAGAAGCGTCCGCACGTTGCCTGTGGCACTTGCGGTACCTACAACGGTCGCCAAGTACTCGACGTCTAAGTCGCTTGGCACTCTCGCCCCGCGAGAAACTCCTCGCACACATCGGTTTACCACTCTCTCCAGCAATTCTTGAATTAGCTCTCACGCATCGTTCTTTCGCGTACGAAAACGGTGGCATACCTACGAACGAGCGCTTGGAATTTCTCGGTGACAGCGTTCTTGGCATCATCGTCACCGAAGAGCTCTTTAACCGTTTCCCAGATTTTCCGGAAGGCCGCTTGGCTAAATTGCGCGCGGCTACCGTAAATATGCGGGCCCTTGCAGAGGTCGGTCGCTTTCTTGAACTCGGTGAAGCGTTGATGATCGGTAAAGGTGAAGAAGTCACTGGTGGTCGTGAAAAGAATTCCATGCTCGCAGATTCATTCGAAGCTCTCATTGGTGCTATTTACGTAGATCAAGGATTCGATAAGACCGTTAACTTTGTTCGCCGAATCATGGCTCCCACGATCGAAGCTGCGGAGAATCTTGGTGCCGGTCTTGATTGGAAGACTTCACTGCAAGAGTTGGCGGCCCAGTTGGGGCGCGGCTTGCCGGAATATTCAGTTGAAGAATCAGGGCCGGATCATCTCAAAGACTTTGTGGCAACCTGCACCGTGGGTAAAAGCGCGTTGGGTACGGGAGCAGGAAAGAGCAAGAAGGAAGCCGAACAACGTGCGGCCGCTGCAGCATTCGCGGCGCTCGAGGAGCAGAAGTAACTTCCCTCCATGCCGGAGTTACCAGAGGTAGAGACGGTTCGCCAAGGTCTTGTCGACTGGACTCTCGGTAGAACAATTATTGATGTTGAAGTGCGTCACCCGCGTGCGGTGAGGCGTCATCTACCGGGACCGCGAGATTTCGAAGATCACTTAAAGGGCCAAATTATTGAAGGTGTGCATCGACGAGGTAAGTACCTCTGGTTTTCTCTCACCGATTTTCCACTGATCGCGCATCTGGGAATGAGTGGGCAATTTCGAGTCGAAAAGGAGGAGTTGCAACATCGGCACATGCGAGTCAACTTCACTCTCGATGAGGGGCAGCTGCTCTTTTTAGATCAACGCACTTTCGGTGGATTCCATATCGATGAGTGGGCGGGCGTTGAAAGTGAACGCGTCCCCGTATCTATCTCGCATATAGGACTAGACCCCTTTGACCCTGCCTTTGATATGGAGCTAGCGACGGGGCAACTTCGATCGAAGCGATCTGAAGTAAAACGAATTCTGCTCGATCAGCGAGTGGTGAGCGGGGTGGGCAATATCTACGCCGATGAGGCGCTCTTCCGCGCCGAGATCCACCCCAGGCGGCTGGCGAGCTCACTCACCCGGGCCGAGGCGCGCCTGGTGCTAGAGCAAGCCCAGGCGGTGATGGCTCAGGCACTCGCCGCAGGTGGCACGTCTTTTGACGCTCTCTATGTAAATGTGAACGGGGAGAGCGGCTACTTTGACCGGGCTCTATCGGTCTATCAGCGCCAAGGAGAACCCTGTCCTCGGTGCGCAGCGGTGATCAAGCGGGAGGAATTTATGAACCGCGGGAGCCACTTCTGCCCCCGGTGTCAGCGCGCCCCGCGCTCACGATAGGGTTCTGAGGAGCCAAGGCAGGGCTGTACCTGCCGCATGACCGCCGGGGGCCACTGTGTATCTGAAGAGTTTGACCCTCAAGGGGTTCAAATCCTTCGCTTCGTCCACCTCGCTTCGCTTTGAACCAGGAATTACCGCAGTCGTGGGGCCCAACGGTTCAGGCAAATCAAATGTGGTCGATGCGCTTACTTGGGTCATGGGCGAACAAGGTGCCAAAAGTTTGCGCGGCGGAAAGATGGAAGACGTTATCTTCGCCGGCACCTCTGGTCGGGCACCACTTGGTCGCGCTGAAGTTTCGCTGACAATCGATAACAGCGACGGCGCCCTACCTATCGAGTTTTCTGAAGTAACAATTACTCGCACACTTTTCCGTAACGGTGCTAGTGAATATGCAATCAATGGCGAGAGTTCACGTTTGCTCGATATTCAAGAATTATTGAGCGATTCCGGCATCGGTCGCGAGATGCATGTTGTCGTCGGTCAGGGACAACTCGACTCAATACTTTCAGCAACTCCAGAAGATCGCCGTGGATTTATTGAAGAGGCGGCCGGTGTTCTCAAGCACCGCAAGCGCAAAGAGAAAGCTCTTCGCAAACTCGAAGCCATGCAGTTAAACCTCACGCGCATTCAAGACTTGGTCGCAGAACTTCGCCGCCAACTCAAGCCATTGGGTAAACAAGCAGAGGTGGCACGGAAAGCAGCCACTATTCAAGCCGACCTGCGCGACGCGAGATTGCGACTCTTTGCAGATGACCTCATACAAATGCGATCGACACTGCAAGCGGAAGTAGCCGACGAAACGGCGCTTCGCCAACGTAGAGCAGACGTTGAAGGTGCACTCGCACAAACCCATGAGCGTGAAACAGCGCTTGATACCGCCGCCGCAGCTGACGCCCCGTTGCTCGCTCGCGTACAAGAGACTTATTACAAACTCACGAGCCTCAAAGAACGCTTCCGCGGAACTGCTGATCTAGCTGCCGAACGTTCACGTTTTCTTTCAGAGGAAGCCGATGAAGCCCGCGCGGCTGGACGTGATCCCGAAGCTATGGAAGCTGAGGCAGCGAACTTGCGCGCCGAAGAAGCCGAATTACTCTCTACCACACAGGCTCACCGTAATGATCTTGCCCAGGCAGAAACTTCGCGCCTCACGAGTGAGGACGAATTGCGGCGCGAAGAAACAACAGTGTCGGCGGCCGTTCGTGCTGCCGCTGATCGCCGTGAAGGACTCGCCAGGCTTCGTGGTGAAGTAGGTGCGCTCAAGACACGTTCGGCAGCGAGTGAAGAAGAAGTTGCGCGACTTACGGCAACGAAAGATGAGGCGCTCGCCCGGGCCCGCAATTCACAACAAGAGTTCTCTGTTCTGGAATCTCATGTTGCTGGTAATGATCAAGGCGAAGTGAGTCTTGACGCCGAATACGATTCAGCACAATCTCGTTTGGTTGAAGCCCAAGCCAAGGTAGAAAACCTGAAAGAGGAAGAGCACCGCGCAGATCGCGATCGCTCCACTCACGAGGCTCGTCTTGAGGCGCTGAGCATGAGCGCCACCCAGAAGGATGGCAGCGCCGTGCTTCTCGGTGCACAACTTCGAGGAGTGCTTGGTTCTATTGCAAATCTCGTCGTCGTTGAGCCCGGGTGGCAAGCAGCCGTTTCTGCAGCGCTTGGAAATGCTGCTGACTCCATCGCCGTCAGTGATAGTGATGCTGCTAGCAATGCCATTAGTCACCTCAAGGATGCCGACGCTGGGAACGCGTCATTCATTGTGGGTGGTGGCCGGGCATCCTCACCTCGTTCCTCCTGGCCTTCGCTGCCTCAAGGTGCGGTGTATGCCGTCGACGTCATTCGCTCATCGGCAGATATTTCCGCAACTTTGGAAGCGCTGCTTGAACGCACCGTATTAGTAGAAAGCCTTGACCTCATCTCGGCTGTACGTCGCACCGATGATCGCCTCATCGCGGTAACTCGCACAGGTGATGTGATTGGTCCGGTCATTGCCCGCGGAGGTTCCAGCAAACGAGCGAGCCTGATTGAAGTCAAGGCTGCAATTGATGACACCACCACACTGCTTGAAGAAGCTATTCATCGCGCCGACCGGATTCGTTTCGAACTGGCGAGTGCAAACGAGTCGCTAGTGCGTGCGCAAGAAGTTTCAGATGCCGCTATGGCACGTCTCCACGAATCAGATGCTCGGATGGCAGCACTTGCTGAACAAATGAGTCTGGCTGGACAAGCAGTACGTAGTGCAAATGCCGAAGCTACTCGAATTGAGCAAGCAATTAGTGAAGCGCTGAGTGCGCGGGAACGCGACCTTGTCGGCCTTGCAGAGTTAGCGGAGCGACTTTCGCACGCTGAATCAGAGCCGACGGACCATGAACCAGATGTTGCCGTCTTGGAAACTTTCCGCTCTGCAGTTGCACTTGCTCGTCAGCGCGAGATGGATGCACGTTTAGCACTTCGCACGGGTGAAGAACGTGCGCACTCAGCCGGACAGCGCGCGGAGCAATTGGAACGCAATGCGGCAGCTGAACGTGAAGCGCGGGCAACCGCGGTAAAGCGTCGCGAAGCCCGGGCCATTGGTGCGGTCACTGCGCGCGCCGTGACTGTGCTCGCCCAAGAAGCCCTGTCGGCACTTGAGATATCAATCGCGCAAGCAGCAAATGAACGTGGACAGGCAGAAGCATCGCGTACCGAACGCGAAGGCGAATTGCTCGCAGTCCGTTTGCGGGCCCGTGAACTTGCTTCCGAGCTTGAGCAACTCACTACTAGCGTCCATCGCGATGAAGTGGCGCGTGCCGAGTATCGCCTGCGGATTGAAGCACTTGAGGGCAAAGTGCTTGAAGACCTCGGAGTTGATGCCGAAACTCTGCTGAATGAGTACGGTCCAGACAAGGAAGTTCAGACATTTATTGAGAATGAGGCTGGAGATTTTCTTCCCGGCCCTGTTGTTGCCTACGTGCGTGAAGAGCAAGAGAAGCGTTTACGTGCAACAGAAAAGTCACTTGTGCTCCTTGGTCGCGTAAATCCTTTGGCCTTGGAAGAGTTCTCCGCACTCGAAGAGCGTGCGCAATTCCTTGGCGAGCAACTCGAAGACCTTAAGAACACACGCCGCGACCTCCTCGAGATCATTCGCGAAGTTGATGAGCGCGTAGAAATCGTTTTCCGTGAAGCATTCATCGATACGGCCCGCGAATTCGAAGGGGTCTTTGCTCGTCTCTTCCCTGGCGGTGAGGGTCGACTGGTGCTTACTAACCCAGATGACATGCTCACCACGGGTATCGAAATCGAGGCTCGTCCGCCCGGCAAGAAGATCAAGCGTCTCTCGCTGCTCTCTGGCGGAGAGCGTTCGCTCACCGCAGTAGCGCTCTTGATCGCTATCTTTAAGGCCCGCCCTAGTCCGTTCTATGTCCTCGACGAAGTTGAGGCCGCACTTGATGACACGAACTTGGGTCGCCTCATAGGTATTCTCGATGAGCTTCGTAGTTCCTCACAGCTCATCATTATTACGCACCAGAAACGCACCATGGAAATTGCAGATGCACTTTATGGCGTAACGATGCGTGGCGATGGTGTTACAGAAGTTATTTCTCAGCGCCTGCGCGAGGTTGAATCAGAAAGTGTTTAACAGTTCGGGTCGACTCTTTCGCCGTCGCGAGAAGTTAGCGCCTTCGCAAACGTTTGGTCGTCGCCTGCGTGCCATCTTCACCTCCGGAAAATTAGATCAAGCGGAGTGGGACGAGTTAGAAGCCACCTTGCTTGGCGCGGATGTGGGAATTACTGCAACGCGAGCGATCTTGGCTGATATGCGCGAGCGTATGTCTCGCAAGGATGAGCCGGTCGAGGCGCTGAGGGCCACTTTGCTCGCCGCACTTGCTTGCGAGCAAAGCCGTGACATCGAATTGCGTAAGAGTGCTGACGGAACTCCTCGAGTGCTGCTCATCGTCGGCGTCAACGGTGCGGGTAAGACGACGAGTGTGGGAAAACTTGCACACCTGGCAGTCGAAGAAGGAGCGCAGGTGGTAATCGCTGCGGCAGATACTTTCCGGGCCGCCGCCACCGAGCAAGTGGAAACGTGGGCGAAGCGAGCAGGTGCGCAACTTATTTCCGGCGAGCCTGGGGGCGATCCGGCAGCAATCGCTTTTGACGCGGTGAAGAGTGCCAAGGAAAGTGGCGCAGACCTCGTACTAGTCGACACCGCCGGGCGTTTGCATACCAAAGTCGACCTCATGAACGAGCTGGGGAAAGTTCGTCGGGTAGTTGAAAAAGGTGCGGCGGTGGATGAGATTCTCTTAGTTCTTGACGCTACCACCGGCCAAAATGGTTTGACACAAGCAAAAGTTTTCGGTGAAGCCGTGGCGCTCACCGGCGTCATCCTCACCAAATTAGACGGCAGCGCCCGAGGCGGAATCATCATCGCCATTCAGCAGGAACTCGGAATTCCAGTGAAATTTGTCGGTCTTGGCGAAGGAATCGATGACCTTGCTCCCTTCGATGCTGAACTTTTTGTTGAAGGAATCCTTTCCTAGAAGCGCGGGCTTCAAAATGCTTTGAGAACTTGAAAATCACGAGGTTTTAGCCTGCATTCTACGATCGGGTAGCCTTCACTCGTGTTTGACTCACTCTCTGATCGCCTCTCGCAGACCTTTGCCACCCTTCGGGGCAAAGGGCGCCTCAGCGACAAAGATATTGAACAGACCTGCACTGAGATTCGCGAAGCCCTCCTAGAAGCAGACGTTGCTCTCTCTGTAGTGAACGGTGTGGTCGAGAAAGTTCGCGAACGCTCAGTGGGCGTGCAAGTTACTCCAGGGCTGAACCCTAGCCAGCAAATCATCACCATCATTTACGAAGAACTTGTCGCGGTACTAGGTGGTGCAGCCCGGCGCATCACTCTTGCAAAACGTCCACCAACAGTCATCATGCTTGCCGGTTTGCAAGGTGCCGGTAAAACCACGCTCGCCGGAAAGTTGGCCATGTGGCTCAAGCGCGAAGGGCACACGCCGCTCTTAGTCGCTTGTGATTTACAACGTCCGAATGCTGTTGAACAACTTGCACAAGTTGCCAAGCAAGTTGGTGTACCTATCTTCAGTCCAGAGCCCGGCAATGGAGTCGGCGATCCCGTTAAGGTTGCTCGCGACGGTGTAGAACTTGCGCGCACAAAACTTCATGACGTTGTGATCGTTGATACCGCCGGTCGACTTGGCGTTGATGCAGAGTTAATGAATCAAGCGAGCAAAATTCGCGATGCTGTAAACCCTGACGAAATCCTCTTTGTTGTTGATGCAATGATCGGCCAAGATGCACTCACTACTGCAGAAGCCTTTCGAGATGGTGTGGGTTTCACTGGCGTAGTACTGACAAAGCTCGATGGTGATGCTCGTGGTGGGGCCGCGCTCTCGCTGTCATCAGTTATCGGTAAGCCCATCATGTTTGCATCGAGTGGTGAAAAACTTTCCGACTTCGATCTCTTCTATCCAGAGCGCATGGCGCAACGAATCCTTGGCATGGGAGATGTCGCCTCGTTAGCCGAGCAAGCGAAGCGTGCAATCGGTGGCGATGAGATCGAAGCAATGGAAGCCAAGTTCGCATCGGGCCAAGACTTCACACTGTCTGACTTCTTGAAGCAGATGCAGGGCCTCAAACAAATGGGCTCGATGAGCAAGATCCTTGGGATGCTTCCTGGAGCTGCAGCGATGAAGAAACAGATCGCAGACATTGATGACGATGAGATTGTCCGCGTCGAGGCGATTATTCAATCAATGACTCCGTTGGAACGTGAGAACCCCAAAATTCTCAACGGCTCAAGGCGTGCGCGTATCGCCCAAGGATCTGGTCGCAAGGTGAGCGAAGTGAACTCACTGATGGAGCGATTCACCGGCGCTCAGAAGATGATGCGCCAGATGGCCAAGGGTGGAATGCCACAACTTCCTCCAGGGATGAAGATGCCCATGGGCATGGGTGGCGCCATCGGTTCAGGCATGGGTCCGGGGATGGGTCTGGGCATGGGTCCGGGGATGGGTCCGGGGATGGGCGCTGCCGGTGGTGGTTTTGGCGCTGGCAAGCAGACGCCACAGAAGAAGAAGTCCAAGAGCGGAAACCCGGCAAAACGGGCGCTCGAAGAGGGTCGTTAAGCCTTTTTGACTGGATTTTCGCCCGCCTACCCACTGGCGACCCGAGAGCGATTTCGCGCTGGGCATCCTCGGATGGCAGACTACGTGGCGAACGCGCTCGAGTTGGCCCTCTCACCAATTCGCCGGCGATGTCCATTTAGGTATTAAGCAAGCAAGCTGTCCCCACGGCGAAGCGAAGCAAGTGCCGCCCTAGTTTCAAGGAGATAGGCCCCGTGGCCGTAAAGATCAAGCTCATGCGTCTTGGAAAGATCCGCGCACCGTACTACCGCATTGTTATTGCTGACGCTCGCAAAGCTCGCAACGGTCTCTCGATCGAAGAGGTAGGCAAGTACGCACCCACTCAAGAGCCATCGCTCATCGAGGTTAACTCCGAGCGCGTCCAACATTGGCTCAAGACAGGTGCGCAACCTACTGAGTCTGTCATCGCGATCCTCAAGGTCACTGGTGACTGGCAGAAGTTCAAGGGTCTTCCTGGTGCCGAGGGAACGCTTCGCGTTGCACCACCAAAGCCCAATAAGCGTGCTGCTTTTGAAGCAGCAGTAAAAGATGCAGAGAACGCACCTAAGGATGGCGCGACTACTGCCAAGAAGAAGCTCGAAGCAAAAGCATTCAAGGCTGAGGCACCCGTTGAAGAAGTTGTAGTAGCACCTGTTGCTGAAGCACCTGTTGAAGAAGTTGTAGCAGCACCAGTCGTCGAAGCATCGGTTGAGGAAGTTGCAGTAGCACCTGTTGCTGATGCACCTGTTGAAGAAGTTGCAGTAGCACCTGCTGAGGAAGCTGCACCTGCTGCTCCAGCTGTCGAAGCTGCACCTGCTGCTCCAGCTGCTCCAGCTGCTCCAGCTGCTCCAGCTGCTCCAGCTGCACCTGCTGCTCTAGTTGCCGAAGAAGGTGCTGCTGAGTGATTGAGGACGCCCTCTCTCACTTGGTCAAGGGCATCGTCGACAATCCCGACGATGTCACTGTGACCGACCGCAATGGTCGTCGCGGTCGCACTCTTGAAGTTCGCGTGCATCCAGAAGACCTTGGCCGAGTAATCGGACGTAATGGTCGCACTGCAAAGGCCCTTCGCACTGTCATCGTCGCACTTGGCGGTGAGAGCGTTCGCGTTGATCTAGTCGACGTGGACGGCGGCAAGTCGCGTCCTGAGTAACGCCAGTACGATGCTCCTCGTGGTCGCGCGCGTAGGTCGCGCACACGGTCTCAAAGGAGAAGCAACAGTAGAGCTACGCACCGATGATCCAGATTCACGTCTGGCTGTCGGTGCGAAACTCTTTACTGACCCAGATCAAGGCCTAGTCACTATTGCCCGCGCACGTTTTCACTCCGGCACCATGCTGCTCACTTTTGAAGGCTTTGAAGATCGAACTCAAGTGGAGCGCTTACGTAACACGCTCCTATTGGCTGAGGTAGATATTGATGCGCCCGGCGAAGATGAAGATGATTTCCACGATTATCAATTGATTGATGCACGTGTGGAATTAGAAGACGGCACCCACGTCGGAATTATTCGCGAGGTGCTCCATCTGCCCGCACAGGATCTCTTGGCAATTGACCGCGAAGGAATGGATGAACTTCTCATTCCCTTCGTTCGAGAATTAGTTCCGGTAGTGGACACTAAAGCCAGGCGAGTAGTAATTACTCCGCCAGTAGGGATGATGGAGGCGTAATGCGTATCGACGTTATTTCCATCTTCCCGGAGTACTTAGAGCCACTCTCACTCTCGTTGCTAGGCAAAGCGCAGAGCAAGAGCGTGCTTGAGATCAATATTCATAATTTGCGTGATCACACAAGCGATGCCCACCACACTGTCGATGACACTCCTTACGGGGGCGGTGCTGGCATGGTGATGTTGCCCGAGCCGTGGGGCGAAGCAATTGATGCAGTGCTGGCAAGTGTCACCGACGGCACCCGAGCTACCTTGATCTTCACCACTCCTGCAGGTGCGCTCTTCCATCAACGTCGCGCGGAAACTCTTGCTGCCACCGAGTGGCTGATCTTTGCTTGTGGGCGCTATGAAGGGATCGATGCTCGGGTAGCAGAGCACTTTGCCACGCGCCCCGAAATCGCCGAAGTCCTCGAACTTTCGCTCGGGGATTATGTGCTCAACGGCGGCGAGGTAGCGGCGATGGCCATCATTGAGGCAGTCGCCCGCCTCCTTCCTGGAGTGATTGGGAATCCCGAATCACTATCGGAGGAGTCCCACGGCACCTCGGGACTCTTGGAAGCCCCTGCCTATACCAAGCCAGCAACATGGCGCGGCCTTGAAGTTCCCGCCCTGCTCCGCGAGGGCAACCACGGCAAGATTGCACAGTGGCGCTCGGCGCAAGCCTTAGAGCGCACGCGAGCTGTCAGGCCGGATCTCCTCCCCAAGGAGGGGTAAAACACCCCGATTGTGGGGTAGACGCGGGTCTGTGGCAGACTAAGTGGGCTCCGGGGAAATCATCCCGAGCGCCTCATTTCGAAGTAAGGACCGATCATGCACGTACTCGACGCGGTTGACGCCGCCACCCTCCGTTCTGGCATCCCGGCATTTCGCTCGGGCGATGAACTCAAGGTTCATGTGCGTGTTATCGAAGGTACCAAGAGCCGTATCCAGGTCTTCCAAGGCGTCGTCATTCGTCGCTCAGGTTCTGGCGCTCGCGAAACTTTCACGATTCGCAAGGTCTCTTACGGCGTCGGCGTAGAGCGCACCTTCCCCGTGCACACTCCGGTTATCGAGAAGTTTGAAATCGTTCGCCGCGGAGATGTTCGTCGCGCGAAGCTTTACTACCTCCGCGATCTTCGTGGCAAGGCTGCCAAGATCCGCGAACGTCGTGGCCAAGATGGTCTCTTCATCGAAGAAACCGTGATGGAGACTCCAATCATTGCCGCCCCTGTAGTTGACGCTGTAGTTGCCCCTGTGGTCGCGCCCGTGGTTACTGAGGCCGTGGCTGAGGCCGTGGTGGAAGCTCCTGCCGTGCACGAAGAAGTGCAAGCAGATGCACCAGCAGTTGAGGCACTAGTAGCAAAAGCTGCTGCACCTGCTGCGGCTGCTGAAGAACCCACTGCATAATCTCACCAATATTTCGAATTTTGCTTCCTAGCGCGCACTAGTATCTTCTCCGTGAAGCTACCTTTCAAAGTACCCGCCAAAGGTTCGCTCCTTCGCGAAATTCCAGTTCTCATTGTGACCGCAATTGTCATTTCGGTAATCCTCAAAGCCTTTCTTATACAAGCGTTCTATATTCCTTCGGGTTCTATGGAAAACACCTTGCGGATTAATGATCGCGTCATCGTCAATAAGCTCGGTATGCATCTTGGCAAAATAGGCCGAGGCGATATTGTGGTTTTCAAAGACCCAGGTGGTTGGTTGCCGGAGCCTTACTTCTCTGATGAAGTGAGTTTTGGACAACGCATTAAGAATGGTTTTGTGGCGATTGGTTTACTTCCGGATCCGGCGGACCAAGATTTAATAAAGCGGACCATCGGAGTAGCCGGCGACACGGTGAAGTGTTGTGATAAGCAAGGTCGCCTTAGCGTGAATGGAGTCCCCATTGACGAGAAATACATCTATCCCGGAAATACTCCGAGTGACTTGGCTTTCGAAGTAAAGGTCCCCAAGGGCAGTATCTGGGTGATGGGTGATCATCGAGGGGCGAGTGAAGACTCGCGCTATCACCAAGAAGATCCCCGCAAGGGAATGGTTCCTCTTGACGACGTGATTGGGCGCGCGGTGGCCGTTATATGGCCGGTGGGTAACGCTAAAACCCTTCAGCGTCCGGAAGTTCTTACTAACATCAAGCCGTGATCGCTCCGGAAGTCTCGCTCGAAGGCATTGGCTTCTCCCGCATTGCTGGAGTTGATGAAGCGGGTCGCGGTGCATGTGCCGGTCCCTTGGTCATTGCTGCAGTCATACTTCCTCGATCAGATTCTGGCGTTGATCTCTCTGAATGTGTCGACTCCAAGTCCTTAAGCGAGGAAGAGCGCGAGCGTCGATTTGATCGCGTGCGGGAAGTTGCGTTGGCCTACTCCATCATCGAAGTGCCAGCGACAGAGATTGATGAAGTGGGATTGCATATCTCGAATTTAACGGGAATGCGCCGCGCACTCTCCACATTAGATCCAGCAGCTGATTATGCGCTCACTGATGGGTATGCGATCGACGGGCTCACGATTCCCAACCTTGCTGTGTGGAAGGGCGACAGTGTGTCGAGGTCAATCGGAGCGGCTTCCATTCTGGCGAAAGTCACGAGAGATCGAATCATGCGCGCATTAGCTATTGAATATCCTCATTACGGTTTAGAGATTCATAAGGGATATGTCACCGCTGCTCACACATCTGCGCTGCTTGCTCACGGTCCGTCAAATATTCACCGCTTCTCCTTTGCAAATATTGCCGCGCTTTCGTAATTACTCCACAGCACGCGCCGCCTCCAAGCTACTTTCGGTTGCCCCCGTCATCCTGCTCAGGTGAATCAAGCGACTGGAAAACGCGGTGAAGATTTAGCTGCTCGCTTTCTCGAAGCTGCCGGCATGATCATTCTGGAACGGAATTGGCGGTGCGCTGCGGGGGAGTTGGATCTCGTAGTGCGAGATGGCAACGCAATCGTTGCGGTCGAAGTGAAGACTCGCACCACTTCGCGTGCAGGGCATCCGCTTGAGGCGATCACTCCAGTGAAATTGCATCGGCTACACCTCCTCCTTCGTGCATGGGTTGCAGAGCACGAGATGCGTAGGTATCAGCGACTGCGCGTGGATGGAGTAGCAATCACTCTGCTTCCCAAGCTCTTTATCGACTATCGAAAAGGAATTTGATATGGCGCTAGCGAAGATTTATTCGATTGCTCTTCTTGGTGTCGCTGGCCATGTGGTGGAAGTGGAAGCAGATATTGCCGATGGGGTACCCGCTTTTAATTTGCTGGGCCTTCCCGATGCCGCATTGTCAGAGTCGCGCGATCGCGTGCGTTCTGCACTCATTAACTCCGGTGAAGGGTGGCCGAATAAGCGCACCACGGTTGCTCTCTCGCCGGCCTCGCTTCCCAAACGAGGAAGTGGTTTCGATCTCGCAGTAGCGCTCTCACTGCTTGCGGGCGAAATGAAGATTCCAAGCGATGGAATGGATTCAACGGTGGTACTCGGGGAGTTAAGTCTTGATGGGCGCATACGCACGATCGCTGGCGCGCTTCCGGCGATGGTGGTGGCCAGAGATGCGGGCTTTACGCGAGCCATTGTGCCGCGCGTTAATCTTGCTGAGGCGAGTCTGATTCCAGGGATCGAAGTCTTTGGTTTCTCACAGCTGCGCAACGTAGTCTCATTTCTGCGAGGCTTAGAGTTCACTGAAGATGACGATATAGAAATAGTTGATGAGCCACTCGAAGTCCCAGACCTCTGCGATGTGTTGGGACAGTACGAAGCGCGCAGAGCTATCGAGATCGCGGCGGTCGGTGAGCATCATTTACTCATGATGGGCACTCCGGGCGCTGGGAAAACTATGTTGGCAGAACGTCTCCCTTCAATCATGCCCCCGTTAGATACAGATGCTGCGATCGAAGTGACCTCTATCCACTCAATAGTTGGATTGATAAAAGGATCATCGCCACTTTTGCGTACTCCACCCTTCGTCGCACCGCATCACACCGCAACGCGATCAGCCATTATCGGCGGCGGAATGAACCAGCCGCGTCCAGGGGCTATTTCGTTGGCGCACAGAGGTGTGCTCTTCCTTGACGAAGCTCCAGAGTTTGTGAGCGGTGTATTAGATGCACTTCGCGAACCGTTGGAATCAGGTCAGGTCACTCTCTCGCGCACCGGTGGCACTGCGATCTTTCCTGCCCGGTTTCTCTTGGTGCTTGCGGCCAATCCTTGTCCTTGTGGTCGCTTCACTGGCGATGGGCGTGCATGTAACTGCACGCCCATCGCTATTCGCCGTTACCTCTCTCGCTTATCGGGTCCACTTCTTGATCGAGTGGACCTACAGATCTTTGTAGAGCCGGTCAGCAGAGTGGCATTAGCTGCTAGCGATATGGGGGAGTCGAGTGCACTGGTGCGTGATCGAGTCTTGGCAGCGCGCGATCGCGCGAGTGTGCGGCTTTCGGGAAGTGGGTTTGCCACTAATGCTCAAGTCTCGGGGAGTGCGTTGCGTCGAGAGTTTTCGGCAAGTGATGATGCGATGGCGCTCATTCATCGCGAACTTGAACACTATCGCGTGACCGCTCGTGGCTTACATAAGGTCCTGCGAGTGGCATGGAGCATCGCCGACTTGGCTGGCCACGATCAGCCACGGCGTGAAGATGTCGCCGAGGCTTATCTCTTGAGAAGTGGAATTTCACAGTTAGTGGGAGCGGCATGATCGATGATCGAGAGGCTCGCCATATATTGATGGCGGTCTGTGAACCTGGGCTTGTGCATATCGCCGAAAGTATCGGCCGTTATGGAGCTCCCGAAACCTTAGAACGTTTACGCGCTGGCAACTTTCACGAGGTTGCTGCCGTGGCTACCCGTGCCGTTCAAGAGCTCGACGAAAAAGAATTAGCAAGTGAGTGGAAACAATCTGGGGCTCGCTTGCTGATTCCCTCCGATCTCGCCTGGCCGAGCGCATTGAACGAGTTGCCTGTTCCGCCCATAGCCCTTTCCTTACTTGGAAAGGTAGAGATCACCGAGCTCGCATTATCGATCGCGATTGTTGGATCGCGTACCGCGACGTCGTACGGCATCCGAGTGGCGGAAGATTTCGCCGCGGCACTGAGTGATCGAGGATTTTCTATCGTCAGTGGTGGCGCTTTTGGGATCGATGCGGCCGCGCATCGCGGTGCTCTTGCGGCACGAGGTATTACGTGCGCGGTCCTTGCGTGCGGAGTGGGTAGGAGTTATCCCGTGGCACATTCGCGGCTATTTGCACAGATCGCAGAATCTGGTCTTCTTATCTCCGAGGTGCGCCCAAGCGCGTTAGCTTTTCGTTCGCGCTTTCTGGTGCGCAATCGCTTGATAGCAGCTCTCTCACAAGGGACCATTGTGGTGGAGGCAGCCATGCGTAGCGGATCCTTGCGCACTGCATTTGACGCTGCTGAATTACATCGCCATGTGATGGGGATTCCTGGCCCCATTACCTCGCCGATGTCGGCAGGGGTTCATCGGCTCATCGCCGAGAGCGTGGCAAATCTCATTACGCGTGTGGACGATGTGGTCGCCCTGGTTTCTCCCTTCACAAGAGAGCACGTAGAACATCCGCTGCTGGCGTTACTCTCGCGTCGCCAAGGAATTACAACTGAGGAGTTGGCGCATCTGGGCGCAGTAGAAGTGAGTCAAGCATTTACCGCGTTGGCCGAGTTAATGGCTCTTGGATGCGTGGTGCGTGATAGTCGGGGCGCCTTTCTGCTCGCGCCTGCTTGACCTTCGCAATACTTTCCGCGACCGTGTCGATATGGAACGACCCGAATTAGAAGTCACCGCCGAGTTTGCGCGGGCACTCGATGCTTTTCGGAGTTTCCTGGTCGACGAACGAAATCTCGCGGAGAACACAGTTCGTGCCTACCTCAATGATCTTGAGACCTTAGGTGATTACGCGCGTAAAGAGGGTAAGGGTGATCCAAACGAGCTCTCACTCGCCTTGGTTCGATCGTGGTTGGCGACTATGCAACTCGCAGGTGCAGCACGCACTTCGATGGCTCGGCGGGCCTCCTCCATTCGAGTCTTTACTGGGTGGGCGCATCGTCGCGGTGTTATTGAAAGTGATTTCGCAGTCACACTGGTCTCTCCCAAGTCTCATCGCACACTTCCGGGTGTACTTAATCGCGGTCAGGCCGATGAGGTACTCGATGCCTTGGATGCGGCAGCGAATGAAGATGAAACACCGTTAACTCTTCGCGATCGGGCGATTGTGGAGGTGTTGTATGCCACTGGGATCCGAGTCTCTGAACTCTGCGGACTCAACCTCGAGAGTCTTAACTTTGATCGGCGGACACTTCAAGTTATCGGTAAAGGAAATAAAGAACGCACCGTACCTTTTGGCGACCCCGCACGCCTTGCTCTCGAATCGTGGATTGCTCGTGGTCGGGATTCCATGATGAAAGAGAGGTCGCGCGCACTCTTTGTGGGTGTCAAAGGAAAACGGATTGATCCCCGAACGGTGCGCACGCTCGTTCATGAAGCGCTCTTAGCTTCTCCAGGCGCCCCCGACATGGGACCACATGGTTTGCGTCACTCGGCAGCTACGCATTTATTAGAAGGTGGCGCAGACCTTCGCACCGTGCAAGAGATTCTTGGACATGCTTCCCTTGGTACAACGCAGATTTACACTCATGTTTCTATCGATCGGCTCAAAGAGGCGTTCAAAAACGCTCATCCGCGCGCTTAGTGAGTAAATACTCAGCGTTTAACTGCGCTTAAACCCTCGTCGAAAATATTTAAGAAGAGATCAATATCTTTGGTGGTCAGCACCATAGGTGGCTTGATCTTAAGTACGTTGTTATCAGGGCCGTCGCAGGAGAGGAAGACTCCGCGATCCTTGGCATATTCAATGAGGTCGCCCATCTCTTCGGTGGCAGGAGTCTTCTCGTCGCGCATTAATTCCACACCAATAAATAATCCAGAACCTCGCACATCTCCGATGATGGAGTGACGTTTACTCATATCGCGAACCCCGTCGGTGAGGTACTTGCCCATGTTGATGGCGTTAGCTTGTAGATGGCCATCTTGGACAACTTCAAGAACTGCCAGACCAATCGCGGCGCTGACTGGGTTACCACCGAAGGTATTGAAGTACTCCATGCCGGTGTGGAAGGAAGCGGCTACTTCGGGGGTAGTGACTACAGCAGCAAGTGGATGGCCATTTCCTAATGGCTTTCCCATGGTGACGATATCTGGAACCACATCGTGTAATTCAAATCCCCAGAACTTGCTGCCCACACGACCTAAACCAATCTGCACTTCATCAGCAATGGTAAGTCCACCAGCCGCACGCACTTGTGCGTACGCGTTTTTGAGGAACCCGTCTGCGAGCACGATCTGTCCGGCGGTGCTCACAATTCCTTCTGATATGAAAGCCGCAAGTGGCTGATTGAGATCGGCTAGCGTGGCTGCAAAGTCAGCGGCGTATTGGCTTCCGGCGGCCTCGCCTTTGTGTACGCCACGAAAAGGATCGGGCAGATTTGCTACTCGTACGTGTTCAGGAGCGCCTTGCCCGCCTTTGCCGAGGAACTTGTAAGGACTGATCTCAACAACGCTTGCGGTGTGGCCGTGATACGCGTGGTTAAGTGCGATGAAGCCGCGAGCTTTTGTGTGTGCTTGCACAATTCGGATTGCTAAATCGTTAGCTTCACTTCCCGAGTTGACGAAGAAGACCACGCTGAGTGGATCTGGGAGAGTGCTGGTGAGCGCACGTGCGTAATCGATGATGTTTTGATGCAGATAGCGGGTGTTTGTGTTGAGTGTGGCCATCTGCGTAGCACCGGCGGCCACTACGCGTGGGTGTCCGTGACCGACATGGGCCACATTGTTCACGAGGTCTAGGTAGGCCTTGCCGTTTACGTCGTAAAGGTAAGCACCTTCACCGCGGACTATCTCTATAGGTGTGCGGAAGTTGAGGCTGAGATTGCGCGAGAGCACTGTGGTGCGAGCTTCACGAATCACATCAGTAGAAAGGTGGGCATGCGCATCAGTTCCTGACGCGATGCCGAGTGCGAGGTTGGGGTTGGGGGAGATGCTGCGCCAGAGTGAGATCTCATCTTTGGGTGCCACGCCGTAGACATCGAGTCCCATGCCGCAGAGATCGGTGAGTAATTGGAAGTGAGTGTGTGGCGGCCAACCAACGTTTTCATGCTCTTGACCAATCGTGGCAATTTGATCACCAGCATTGATTTTCATTCCGATGGAAAGTTTGGGAAGTGATTCTCGCGAAAGGTGACCGTAGAGCGTCCAGAAAGGAATGCCTTCAGTGGTTTCGTGGCGAAGCAAAATGACTGGGCCGTAGTCGAGCGGGGTGTTGTTGTCATTGAATGCATCCACCACGCCATCGAGAGCGGAGTACACAGGTGAACCAGCAGGAAGGAAGAGATCCACGCCGAGGTGAATGGTGCGAGCGCCGGCGCTTTCGGTGTTGTATGCATCGCCTTGATAGACGTTTCGGTTTTCGCAGTAATGACCGATGGCCACGTCTGCACCTTTTGATGCCATGAGGTTGGCGATGTCTTCACTCCACCTCGGGATCGAAGTGTTCTCAACCGACCAATCCAGGTAGATGTACTTGTGATCCTTGAAAGGCGGGCAGACGACGTCGGCACGTCTGGCAACAGTGGAGAGATATTGACGGACGGCTCGTGAGTGGGGATTTCCTTCGTATCCGCACGCGTCGCGGAAGCGGAAGTGTGAATGATTGAAATCGGTAGCGTGTAACTTCGTCAGCAGTGCTGGGATGACGCCCTGGCTGATGTTTAAGTATTCGTTGGCGGGATCTGCAGCGCTCTGCACGGCCGCATTGACCACGCTCATTGCCAAGCGGACCTTAGTAAGCGGCAAGAGGAGCTCTAACTCCAGCGGTGAAAGTGGCGAGGTGATGTGATAGCCGCGCACCAGCGGCAAGATGGCTTTTACTGGATCGTCGTAACCAATACCTGCGTAGGAGGCGGCTACCGCTAGCCCAATCACCTTGGAACCAAGGACGATGTCACCAAAATCAATCACACCAATCCTGTGATCGCTCACAAAGATGTTGTAATCATTGGCATCATTATGAATCATTTGACGTGGTAGGAGTGCGAGCTTTGGAAGTTGAACCTCACGGAAGTCTTCGAGCACCTCCATCACTACGTTTCGCAAGTTTTCATCCATGATGCGATGTACATGCTGCGAAAGGCGCCCAGCTTGCATCATGTTCCACATGAATTCACGAGTGAGAATCTCTTCGACAGGTTCAGTGATTTCCATTTTTGCAAGCTCTTTATCAATTCGTGCCAAAATGATTCCGAGTTCGCGCAGATCGTTACTGGTGGTTTCTGCTTCAGCCCATGCAATTCCATCAACCCAGGTCAGTAGGCGAGCAGTGCGACCGCCAGGAATATCAACTGAGGTCTCACCGCCTAATGCTTGAACAGGTATGGGAAGTCGTGGGGCGAGCTGTGCGAGCGAAGTGAGTGCGCGATCTTGCAAAGAGAGCCAATCACGCTGGCCAGGTTGATGAATCTTGAGAACGAAGTCTTGGGCAGCACCATCTACTGTTGAAGTGATGCGGTAGTTGAGATCTCGCTCGCCATTAAGTTGCTCGGCGCTCCCGTCGATGCCGAAATACTTCTTCACGGTTTCAACGGGGTCGAGGTGCGCTCCGGACATAGGCCCAGCCTACTTCTCCTCAGGCGGGCAGGAGATGGGTGCGCAGGTGCGGCAGGAGTGAAAGTGGATCGAGATAGTGCTCGCCCCAAAAAAGACCCCAGTGGAGGCACGGGACTCCCGCTAAGTGGCAAGTAGCGCTTACCTTGCCGAAGATTTCGCCAGCGGCCACCTTCGCCCCCACCTTGAGTGAAGTGGTTACGGCCTGATAAGTAGATCGATACCCGCCGCCATGAGCCAGCACGACGGTGGGCACCTTGTTGACCTGGCCGGCAAAGGTGATGGTGGCTTCCGAGGGAGCAGAGACCGCGGTTCCGATGGTGGAGGCGAGATCGACTCCTCGATGGCCGCGTCCATAACGCCTGGTGGGCGGGGTGAAGGGGCGGATGAGTTCGCTCTTGGCCAACGGCAGGCGCCAATTCGGTGGGGGAGCGCTGGGGTGTGAAGGCGCAGTAGAGGAGGCGAGTGAGAGCCCAGCGGGTGCCAAGGTGAGCGCGCTCGCTAAGAGCAGGTGGGTGGGGAGGTGTCTCATCGCCCCAGGGTGAGCGTAAATCCGCTCGTGGGTGCTCACTGGAAGGGCTCTGTGGAAGCCGCCAGATCAGGCCAATTCCTGTGGAGAGAGCGCCGCGACCCGAGTTCGCGCCAGGCCTACCTGCTCCGATACCCTTAGCCCGCACCGTGAAAGCGGTGACATCGCACATCCCACACCGTGGGTTACCGGGAGTTTTCCCAAGTAACCCACACTCCACTCGGTCCTTTGGGTCAAGCGTGGGATGTCAGGGGTAAGTACCAACCGGTACCTACCAATAACCGAGTGCGTCCGGCGCAGCTTGCCCGGATGCGAAAGGAGTGTGCGGCCATGGCGGTCGTCACGATGCGCGAGTTACTCGACGCAGGTGTTCACTTCGGACACCAGACACGTCGTTGGAATCCAAAGATGAAGCGATTCATCTTCACGGAACGCAACGGCATTTACATCATCGATATTCAACAATCACTCGCACTTATCGATAATGCTTATGAGTTCGTCAAAGAGACTATTGCCCATGGTGGCAGCATTCTTTATGTTGGTACCAAGAAGCAGGCTCAAGAGCCCATCGTTGAGCAAGCTCGTCGGGTAGGTATGCCGTACGTGACCGAGCGTTGGTTGGGTGGCATGCTCACCAACTTCGGAACCGTCAGCAAGCGCATCGCTCGCCTCAAGGAACTCGAAGCACTCGAAGAATCCAATGACCAACTCCTCACCAAGAAAGAACTCCTCGTTCTTCACCGTGAGAAAGTCAAGCTTGATCGCGTTCTCGGTGGAATCCGCGACATGGTGAAGGTTCCCAGCATCATCTGGGTTGTAGACACCAAGAAAGAGCACCTTGCAATCAAGGAAGCTCGCAAACTTGGTATTGCCATCGTCGGAATCCTCGACACCAACTGCGATCCAGACGAAGTTGATTACCGTATTCCAGGTAACGACGACGCTATTCGCTCCGTCACCCTCTTGACTCGCGTCATCACCGACGCAGTTGTTGAAGGTCTCAAGAAGCGTTCAGAGATTGCCACGGCCAACAAGCCTGCTGCGGTCGAAGCGATCGCTCAAGAAATTCTCGATGCCGCCCCCCCTGTTGCAGAAGTTGCACCAGTTGAAGCAGTAGTCGAAGCACCAGTAGCGGTAGCAGTTGAAGAAACTGTTGTTGCTGAAACCGCCCCGCAAGTCTGATAGGAGAGATACATCTTGGCGAACTACACCGCCGCAGACGTAAAGAAGCTGCGTGAGCTCACAGCAGCAGGAATGCTCGATTGCAAGAACGCGCTCGTAGAAGCCGATGGCGACTTCGACAAGGCTGTCGACATTATCCGCGTCAAAGGACTCAAGGGCGTAACGAAGCGCGAAGGTCGCTCTGCATCTAACGGTCTGGTGGCCGCAAAGGTGGAAGGAGATCTCGGCGTTATTCTCGAACTCAATTGTGAGACGGACTTCGTTGCAAAGGGCGATCGCTTCCAAGCGCTCGCAGAGGAAATCCTCACCCATGTTGCAAAGACCAAGCTCTCAAATCTCGAAGCTTTGCTCGCCTCTGATTTCGGTGGTGGCAAGACTTTGGCTGCTCATATCGATGAAGGCAACGCCACTCTTGGTGAGAAGATCGAACTCAGCCGGGTGGCTGTCTTCGCGGGCTCACCAGCAACTGCCTACCTCCACCGCACTAGCCCCGACTTGCCTCCGCAGGTTGGCGTCGTGGTGGCGCTTTCAATCGACAATGCAATCGGCAAGGATGTTGCGCAACACATCGCTGCATTCTCACCGCAATATGTTGCGCGTGAAGATGTGCCTGCAGATGTAGTTGAGAAAGAGCGTCGTATTGCAGAAGAGACCGCTCGTAACGAAGGTAAGCCAGAAGCTGCGCTTGCCAAGATTGTTGAAGGTCGTGTGACCGGCTTCGTGAAGGAAGTTTCACTTCTCGAGCAGGCATATGCGAAAGACAACAAGAAGAACGTTGACCAAGTCCTGAAAGAAGCTGGCACTACGGTGACTGGCTTTGCGCGATTCCGCGTCGGACAGGCCTGATGCCATGAGCCCTTCTCGCTCCGCATACCGTCGAGTGCTTCTTAAGCTCTCGGGTGAAGTATTTGGTGGCGAGAAGGGTATTGGCGTCGATCCCGATGTTGTTCAAGACATCGCAAAGCAAATTGCAGATGTGGTACGCGGCGGAACTCAGGTAGCCATCGTCATCGGTGGCGGCAATTACTTCCGCGGCGCCGAACTTTCACAAAGAGGTATGGATCGCGCTCGCGCCGATTACATGGGCATGCTCGGCACGGTCATGAACTGCCTCGCACTCCAAGACTTCCTCGAAAAGCAAGAGATCGATACTCGCGTGCAGACCGCCATCACCATGGGCCAGGTCGCCGAGCCGTATATTCCTCGCCGCGCTATGCGCCACCTCGATAAAGGTCGGGTAGTTATTTTCGGCGCCGGCGCCGGCATGCCTTACTTCTCCACCGATACCGTCGCGGCGCAACGCGCGCTAGAAATCGGTTGCGAGGCGCTCTTGCTCGCAAAGAGTGGCGTAGATGGCGTTTACTCGGCAGATCCACGCAAAGATGCCAGCGCAACCAAGTACGACTCAATTTCTTACAGCGAGGTCATCACCCAGGGATTAGGCGTGGCCGATGCCGCCGCTTTCTCGCTCTGCAAAGAGAACCACCTTCCGATCATCGTCTTCAACCTCATGGAGGATGGCAATATCGCGAAGGCCGTTCGCGGTGAAAAGATTGGCACATTAGTTCACTGAGGTAACGCTCAGGCCATTGTTACTAGGTACGCAACGAAGGAGTAGCCATGATCGACGCAATACTTGCAGAAGCTCTTGCAAAGATGAATAAAGCTGTCGAGGTCGCGAAAGAAGACTTTGGCTCTATCCGTACTGGCCGCGCGCATCCCGCCATGTTCAACAAGATCATGGTCGATTACTACGGAACCTTTACCGCCCTCAACCAACTCGCTTCCATTCAAATTCCAGAGGCGCGCATGGCACTTATTAGTCCTTTCGATAAGAGCGCCATGGCGTCCATCGAGAAGGCGATCCGCGAGAGCGACCTTGGAGTGAATCCGGGTAACGATGGTGGAGTCATTCGCGTAGGTTTCCCACAGTTGACTGAAGAACGCCGCAAGGAGTACATCAAGGTTGCTCGCCAAAAGGCGGAAGAGGCGCGAGTCACCCTTCGCAACATTCGCCGCCATGCCAAAGAAGGTTTAGATAAGTTGGCAAAAGATGGCGGCTTTGGTGAAGACGAACTCGGTCGTGCCGAGAAGGAGCTCGACAAGGTCACCGCATCGCACGGTGACAAGATCGATGAGCTCTTGAAACACAAAGAGAGCGAACTTCTCGAAGTTTAATCGTGACAGACATCAATGCCCGAGCCGGGCGCAACATTCCTTCAGCCCTCATGGTGGGTCTCTCACTACTAGGGCTGATCATCGCGTCGCTTTCCTGGAACCGTATATTTTTTGCCATCTTGGTTTCTGTTGCCATGATCCCGGCGGTGTGGGAGCTCTCTCGGGCGTTTGCGCTCAAGAGTATTTTGATCGATCCGTACACAGCAGCTATTGCAAGCGTTTCCATCGTCATGTCGAGTTGGTTTTGGGGACTCTCTGGCTTAGCCATCGCAACTGGTGTGGCAATTCCTGTTCTGCTTGTTATCCGACTCCGCTCTGGTGTTACCTCGTTTGTGCAGGATGTCACGGCAACGCTCTTCTCGTTGCTCTATCTACCGGTGCCAGCAGGATTCGCGGTACTTATTGCGGCACCTGAGAATGGTCGCGCACATGCGATGGTGTTCGTCGCTGCAGTTGCTTTAAGCGATACCGGCGGTCTCATTGCCGGGGTACTCTTCGGAAAGCACCGCATCGCACCGACTATTAGCCCCAAGAAATCCATTGAGGGTGTGGTCGGTTCTCTTATTCTTGCGGTCGGTGGCGCGGGAACGCTCTACACGATTTGGCTTGATCGTCCCTTCTGGGAAGGCGCGGTGCTGGCAACTGTCACGGTCATTGCTGCAACGAGCGGAGATCTCATTGAAAGCGCGCTCAAGCGTGACTTGGGTGTCAAAGATATGGGTGCCCTCCTTCCAGGCCACGGAGGCATCCTGGATCGTCTCGATTCAGTTCTTCTTGCGTCACCATTTGCCTACTTACTCATTACCCATTTTGTGGGGCTCTAATGGCGCTTAAGCCAGGAGAACTAGTGTTTGCTGCACCTAAGCGCGGCAAGAAAGCGCCCCAACACATCAGTGATGTGCCAGCTAAAGATCGTAAAAAGTTTGCGGAGGATCTTGGCCTTCCCGGTTTTCGCGCCAAACAAGTAGCGCTCCATTACTTCGAGCACCTCAATAACGATCCAAATACGTGGAGCGATATTCCGGTAGATCTTCGTGAAACTCTTAAAGACCTACTACTTCCGGAATTACTCACTCCCGTGCGCTCGCTTGAGTGTGATCGAGGCAGGACTCGTAAAGATCTTTGGAAGATGCACGACGGCGTTCTCGTAGAGAGCGTCATCATGCGCTACTCCGATCGTGCAACTGTATGTATCTCTTCGCAAGCCGGATGCGGTATGAACTGTCCATTCTGTGCCACCGGGCAGAGTGGGCTTACTCGTAACCTCACTGCCGGTGAAATCACCGAGCAAGTAGTGATGGCCGCGCGTGCACTCGACAGTGGCGAAATCCCTGGTGGCACGATGCGTCTTTCGAATGTCGTCTTCATGGGCATGGGGGAGCCACTCGCTAATTACAACGCAGTGATCCAATCAATTCGTAATATTACGTCGCCACATCCAGAAGGTTTAGCGATCGGCGCGCGTTCAGTCACGCTTTCCACCGTTGGTCTCGTTCCTGCGATTATGAAGTTGATCGACGAAGATATTCCGGTAACTCTGGCTGTTTCACTCCATGCACCTGATGATGAACTGCGCGACACGCTCGTGCCTATCAATACTCGCTGGAAAGTCAGTGAAGTCCTCGAAGCCGCTGATGCCTACTCGAATAAGACTGGTCGACGTTACTCGATTGAATACGCGCTGATTCGCAATATAAATGATCAGGCCTGGCGTGCTGATCTGCTCGGTCGCTTGCTGAAGAATCGTAACGCGCACGTGAATCTCATTCCCCTCAACCCCACTCCGGGGTCTAAGTGGACTGCTTCGCGCCAAGAGGACGAGGATACGTTCGTCCGCCTCCTTGAGGCTTATGGCGTGGCGGTGACCGTTCGCGATACCCGTGGCCGCGACATCGATGGCGCGTGCGGGCAGCTCGCAGCGAGCGAAATATCCATCACAGGCGCTCCTACGGAATAGGTGGCAGACTCTTCCCATGCCAAAGATCGAAGCCTCTAACGTCGTTGATCATCGCGAGAAGCGTCGCGCAGCACTGCTGGCGGCTGCGGTAGAAATCGCTACGGAAGAGGGCAGCAGTTCGGTCACCATGTCGGCTGTGGCGGCTCGCGCAGGTCTCTCAAGGAGTTCGCTCTATGAATACTTTGATTCCAGAGAAGATTTGATCGCTGATTTAGTACTTGACGAATTAGATCTTTGGGCAGCTTCACTCAACGAACAAGTCTCCGTCACTGCCACTGCGTTGGAACACGTTGAGGCATGGATGGTGGGCGCGCTCGAATACGTGGTTGCCGGGAAACATCGCCTGGCCCGCGAACTGAGTTCCGTTGCACTTCCACCACATCGAGTGCCCGAAGTTCGTGCCGCTCACCACCGCCTCACTGGCCCACTCATTAAGGCACTGGGTGAAGCCGGTACTTCGGATCCAGCACGCGTAGCAAATTTCGTGAATGGCATAGTCGAAGCAACTACGCGGCGAGTAGATTCCGGCAGTGCCAATCCTGGAGCCGAAGTGAAAGCCGCCATTGAATTTGCACTCGCCGGAGTGCGCGCGCAAATTCGATAAGCGTCGCGCTTTATTTGGGGAAATACTACTTAGCCACCGAGAGCGGATAGACCTTCGACACTTTGGTGTAAGAGGCGTTTCCTGCCGAAGTAGCCTGAACGACGCAGTATCCACTCCATCCCGCTGCGATAGTGGTGCCAGTGATGACGCAATTACCACCGGGTAGCGCGACGATGGTGGGTATTACTCCAGAAAGAGTCTTCACCACGATGGTTTGATCCACACTTGCGTTGATTGCGGTCGGAGCATCACCGAGGGTGGTGGTTCCAATAGTGCTAGTGAGCACGTCGGGTCCGATAGTCGCGGGGGTGGTTGAAGTCTTAGCCACAGAGAGCGGATAAACCTTCGACACCTTGGTGTAAGAGGCATTTCCTGCCGAAGTAGCCTGAACGACGCAGTAACCACTCCATCCCGCTGCGATGGTGGTGCCAGTGATCGCGCAATTACCACCGGGTAGCGCGACGATGGTTGGTGTAACGCCAGAAAGAGTCTTCACGACAATCGTTTGATCCACACTAGCGTTGATTGCTGTCGGAGGATCGCCAAGGGTGGCGGTGCCAATCGTGCTGGTGAGCACGTCAGGTCCGATGGCTACTGGGGTGGTCGAAGCTGAACCTGTGGCTCCCGGTGTCGCAACTTTCGCGGCAAAAGAAATCTTCACACTGGTATCGATGCTCTTATCTGTGGGACCGAGGTGATCACGTTGCACAAAGATTACACACTTGGATATAGAGCAGTCGGTGGTGCCAAAGGCGCCCACCACGGGGAGAACGAACTCTGCGTTCGACTTAGCGACTGTGCCGTCGGTGGGATAGACGCCGCCGGGGAATGAGGGAGTGACCCAGACGCCATTGCCGTTGCACTGGGCAGCGGTGGGGCGCTTTGTAGTAGCGAGGCACTCACGGACATAGACGCCTGACTTCTTAGGAAGGCCCTTCACGGTGAGTCGGATGTTGTCGCCCGCGAAGGCAAGTGCTTTCAGAGGTCCGCCGACGATTTGCACCTTACTGGTGGCTGCCGCGGAAGGGAGCGCGGCAGCGGCTACTAGCGCTATTGCGATTAATCCGGTGGTGATGCTTTTCAACTTCATGTTGCTCCTTGGTGAGATCCGATTGAATTATTTTGCAAGAAATGTGACTGGAATAAAGATGTCGAAGGAACGATCATCTCCACGGGTATGGTCGGCGCGAACCGCGATGGCACAACTCTTCTTGCGACAGTTGACCTTGCCGATCATCGCTCCCACTTTGAGTTTCTCCGTAAAGCCACCTGTTTCGGAGAAGGGCGTTGCTAATCCGATTGCGTAAGTAGGTGGATTTGATGAGATCCATAGTGATGCACCGCTAGTGCCACCCTGGTCCACGCCACCGCCACAAGGTGTGGGCGCTGCTTTATGCGCAAGTACATTCTTGTTAATAACGCAAAGAGCGATGTAGATACCAACTGAAGTATCGAACCCTTCGCCGGTGACGGTAATTGTTTGGCCGCCTGGCTTAAGTTTAAGGCTCTTGCTCGCGGTAAAAGTCTCGTTATGTTGCCCAGTAACGGCAGATGCAGGGGAGAGCGGAATGGCGACCAGCAGTCCCATTATTCCAAGCGGTAGAAGTACGCGGCGCATAAAAAGAAGTTATCGGGTGATTCAACGCGAAGTTTCGACAGGGTGTCGGTGCGTGTTTTCCGACACCCTGTCGGGGAGTGGAAGTTGGCCAAGTGGGAGGATTACCCCATGAAGCGGATGGCAGTACTTGTGAGCCTCCTCTTAGTGGGTTGCAGCACGTCACCGCCTTCAGTTGATCGCCTCGTCACTATTTCAAAAACGGTACTTCCGATCGGCCCCAAGACATCTGCCAACCAAAACGGGCTAGGAGAGGACCTCTCGGGTGCTCAATTGAGCAACTTGGATTCCACTCGTATTGTGACTTTGGCAAACGGCGCAGCTGAGTCGCTGGTGGCGATGGGTCTGGGTGACCGCCTAGTGGGTAGAGATATTGCGAGCACTCTCCCAGAGATTGCGAACGTGCCAGTAGTCGCGATGGGACATCAGGTGTCGGCCGAGAAAGTGCTGGCGACCTCACCTACGGAAGTAATTGTTGATGCATCAACAGGTCCGAAGAGCGCTCTGCAACAAATCGCTACTGCAGGGGTATCGGTGGTGGTGATTCCAGAAGCGTGGACGGTCGCCTCTGCGAAGGAACGAGTTTTAGCGCTTGGGCGTGCGGTGGGTGCCGAAGATGTGGCGCGTGGTCTGATCGCTGATATTCCAGCGTTCAAAATCTCTCCTACGCCTCGGGTGATTTTCCTCTACCTTCGTGGACCTTCTTCAATTTATCTACTCGGTGGTAAAGGCTCGGGTGCCGATGAAATCATTTCACTTGCTGGGGGAGTAGACGCTGGTGCCGCAATTTCAAGTAAACCCTTCTCCTCAATTACTGCTGAAACCATTGCGCAAGCTAATCCTGACCTCATCTTGGTCATGGCTAAAGGATTAGCATCCGTCGATGGCGTCAAAGGATTAGTTTCCTTACCTGGAGTGGCACAGACAAACGCAGGTAAGAACCGACGTGTCGTCGCTGTCGATGATTCGCTTCTGCTCTCATTCGGACCACGTCTTCCAGATTTAATCTCTCAGCTCAATGCTGCGATGATTAAGGTGATGAAATGAGGCGCGCCACTATCCTGCTGGCGCTCTCTTTTGCACTCGTGGGCCTCACTCTCGTAGCACTGCTCTCTGGCAGCGTGCAGCTCGCACTTGGTGAGTTTCTACATGGGATATTTTCCGGCAATGCCACTACGCAAGAGCAAGATGCATTAAAGATCATTGGTCAGATCCGCCTTCCACGAGTGGCAGGCGCCATTGTGATTGGCGCAGCGCTCGGAATTGCGGGCTCGTTAATGCAGGGGCTCTTCATCAACCCTTTGGCGGACCCAGCATTTATTGGTATATCTGCAG
>NSHZ01000061.1 GCA_002737595.1 Actinomycetota bacterium | reverse complement strand
AATGGGCGAAACCCAACGGACCCCCTCGTCGACGGCAACTGGAATCAATGAAGCATCCTCCAGCACCGCAGCGAGTTGATCGGGGTGCGAAAGGAGTCCGTACATCGTGGTCGCCGCACCGTGACCAGGCTCTTGCGCCCCGCCTAGCAACATCACTTTGATCGTCGGCATGAGCGCAGCGCGCGAGCGCATCTGCCCCTCGGGCATTCCTGTAAAGAGCATGTGCGAAATAGTGGAGTCATCTGGCTTGCCCTCTAGTCGATCAAAGACCTCAGCCATCGTTTCATCAATTTCGCGCGCAATGATTGCGGTCTCAGCAAACCTATCTTGCGAGGATTCGTAATTGATAGCACCTTCGCGCAATCCATAGAACCACCTGCGCAACGTGGAATCGTCCAAGTGACCAACGCCAAGGACTGCGCCCAAGGAGAGGACCGAGATTGGTTCAAAGTATTCGGAGAGTAAATCGACTTTCCCGGGAGACAACTTTGCCACCTGAGCCCGTGCGATGGGGCGCACTACATCTTCGATCCAATTAGACACGTTTTTAGGCCGGTACTTCTCGTCCATGCTTTGGCGAAGCGCCAAATGGTGCGGACCCTCCATCGTAAGAATGCTCGGGCCATCGAAGGCGATATCGAGCGGACTATTGCCACCTAGCTCTGCGGAAAAAATACTGTTCTCAGTTCCTACATTTGCGACATCTGCCCAGCTAGTGGCAAACCACAGATCGACACAAGGCAAGTAGCCGATCTCTTTCGACTCTCGCAAGCGTTGATAAATGGGATAGGGGTCTCGCTCAAGGTCTGCAACCGTCACAGACGAGAGAAATTCTTGTAAGTCACTCATGCCATCACCACCTGAGAAACAAAATTCTTCACCAATGTGTGTGCACGCCCGATTGCAGCTACTTCTTGTGCTCTCGTCATGTTGATGAGTGCTTCAATGGATTGACCATCCCCAGCGACTGCATTCTCTCCCCCGTTATCAATCCACCCCTGCAACGTTGAGGTGACAACCTCTGGATGGAATTGAATTCCAAGAGTGCGCTCGCTTACAAAACCCTGTGATGCCACCGGAGTACGGGCAATCTCTTTGATATTCGGCGGAAGGGTCCATCTGTCGTAATGAAATTGAAACCATGGGCCTTCGGCAATCAAATCTGGTCGATCGCTATGAACCGGAAACCAGCCAATCTCCGGGCGAGGACCGGGAGCCACTGAGCCGCCAAGAGCTCGCGCCATCAATTGCCCGCCAAAGCAGATACCAAAGATGGGGATATCGCTCTCGTGGGCCGCTTTCAGTAGGGCCAACTCAGGGAGGAGCCAACTACCAATCTTGGCTTCATCCCACGCTCCCCAAGGGGAGCCCATCGGCACCAAAAGGTCGTAATCGGAGAAGTTCGGCCACTCGGCCACCACATTAGGCGAGTGGAAATCAGCGTGTGGGACCACTAAAAACTCAGAAATCTCGTATCCGAGATCAGCGAAAGCCTCCCCCACGGGCCCAGTAGGGCTGAACGGGTCGTGTTGAATAAAGAGCGCGCGCACGCACCCATGTTGCCTGATTAGGGGAAGAATGGCGAGGATATATCTAAATTCTTTATCTATCTCTAGAATCGTACGGATACAAACGGTCAGACAGCCCACGGTCTAGCTACGAGAACCAAGGAGTAAGCATGAGCATCGATCTCACGAGCAAGAGCAACGAACTCAAGGCTCAAGGAATAGACATCCTTCGCGTTGCCTATGTGGACGTCCTTGGTATTACACGCTCTAAGGATCTACTCGTCTCAGAGCTCGCTCGCTCCGCCGCTCATGGTCCATCGTTCTGCCAAGGGGTCTGGATTACCAGCACCGTCGGCGGCGTGATTGAAAGTGGCCATGCTTCACTTGCAGACGGACTCCCTGATCTCCTGACTGATATTGATTGGCCTACGCTTCGCCCGATTCCCTGGGAGCCTGGCGTCGCCATTGTGATTGCACACGCCCTCGATCCAGATGGCACTCCCAACCAAGTATCTCCGCGCACTGTCCTCGGAAATGTTCTCAATGAGTACAAGTCGCTAGGCCTTACACCTATTGCTGGACCAGAACTCGAGTTCTACATTGCCAAGCTTGACGAACACGGACAATTCAAACGGGCCATTGAAAAGACTGGTCGCGTCTACATGACAGGCGCACTCGTCGATCCCAACGGGCTCTTCTTATCCATGCTCCGTAATCTCGGGGAATTCAACATCGGAACTTTTGCCGGCAACCACGAGTTTTCACCGTCACAATACGAAATCAATCTCTGGCATAGCGAAGCTATGGATGCTGCTGACCGCACCTTCCTCATGAAGTACGCAGTGAAAGACATTGCTGCGCGCGCCGGCGTCTACGCCACCTTTATGGGTAAGCCATGGAATGACGAAGGTGGTAGCGGCTTCCACATGCACGTCTCGCTCGTCGATAAGAATGGCAAGAACGTGATGCATGCCGGTAGTGAGTTGAGCGAAACTACCCTTCACTTCATTGGTGGCGTTATCAAACACGCTCCGGCCATGACCGCACTCACCAACCCGACTGTGAACTCATACCGTCGAATCCGACCTGATTCTTTGGCGCCGTACCGCATCAATTGGGGATTCGATAATCGCAGTACCTACATGCGCATCCCACCTGAAAGAGGCGAAGGAACTCGCATCGAGGTGCGCGTTGCTGACGGTGCGGCAAATGCCTACTTAGTAATGGCTGCCATCTTTGCGGCTGGGCTTGATGGAATCAAGAAGAAAATCACGCCACCAGAACCCATCGCGGGCTGGGCATACGACGATGAAACCGCCGCGGTGTTGCCAGGAACATTGGCAAAGGCGCTCGACGAACTTGAAGCGAACGACGTCTTAAAAGATGCACTGGGAGAGTTACTCTTCAACTCATTCATCGCACTCAAGCGCGACGAAGTAAATCGCTACAACCAACACGTGAGCGATTGGGAAATCACCGAGTACCTCGAAGATTTCTAAACGGGACGGGAGCGATCCTCAAGGAGCGTTCCACCGGCAAATTTCACGCCAACTTCACGGTAGTAGCCTGCAATAATTTCTTTGACGGGCAGAATTGATTTCAGTTCATCCCATTGCGAATCTGCCAGAGTCAGTTGTGCATCGCCTACCCAAGGAACGCCGAGGTCTGCTTCCACGCCGCCCATTGTTACGACTTGATCCATGGAGTATCCCGCGCCGATGGTAATCGACGGCATAAGACGGTGATGAAGCATGGGGTGACCATTTACAAATCCATTGCTCTTCGCCGGTTCGCGCAAAGTTACTAACGCGCTCGCTAAGCGATGATCGTAGGCGGCCAGTGAAGCACCGAGTTTGGCACCGGCTTCAAGCCGGGGTGAGGCTTTCCCGTGATTGAAAATGCGAGTGACTGCGATATTGCCGAACTTCTTTGGGTATCCCTGGAACCATCCGCGGCCTATAGCAAAATCTTTAGTCACCCAGATGAGAACACATCGGCTATAGGTAACGCCTTGGAACTTGCAACGGACCACCGCGAAAGCTTCCAAATATTGTGAGCGCACAGGGTCAAGCAACTCTGCCCCACCCTCACTGCACGATTGCCAATCTGCCCAAATAAGCGCGACTGCATCTGGATCCTCATCGGCAAGATCTACATCATCTGGAAGGAGCGCACGCACATAACCTGGCTCGGTTCGGTACTCAACCGTGAGCAGGGTGCCCGAGTAATACCAGGGCATTTCGGGCACAAGCGCGCTCTGACCAGTAGGGGTGAGGGGCGGCAGGAATCCTTTTGAGTCACTCATAGCATTACAATACCTGAGAAAAAAGTTACTTATTTGCTTGACCCGGCCAATTCCCTGAGAGATGCTTACCGCATCATTCGTATCCGTACGTTCCTACGGCAGGAGAAGCGATGTCACACACTCAGGGAGAAACCTTAAAGAAGAATCGACTTGGAGTCTGGGGCGTGGTCTTCTTCGTTGTAGCTGCAGCCTCACCACTTGTTGGCATGACGGGCGCAGTTCCCGTAGCGGTAGTGCTCGGTGATGGAGCCGCTGTTCCCGGGGCCTATCTCGCCGTCGGACTCGCTCTCCTTCTTTTCAGCGTGGGTTACGCAGCGATGAGCCATCGCGTCACCAACACTGGCGCATTCTTTGCCTACGTCGGTCGTGGTCTTGGTACTCGAGCTGGCGTCGGTGCTGCCTTCGTTTCGCTTATGGCCTATATCGCGGTACAGGTAGCCATCTTTGGATTCTTTGGTGCAGTCGCTGCTGGACAAATGAAAGATTCACTCGGTCTTGATATGCCTTGGTGGGCATGGACACTCATCGCCTGGGCCATCGTCACACTTCTCTCCCTGCGCGCCGTGGATGTCGGAGCAAAAATTCTTGGCGTCTTCATGATTCTTGAAGTGCTTTCACTTTTCGTACTCGCAATTGCAATCCTGGTGCAGGGCGGGCCAGAGAATTTCGACCTTGGGGCATCCTTTAACCCTGCGAATATTTTCGCTGGTGGCCTTAATGGCACTGCTGGAATCGCACTTTCATTCGCATTTGCATCCTTTATTGGATTTGAAGCTTCCGCAATTTATGGGGAGGAATCAAAGGATCCTAAGCGTGTTGTGCCTCGAGCAACCTACATCTCTATTCTGCTCATTACTGGGCTCTTTGTAATTACGACGCTCGCCATGGTGACCGGTATGGGCGCGAGTAAGGTAGTAGATAAAGTTGTTGAATACTCCAGCGTCGGAGATGTACCACTAGCTAATCCCGCCAATGTACTTTTCACAATGGCTGACCAGTACGTGGGATCATGGCTTGCTACTATTATGAGTTGGTTAGTTATTTCTAGCCTTTTCGCGGGACTGCTAGCATTCCACAACTCCATCGCACGTTACTTCTTCTCCATGGGTCGCGCTGGAGTTCTGCCTTCAGCACTCGCCAAGGTGAATAAGCAAGGCGCTCCAAGCAATGCCACCTACGCAACGGCAGCTGTGGGCGCACTTATCGTGATCCTTTTCGCGGCTCGCGGCCTCGATCCAGTTCTTAATCTCTTCTACTGGTTCAGCGGTCTCTCTGTAGTGGCTATGGTCTTTGTGGAGATATTGGTTTCGCTAGCCGTTATTCGCTACTTCCAGAAGACCAAGGAAGATACTCGCCCCTGGAACACGCTCATAGCGCCGATTCTCGCCATCATTAGCTTGGGTCTCGGGGAGTACCTCCTGATGTCGCGATTCGGCCTCTTGGCCGGCACAGTTGCGGAAGGTGTAGACCCCACGGCCCAATCTTGGGGACTGAGCCCACTCGGATGGTTCCTCATCCTCTTGCCGTTCATTGTTTTCGTCGTAGGCGTCGTAGTCTCAACGATTCGTCGAAACGAAAATGAAGAGATGCTCAAGGATCTGGTTAACTAACTCCTTGTGAGTCACTCCGAGCCAAAGCGTGGTAATCCACTCACTCTCGGGGTAGATCGGGAAGTAGCGCTTCATCATGCCGCCCAAATAGTCCTGCGCGCCTGGAAAGACTTTGATCAAGCACGTGAAGAAGAACATGTACCGAGTGCATCTCTCATCGCTCGCTTACAAGAGCCACTTCCAGCCACTGGCATCAGCGCGATGTCGGGACTCGATCTTGCTGCAGAGGTGCTTGATACTTCACTTGCGCAATCCCGCCCACGCTACTTGGCTTACATCGGGTCAAGCGGCCTAGAAATTGGCGCGCTTGCCGATCTTCTTGCGCACTCTTACGACGTTAACTTGGCACTCGATGCTCGCGCAGCGAGCCTGATGGACCATCAATCATTGAAGTGGCTCGGTGAGTTTCTCGGCTTCCCCTCTGGGGGTGGGGCATTTACCAGTGGTGGCACCATCAGCAATATCACCGCACTAGTCGCTGCCCGCGAACGCGCTATTCCTGGAAGTCGATTTAATGGCCTTGGAAGCACCACGCCCGTGGTCTACTGCTCTGCAGATGCGCATTACTCCGTCCGGCGCGGAATAGAGCTGCTAGGAATCGGATCACGCAATTTGCGCAGCGTTCCCATCGACAACGAGCGGCGCCTCTCACCTACTGCCCTTCGCGACATGATCACCTCCGATATTGCTAGCGGACTTACTCCCATCGCGGTGGTAGCAACGGGTGGCACTACTTTGATTGGTGCGGTCGATCCGATCGATGCCATCGCCGACATCTGCGAAGAGTTCGGAATTTGGCTACACATAGACGGCGCCTATGGTCTTCCGGCTGCGGCCACCACTGAAAGAGTATCCGTCTTCTCGGGACTCGCGCGCGCAGACTCAATCAGCATCGATGCGCATAAATGGATGTATGTCCCTAAGGCCTGCAGCGCTGTGATGGTGCGTGATAGAAACTCCTTAGTTTCGGTCTTTAGCCATGAAGAGGCATACATTCCTCATGATGGCGCAGTACTCAATGCCGTCGATTACACGTTGGAGTACTCCAGGCCACTACGTGCACTCAAACTCTGGTTGGCGTTTATGGTTCACGGCGCCGATGAGTTTAGGGCGGCTATTTCACAAAATCTGCAACAAGCCCAGTTGCTTTACGATCTGGCGGATGCAAGCTCTCATCTTGAAGTGATGCCAATTCGCCCGTCGCTTTCAATCGTCCCCCTCAGGGCAGTACCGAGCGATGTGCCAGATCTAAATGCATTTAATGCCGCCCTCTGCGACGCTATTCAAGCCGATGGCCGGGTCTATCTCAGCCAGGCTGTTATCGACGGTGAGGTGTGGCTCCGACCTTGCTTTACGAATTTTCGCACGACTCAAGATGACGTTCACGTCACTTTCGCTGTCATTGTTGAGCTCATAAAGAAATTGCAGTCGACCAAAGAGTGAAGCTCTAAGCCTTCGCGCCACCGCGCCGTCTGCCAAATGACACCACTTGATGAGTGGCAATACCAGCGAGCAAGCCCCAGAAGGGTGAACCAAGTTGGAGTGGGTGGATCCCTGAGACGGTGACCAGCAAGGTGATAAGCGCGGCTTCGCGGTACTCGGGGTTTGCCATCGCCTCATGTGCGCTATTGCCGATGGCAGGCAAAATGCCTAGACCAGCGAGGGCTGCAAGTAGGGGTGCCGGAAGTGCGCCAAAGAGGCCCAGCAAAGTGGATCCGAGTAGACCGACCGCCACATAGGCGATTCCACAGACGACACCAGCGGTGTATCGCCGAGTCTTATCTGGCTCTGCATGATCACCAGCTCCGATAGCTGCGGTGATCGCTGCAGAGTTTACCCCGCTTCCCACGAAACCAGCGCTGGCAAGTGAGAGCACACCCCCGGTGACAAGTGAGCGATTTATTGGCGCTTCATAACCATAGGTTGTCATTACCGCCATGCCAGGTGCGTACTGCGAAGTAAGTGTGAGCAGAATAAGTGGGATCGCAAGCGTGATGAGTGCACTCACTGAGAAAGTGGGGTTGACCCACTCTGGTTTAGCAAGTGCTACATGCAGATTTGGAGAGCTGACTTCACGCATCGCAAAAGCCACCACGAGCCCAGCAAAGAGACTGGCAAGTACAGGTGCGCGCCACCCAAATCGACGAGCGACGAAGTAACCAGCCACCATTGCAATAATGATCCCTGGTTGGTCCGGAAGCACCTTAAAGACGCCCACACCGAATTCAAAGAGGACACCCGCGAGCATCGCCATAATGACCGGTGGTGGGGCGAGCATCAAAATCCTTTTGAAGATTCCCGTGACGCCAATCAAGATGATGACTACGGCCGCGATGAAGTAAGCACCAACTGCATCGCTTAAGGAGTGTTCCGCGAGGCCAGTAAGCAAGAGTGCGATCGAAGGTGTGGACCACGCGCCAATAATGGGCATACGCAATCTAAGCGAGAGATAAAGACCAAAGAGCCCGGAACCGATCCAGCATGACCAGAGCCATGTGGCAGTTTGCGCGTTGGTGAGGTTTCCAGCACTTGCCGCCTGCACGACCATGGCCACGGGTCCCGTGCACGATATGAGCACAATCAACAGTCCTGAGAGCGCAGCGCTCCACGAGAGTGCACGTGGGAGTTCGCGCAGGTTGCGAATAATCGCCTTCAAGGCAGGCAGATCTGCACTGCCCTGATACATGCTCGATTCGCTATTCATTTCCATCCTCATAAAAGAGTCGTTCAAAGACTGCGCGTGCTCGCCGACTCTGTCGACGCCACTCTTCCATGAGCGCTTCACCAGAGGCAAAACCAAGCACCTGCGAGACTGCCCGCGCACTCTCGGCAGCCTTGGGGACCTCATCTGAGTGGCGTGCCGTTACGAGCATGACCGCATTGCGAATGCGAGTGGCGAGCAACCAAGAATCTGAGAGTGTGGCCGCATCAGCTATTGTCAAGAGATTCGCTGCCACCGCTCGATTAAGCACTTCAAGCGTTCCAGTGATACGCAAGCGAGGATTCCTACCCGCATATTTCATTTGAAGATATTGAGCCATCCATTCGACATCAGATAATCCCCCTGGACCAAGCTTCAAGTGCAATGACTTGTCCGCGCCCCTCGGCAAGCGTTCGGATTCCACACGCGCCTTCAGCCGCCGCATCTCTCGAAGATTGCTCATGCTTATTCCTGCAGTGGGATACCGGTAGAAATCAATGAGCGCAATGAAGCGCTCCCCCAACTCTGCATCACCAGCAATAGGGCGAGCCCGAAGTAACGCTTGTCGCTCCCAAAGAAGGGCCTGCTCCGCGTAGTAATGCGCATATGCGGAGAGTGAACGAACCAACGGACCTTGTTTTCCATCAGGACGGAGATCTGGGTCAATAATCAGCGGCGGCTCAGGGTTTGGAAGCGAAGTAAGGCGTCGCATCTCTCCTGCGATCCAATGCGCAGCGTCAGTTCCGGTACGTTCATCTGTTCCAGGTAAATATTCGTGCACGAAGAGCACATCTGCATCACTCTGGTAACTCATTTCGTTACCACCGAGACGTCCGAGAGCAATCACCGCAAATTTAATGGTGAGCGGCCCATGCTCTGCCACGTATGCGCGGCTTGCCGCATCAAATGCGGCTTCTAGGGTGGCTCCAGCAACATCACTCAGCGCGTCACCTACTTCGGCAACCGAGAGCGTGCCGAGCAAATCAGCCACTGCGGTGCGAAAGAGTTCACGGCGGCGGACTGCGCGCACCGATTCAATCGCTTTATCGCTCTCATCTTGACGCCGCACCACGCTAAGCGATTCCAGAATGAGTTGCTCTATGCCCCGAGGAGCTAGATCTCCATCGTCATCTAACATCGCAGTTGCTTCAGGGGCGCGCAAGATGAGTTCGGATGCATATCGTGATGAGGAGAGCACGAGAGCGAGGCGTTGCGCAGTAGCTCCACTGTCGCGCAACATCCGTAAGTACCAAGGCGTATCACCTAACGCATCCGAAACTTGTCTAAACCCAAAGAGCCCGGCGTCTGGGTCTGGTCCTTGGGTGAACCACTCCAACATTGCGGGAAGTAATTGACGTTGGATAGCCGCACGTCTGGAAACTCCTGAAGTAAGTGCTTGTATATGCGCCAAAGCGCCCACTGGATCTCCGTAACCAAGAGCCAACAGTCGAGCTTGTGCGGCTCCTGGCGTAAGGCGTTGTTCATCTGCCGCGAGGCGGGCCACCGCTGAGAGCAGCGGCCTAAAGAAGAGTTTCTCGTGAATACTACGGACAAGTGAACGACGTTCGCGCCACTGCTGGAGGAGCTCAGCGCTCGACTCGTAAGCCATCGAGCGAGCGATTCGCCTGAGGTCGCTCTCCTCTTCTGGAATGAGGTGGCTGCGTTTCAGTTGATTAAGTTGAATGCGATGCTCGAGTGTGCGCATCCAACTATAAGCTTCAAGTAGCGCCACACCATCCTCACGCCCTACATAACCAGCAGCGCTCAGTGCGCGCAAGGCCGACATCGTGCTCTGCACGCGAAGATCCTCGTCTGCCTTCCCGTGAACGAGCTGCAGAAGTTGGACCGCAAACTCCACATCCCGCAATCCGCCCACACCTAATTTGAGATGGCGATCTGCATCCCTGCTGGGAATATGTTCTTCAACTCTCTTGCGCATCTTCCGTACGTCATCAACAAAAGTGGGCTTCTCGGCCACACTCCACG
>NSHZ01000060.1 GCA_002737595.1 Actinomycetota bacterium | reverse complement strand
TCAGAAGTGATAAAGCCTGAGGCATGAGCGAGCTCAGCCGCGAAGACCATACCGATAGAAACCGCATCTCCATGGCGCATCGAATAGCGCTCCTGCTTTTCGATCGCGTGGCCAAGTGTGTGACCGTAGTTCAAGATCTCCCGCAATCCCGACTCCTTAAAGTCTTGCGAGACCACATCGGCTTTCACTTGCACGGCGCGACAAATGAGCTCTTCAAGTAGGACAGCGTCTGTCAGAGTCCGTGAGCCAGCAGCAGCTACTAACTCCAAGATTGTTGGATCTGCAATAAACCCACATTTGATTACCTCGGCTAACCCAGCAGCTAGATCGGCAGCGGGAAGCGAGGAGAGAAATCTTGGCGAGATAAAGACCGCTGTCGGTGAATAAAAAGCACCCACCAAGTTTTTCCCGGCGGTCGTATTGATACCGGTCTTACCACCCACCGCGGCATCCACCATGCCCGCAAGTGACGTAGGCACAGCACTCCAATCAATCCCACGCAACCACGACGAAGCCAGAAACCCGGCGAGATCCGTAGTCGCCCCGCCACCGATACCCACGATGCGATCGTTACGAGTGAAACCAGCAACTCCAAGTTGGTTCCAAGCAGATTCCAATACAGCAACGCTCTTTTGCGCCTCTCCGTCAGGGGTGAGGATAAGAGTGGTTTCTGTGTGGGCAGATAATTCGGTCACAAAATTCTTAAGCGCGCCTTTCGTCAGACTCTCTGGTATTACTAATGCCACACGCGCTTTGGGTGCAAAAGAAGAAACCAGCGCATCTAAAATCTCACTTTCGATAATTACTTGATACGACCGATCTGCGGCCGTCACGTTGATGATCACGCTGTAGCCCCTAATTGCTCGGCTAATGCATCCGCGATGATATTTGCTGAAGTCTCGCTGGTGTCGATTTGGATAGTGGCTAATTCCTCATAAATTGAGCGTCTTGCATCCATAAGCATTTGCCATTGGGCTCGAGGATTGCCGAGCAACAGAGGCCTATCGCGATTGAAACCCACTCGCGGTGCTGCTCCCGCAAGATTTACCGCAAGGTAAACGGTGGCGCCACCCTGAGCATTGAAAAGCTTTATGGCGGCACAGACATCAGGATCGAGGATGGAGCCTCCACCCAACGCGAGCACACCATCACAATTCTTGAGAGAGTCAAGCACCACGCGCCGTTCTAGCAACCTGAAAGCCGGCTCGCCATTGTCGACGAAAATATCAGAGATGGATTTACTCGCATCGACCTCAATGATTGCGTCAGTGTCAGCAAACATTTGATCAGTACGGTGCGCTAGCAACCTACCCACAGTGGATTTACCAGAGCCCGGCGGACCAATAAGGAGTACGCGTGGAGCCATTAGTAACCTGGAATGCTGTCGAGGTACGCGCGTATATTCCTTCGAGTTTCGACAACTGAGTCCCCACCAAACTTTTCAATGATGCTGTCAGCAAGCACTAGGGAAACCATCGCCTCTGCAACCACCCCAGCGGCCGGAACAGCGCACACATCTGATCGCTGATTGATCGCCTTAGCTGTCTCACCTGTGGAAACGTCAACAGTGTCGAGAGCCTTCGGGACAGTGCTTATCGGTTTCATGGCGGCACGCACTCGCAAGACTTCACCGGTGGACATTCCACCTTCAGTGCCACCTGCACGACCTGAACGACGAACGAATCGGCCGCTTGAACTGGGGTCAATTTCGTCATGCGCCACCGAACCACGACGCGTAGCGGTACGGAAACCATCCCCCACCTCTACGCCTTTAATCGCCTGTATACCCATCAGCGCCGCCGCGAGTCGCCCGTCGAGGCGACGATCCCAATGAACATGTGACCCCAGACCAGGAGGCAAGCCATACGCCAGAACTTCAACAACGCCGCCAAGAGTGTCACCATCTTTGTGTGCATCCGCAATCTCGGCTTGCATGGCCGCGCTACCGACCCGGTCAAAGACGCGAACTGGATCCGCATCGACGCTGGCTGAATCAGAGGGTTGCGGAATTGGCGCATCCTCTGCAACAGCTGCGGCACCAATCGAAATTACGTGACTTAAAATCTCTATACCGGCGACTTGTAAGAGGAAGGCGCGAGCGACGCTGCCAAGTGCAACTCGGGCTGCAGTCTCTCGCGCACTCGCCCGCTCTAAAACCGGCCTGGCATCGTCAAATCCGTACTTCTGCATTCCTACCAAATCCGCATGGCCGGGTCTGGGTCGAGTGAGTGGCGCATTTCGGCCTAAGCCTTCGAGAATCTCGGGGGCCACTGGGTCAGCCGACATCACTTCACTCCACTTAGGCCACTCACTATTGGCTACTTCAATCGCGATCGGGCCACCTTGAGTTAACCCGTGGCGCACGCCCCCTTGGAGAGTCACCTTGTCTGCTTCAAAACTCTGTCGAGCCCCTCGTCCCACCCCGAGGCGCCGGCGTGCCAGGTCTCCATCAATAACTGCGGTGGTCACCTCTACTCCTGCGGGCATGCCTTCCAAGATCGCGACCAATGCAGGTCCGTGGGATTCTCCAGCGGTGAGCCATCTCAGCATGGCTACATTCTGGCAGAGGCGGCTAGCGCTTCGCTCCGATTTACGCCCTTAACCGCTAACAGAAGAGCGTGACGAGAGTGGAAACGGCTAGAAATGGTGCGAAGGGCACGGCTCTGGAGAGGCGATATCTCCTCACGAGTGAAAAAACTCCGCCCAGTGCAGCCCCCAAGGAGAGCATGAACAGGAACTCCGTCGGTGATCGCAGGAGGAGCGCCAACGGAAAGAGTAGCTTGAAGTCCCCACCGCCCATGCCCAGCGCGAGTGCGAAGACTCCCCAAAGAAGGGCAACAAGAAGAGCGAGCCACAGAGCCTTCGAAGAGAGATCACCTCCCACATTTATAAACACCACTTCCCACAGAAAGAAGAGCAGAGTTACACGGTGGGGTATGCGCATAGTCCTGATGTCACAGATGGAGAGTGCGACCAGGAAGCTGCACGCGCCAGATACTTCGATGAGGCCTTGTTGCATGCTGGCAGGGTAGTGATTTGAAAACCGAAGTGAATTACTTTTCCACAGCTTCGAAGAGAAGTGATTCCATCTTCTGTTGGTCGAAATCTAAGTGAGTCATGAGACGGATTTGCTCCACCGCTTGATACACCAGCAAGGTCTTACCGCTAAGAACTTCGCACCCTCTCCCGGAGAGAGCTCGAGCAAGGGGCGTGGGCCAATTTCCGTAGAGAGCATCAACAAATATCTCGGTTCTTGGCCCGCTTGACGCATCTTCACTCACCTCGACGAGATCGTCACTCGCACCATCCGGTGTCGTCGAGATAAGAAGAGGATCAACCAATGAATCTGCCCTCTCCTTCCAATCCTTGATGATGAGGCGCCTTGAATTCTCACCAAATGCTTTCTCAATAGATGCAATTCGATGTGCACTTCTTAAGTAAACGCTTACCTGAACGTCAAAGGGTTCAAGAGCGGCCAACGCTGCTCTTGCCGTAGCGCCACCGCCGAGAATAGAAACATTCCCTAGCCGAGATTGCTTCTTGAAGATCTCTGCGAAGCCAAGAACATCTGTATTGAATGCCCGCCATCTTTCGCCTTCACGCACAAGCGTATTAGCCCCACCCACGCGACGAGCAAGCAAATCCACATCATCGGCCAGATCCAGCGCCTCTTCTTTCAATGGCATGGTGAGTGAGAGCCCGGCCCACGTCTTATCCAATTTCGAAACGAATGCCGAGAGGCTAGTCTTTGCTAATTCAATCCGTTCATAACTCCAGTCGAGACCAAGGAATGCATATCCTGCGAGGTGCAACTGAGGAGACTTTGAGTGCGCGATCGGCGATCCAAGCACTGCGCACTTCATGCTCCCACCTTAAAGGCCCCGGACGCGTAATTCTTGTCGTATTCACTCTTCCAGCGGTAGAACTCACTTTCAGATGCCGTGAAACGAGTGTCATCAGGCTTCACCGTGATGAAAAAAATCCAAGGACCATCGGCTGGAGAGAGCGCGGCCTCGATCGCTTGCACCCCGGGATTGCCGATCGGAGCGGGTGGTAAACCAACATTAGAATAGGTGTTATAGGGAGAGGCAACAGTGAGATCCTTATACGTAACTCTTATTCTGCCTTGCTCATTCAACGCATAAAGCACGGTGGAATCAAATTGTAACCGCATGCCGTCGGCAATGCGATTGAAAATTACTCGCGCGACCTTCTCGAAATCAGGCTCATCTGCTTCCGCCTGAATCAAAGAGGCAATCGTCAAAATCTGCAAAGTAGTGAATCCAGCTGCCTTGGATCGCTCTTCGACTTTGAGATTATCTAATTTGTCTTGAGTTGTTTGAATCATCTGCGCGATGGCAGATTGCGCAGATGTATCTCGCGGAAACGAATATGTTGCAGGGAAGAGTCCGCCTTCCACACTCCCCCACGGTGTCTTTGCACCTTTGATGGCGGCTAAAATCTCTTTTTTGTCAAAGCCTTGCCCGACCATAATATCTATGACATTCGAGATGCGTGCACCCTCAGGAATCAGTACTACTCCAACTAATCGCGCAGGATCTAGCAACTCTTCCAGGACTAACCTCGAAACTTGGTGCGCGTGTATCCTTCTTGTTCCAGGTTGCAATGAGAGAGAACGCTTATCCGTTACCGCTACGTTAAAAAATGCTTCCCAGGTCTTTACGATCCCAGCTTTAGCCAGCGCGCGTGCAATATCACTTCCTGACTCACCTAGTGAAATAGTAAAAGCAATTTCAGCGGTAGCAGTATTAGCCGGGAAGTCGAGTTCAGGAGGGCGAGAGGTGAAAAAGGCGAGCGCTCCGATAGTCAACGCACCCGCGAGGATGACGAGCAGCAATCTCTTTTTCAAGTGAGTACCTCACCCGGGAGTCGACCACTCTTCTCCGCGTCAAGAGCGCCTTGCAGAATGATAACCGCCGTCGCCTGGTCAATGATCAACTTTGATGTCTTGGAAGTACGACCACTCTGGCGCAATTGCGCGGCAGCAGAGACCGTCGTGCTTCTTTCATCAACAAAGCGAATCGGTACACCGCAGGTGCGCAAATCTTCCGCAAATGCCCGCACCAGGTCAGCTGATGCGCCTTCCGAACCATTGAGATGCTTAGGGAGCCCTAGAACAATCTCAATGATCTCTTCAACCTCCACAATGCGGATCAACTCTGTGATCGCAACCTCAAGTTGCAGTGTTTCATAAGGTGTAGCGAGCACACCATGTGGATCGGAAATGGCCACACCTAAGCGCACACTTCCGTAATCCAGGCCTAGACGACGTCCAACGCGCATTACTTGAGCGCTTGTACCGAAGTAGTCACTGTTGCTAACGCGTCAGCAATCTTGGTGATATCGACACCGCCACCTTGTGCGAGATCATCCTTGCCGCCACCGCCACCGCCGAGAACGCTAGCGGCAGATTTTGCCAACTCGCCTGCTTTAGCGCCCCGAGTCCGTGCTCCCTCATCTGTTGCAACGATCATAAATGGTTTTGAATCCGCGTCGCCGGCAATAGCAACGACCGCATTCCTTCCCTTGAGTCGTTCCTTCAAATCAAGAACGAGTTTTCGTACGTCATCTGGACCTGCACCGCTAGGTGCGCGATGAGCAATTAAAGTGATATCGCCAAATGATTTCGCGCCTTCGAGGATGGCTGCAGCACCTTCTAAGAGTTGCGCAGCGCGCACCGCTGAGAGATCTTTTTCCGCATCGCGTAAACGGGTGATGAGATTATTAATCCGTGCAGGAAGCTCTTCTGTTCGCGCGCCCTTAATAATCTCAGTCAACGAGTTAAGTAAGGTGTACTCGCGAGCTAGGAAAGAGTAGGCATCGCGACCGACTAAGGCCTCCACGCGACGCACACCTGCCCCAATCGATGATTCACCCAGTAATTTCACAATTCCGAGCTGGCCAGAGCGCTCTGCATGCGTGCCACCACAGAGCTCACTTGTCCAATCTCCGACACTTACTACTCGAACACTTTCGCCATACTTTTCGCCGAAGAGCGCCATCGCCCCCATCGCCTTGGCTTCAGGCAACGACATGATTTGCGAAGTGACTGCGAGGTCGTCAGAGAGCACAACGTTGACCTGGGCTTCGACTTCCTCCATCATCGCAAGTGGGATGGCACCAGTTGCCGCAAAATCAAAACGAAATCGTCCTGGGGCATTTTCAGAGCCGGCTTGCGTAGCTGTTTCTCCGAGATGTTCTCGGAAAGCTTTGTGAACTAAGTGTGTCGCTGTATGTGCACGAGATATTGCTCGACGGCGTTCTACGTCGATTTTCGCATGTGCATTAGTGGAGATTGAGAACGAACCATCAATGACTCGACCCCGATGGACGATCAGGCCGGGAAGCGGAGTTTGCACATCGTCAATCTCGATGATGGCCCCATCACTTGTTTGTATCAGACCTCCGTCGGCCAGTTGGCCGCCACCTTCTGCGTAGAAGGGAGTTTGTTCGAGTACCACCTCGACCTCATCGCCCACTTGTGCGCTATTCACCTTTGCGCCAGCTTTGAGAAGCCCGACTACCCGCGATTCGACATCAAGTTTTTCATAGCCCAGAAACTTTGAAGCGCCAGCTCGTTCAAGGATTTCGCGATAGGCCGAGAGGTCCACATGTCCACTCTTTTTCGATCGGGCATCGGCTTTAGCGCGATCACGTTGCTCTTTCATTAACCTTCGGAAACCCTCTTCATCTACGGAAAGCCCAGCTTCAGAGGCCATTTCAAGTGTGAGATCAAAGGGGAACCCGAAAGTGTCGTGAAGTTTGAAGACTTCATCCCCAGTAATTTGTTCCGCGCCGCTGCTCTTGGTGGCCTGTGCCGCTAAATCAAAAATCTGAGTTCCGGCACGCAGAGTCTGCAAGAAGGACTCTTCCTCCGACACTGCGACGCTTTCGATGCGCTTACGATCTACCTCGAGATCTGGGTATTGCGACCCCATGGCAAGGATGCTGGAATCGATCAGCTGACTCATGATCGGATCGTGGGCTCCTAGTAAGCGCATGTTTCGGACTGTGCGCCGCATCATCCGCCTGAGGACATATCCTCGGCCCTCATTACCCGGAGTGACTCCATCACCAATGAGCATCGCGCTGGTGCGTGCATGATCGGCAATAACACGCAACCTCACGTCGGTAAGGGGGTCTTTTCCATATTTGACACCCGTGATGGAACTCGCGCGATTGAGTATCATCATGGTCGTATCGATTTCGTAAATATTCTCTACGCCTTGCAAGAGCGCTGCGGTGCGCTCCAGACCTAGACCTGTATCAATATTCTTTGCCGGCAATTCGCCAAGAATCGGATAACTATCTTTACCTCCACCGGCGCCTCGTTCGAATTGCATGAAAACCAGATTCCACACCTCAAGGTAACGATCTTCATCCGCAATGGGCCCACCTTCACGGCCATATTCGGGACCACGATCGTAATAAATTTCGCTACAAGGACCGCAAGGCCCGGGCACGCCCATCGACCAGAAGTTGTCGGCCATATCGCGACGTTGAATGCGCTCCTTTGGGACACCCACTTGATGGTGCCATATGTCTGCGGCTTCGTCGTCATCGAGATAGACAGTTACCCAAAGTCGCTCTTCCGGAAATCCAAACCCACCATCAGAAATTGGCTTAGTGAGCAGCTCCCACGCCAGAGCGATAGCGCCTTCTTTGAAGTAATCCCCGAATGAGAAGTTCCCGCACATCTGGAAGAATGAAGCATGGCGAGTTGTCTTACCTACTTCATCGATGTCGAGAGTTCGCACGCACTTTTGCACACTCGTGGCGCGTGGATAAGGAGTTGCTAACTCACCAAGAAAATATGGCTTAAATGGAACCATGCCAGCGTTGACCAACAACAAGTTAGGGTCACCGGCGATAAGCGATGCTGAGGGCACGACCGCGTGATTGAGACCCAGCGAATTGCCATTTTCAAAGAAGGCAAGCCAGCGTCGTCTAATCTCTGCTGATTCCATTAAAAGCTACCCTGAATGATGACGACGAGAGCGGCGGCGTGAGTTCTCGTCATTGCCGCGTCCGCGCTCGCGAGTGTTTTTACGGAGTCCTAATGAGAAAGCAGCCGCCTTCAGTAAAGGCCCACTCAAAGTATCGGTGAATGACTGGGTCAATCCTGAGATGCTTTCGGTGGTGCTCTGCACGTTGCGAGTGATCGCATCCACCCGTTCAAGTTGCGTGTTAGTCAGAGTGACCGTGGTGGTGACCTCGTCCATGAGAGGCATGGTCTTCCCACCTACCGCCTTGATGACATTCGAAGTTTCATCGAGCACTTTTCCAAGCTTCATCAAAGGCACCGCGAAGGCTAGGACAAAGATCAATAATGCGCCAGCGGCCACTAACCCCGCGATATCTCCACCGCTCATCTCTACCCCTACCCTTCACCCATCAAAATCGATTTGATCTTGATCAAACTCTGTCGTACCCGAGCTTCAAAGCCACGTTCTGTGGGCTCATAATATTCACGTCCTTGGAGCGCATCTGGCAGGTAAGAGCCGGCCACCACACCTTCTGGATAGTCGTGAGGGTACCGGTAGGGAGCGCTTTGGCGCGATTCCCGAGCGATATCGTCGCTGTGCGCCCCCGAGTTGGCATCGCGCAAGTGGGACGGAATTGGTCCGGATTTGCCAGCTCGCACGTCAGCGATTGCCGCATCAATGGCTAGATAAGAAGCGTTGGATTTAGGGGCGACCGCGAGATAGGCCGTCGCTTCTGCCAAAATGATCCGCGCCTCGGGCATCCCGATCAACGCCACCGCATTCGCGGCCGCGACCGTAACTCCGAGCGCTCCTGGGTCAGCCAAGCCCACATCTTCGCTCGCACTAATCATGAGCCGACGTGCAATGAAACGAGGATCCTCGCCGGACTCCAACATACGTGCCAAGTAATGCATTGCGGCATCAACATCTGAACCCCTGATGCTCTTAATGAATGCGCTTGCCATGTCGTAGTGGCTGTCACCGTCGAGCGAAGCGATCACTCGATCAACTGCCCGTGAAAGAATCACGGTCGTGAGGTGTTCACCTTCGGCAAGCAGCGCCACCCCCGCCTCCAAGTAGGTAAGCGCGCGCCGCGCATCCCCTTGTGCGAATGTGATCAACGCCGTCCGTGCTTCATCGGCCAGTTTGTACTTGTTATCGAGTCCTTGCGAAGCGGTCAGTGCACGATCTATGAGTATCCCAATCTCCTGATCCGAATGGGCTCGCAAAGTGATGAGCAATGATCGTGAGAGTAGCGGCGAGATAATAGAAAACGAAGGATTCTCGGTAGTTGCCGCCACAAGAGTGACTAATCGATTTTCCACCGCAGGAAGCAATGCGTCCTGCTGCGCCTTACTAAATCGATGCACCTCGTCGATGAAGAGCACCGTCTCGCGCCCCGAGGAGCCCAAATCAAATCTGGCGCGCTCTAACGCCTCGCGCACCTCCTTCACGCCAGCCGAGACGGCAGATATCTCCACGAATTCGCGAGCACCGCTCTGGGCGATGAGCTGAGCAAGAGTCGTCTTGCCCGAACCGGGAGGGCCGTACAGGATGACACTCGACATCGATCCTGGAACACCATCTATCAATCGACGTAGCGGTGCCCCTTCGCCTAAGAGATGATCCTGGCTGACCACCCCACCGCGGGTAGTGGGGCGCATGCGGGCTGCCAACGGGGCAACGGTATTTCGGGGCGTATCGAAGAGCACCCACTTAGCCTAATCTGGATTACGATCACTGTGTGGCGACGCATCTCACCTTTCCCGAGTTATTAGCAACTGCCGAAAAACTCTTTGGGAGAAATAACTACGTACGATTCGCTATTGCCGAAAACCGATTCGCCGACGCCATCTTCGATGATGAGACCATTTGGATCACCAACAATGAAGGCTTTGGGATCGCTCTTGGGACGAAGGCAGGATCGCTGACTGAATGGCAACGCTTCACTCTTCCACGCACAGCGCAGCCTCCCGAGGGGTCACTCATACGCGGAACGTGGAATTTCTACGCAGCCGCGCTCCTTCCAACACGCGTAAGTACGACAGCAATAACTCCCCTCCCCGATGAGTTGATCGCTAATTTCCTCGCACTACATTCACCTGATGCCTCCGTCGCTCCCGGTGACCCAGAGGTGGTTTCTTGGGTTTATACGCTCGACACCTCTGAAGAAATCTCAGCTCTGGGTGCCATCGTCAAATGGCAATCAGGCGAACTCTGCCTT
>NSHZ01000006.1 GCA_002737595.1 Actinomycetota bacterium | reverse complement strand
CGCTCTTCCGATCTTCATTTTGGCGACCGAGATATGAGAACTTTGAGTTGCTACGCCACCAACAAACTCGTCGATGACTTTTCCACCTGGAACGGGGATTTGTACGGGGACTTTGAGGAGGCGAAGCATAAACCAATCTTACGCGTTAATGCGATCCACAATGAGTGGCAGTGTGGCGCTCGCCTTTTCCCCTATTGACCAGCCATCTTGCAATGCTTCTAACGCGTAAGCGAAGCGCTCGGGGGTCTCGGTGTGGAGGGTAAAAAGAGGCGAACCTTTCGATATTTGCTCACCTGGCTTGGCATGAATTTTAACTCCAGCTCCAGCTTGCACAACTTCGCCTTGGCGCGCACGACCAGCGCCTAAACGCCAGGCAGCCACCCCGACAGCGAGTGCGTCCATCGAGGCAACTACTCCACTCTTATCAGCCATCACTACCTCTTGATGGGCAGCAACCGGCAATGGAGCATCAGGATTACCGCCTTGCGCACTAATCATCCGACGCCAGACATCCATCGCACTGCCATCGCGCAATGTATCTGCCGGATCCTTCTCAATACCCACCAGAGTAAGCATTTCACGTGCAAGCGCGAGTGTTAGTTCAACAACATCTTTCGGTCCGCCACCAGCGAGTACTTCTACTGACTCACGCACCTCTAATGCATTCCCCGCGGTGAGACCGAGTGGCACATCCATGGCAGTGACAAGTGCGACAGTATTGACCCCCGCATCGGTACCAAGTGTGACCATGACCTCTGCTAACTCACGAGCTTTCTTAGGATCGCTCATAAATGCACCAGAGCCGGTCTTTACATCGAGCACTAGCGCACCCGTACCTTCGGCGATCTTCTTACTCATGATGGAAGAAGCGATCAAAGGAATTGCGGGAACTGTTCCTGTGACGTCGCGGAGTGCGTAAATCTTCTTATCCGCAGGAGCCAGACCAGCTCCGGCGGCGCATATAACTGCTCCCGTACTCTGCAATACCCCAAGCATCTCTGCATTTGATAGCGAAGCACGCCAACCTGGGATCGACTCCAATTTGTCGAGCGTTCCGCCCGTATGCCCAAGGCCCCGACCAGAGAGTTGTGGGACAGCGGCGCCGCACGCAGCCACAATTGGTGCGAGCGGCAGGGTGATCTTGTCTCCTACCCCACCAGTTGAATGCTTATCGGTCGTAGGGCGATCGAGCATCGACCAACTCATTCGTTCACCAGTGTTAATCATGGCGGTAGTCCAACGAGTGATCTCTTTACGATTCATACCATTGAGGAGAATAGCCATCAGAAGCGCCGACATCTGCTCGTCGGCTACTACCCCACGGGTGTATGCATCAACAATCCAGTCAATCTGCGCATGCGTGAGTTCGTGGCCATCACGTTTGGCGCCGATCACATCTACGGCAGCAAATGGTTCTACGCTCATGTTAATTCTTCTCTAAATGCGAAGGGCCGAAGGCTTCGGGGAGAACTTCCTTCATCCGTCGCACACCGGTCGGCATCCAGACTTGTAGTTCGGGGCCTCCATGCTCGAAGAGCAATTGGCGACAACGACCACAGGGCATCAGTGCTTCACCCGTAGCGTCCACGCACGCGACCGCAACCAAACGTCCACCGCCCGTAGCGTGTAATGAAGAGACCATGCCGCACTCAGCACAGAGGGTGAGGCCATAGGAGGCGTTCTCTACATTGCAACCCGAGATAATTCGTCCGTCATCGACAAGTCCGGCGACTCCCACTGGGTACTTTGAGTAGGGAGCGTAAGCACGTTCCATAGCAGAGATGGCCGCAGCCTTAAGGACTTCCCAATCAATCTGAATGCTCATAGAGCACTCATCATGCTGAAAGACCGGCCATAAGTCGACCCACAAGAACGCGCTCGGCTTCTTTGGCATCCAAAATGGCCACGATCTTTCCACCAAACATCACGGCAACTCGATCGGCAAGCGAAAGAATTTCATCGAGCTCGGCCGAGACCAAGAGCACGGCCGCTCCGGCATCGCGCGCAGCGATCAGTTGATTATGAATGAATTCAATTGACCCCACATCGACGCCACGAGTCGGTTGCGCAGCGACTACTACGCGAGTGTCTTGGCTTAATTCGCGCGCGACGACAACCTTCTGCTTATTTCCGCCCGAGAGTGCACTAGCGGTTGTCGTAATCGACGGAGTTCGGATATCAAATTCTTTTACTAAACGAGTGGCATTCTCTTCTAAAGCTGCCATGTTGCGAATCCAGCCTTTGGCAAACGGTGCACGATCGAATTGGTTGAGAACCAGGTTATCTTCAATCGAATAGGTGGCCACTAAGCCGTGCTTTTCGCGATCTTCGGGGATGTGAGAGACACCCATGGAATGGACTTTATGAGGATGCATATCTGGCGTAGACTCCCCAGCGACTAGAATTTCGCCGCTGATGCGCGGACGCATTCCACAAATTGCTTCTACAAGCTCTCGTTGGCCATTGCCTTCGACGCCAGCCACTCCGACTATCTCACCGGCTCGCACCTCGAGATTGAGACCATTGACAGCTAAATGCTTGCGGTCATCGTTGACACTCAAATCTCTAATTACCAAGGTCGCTGCCTCTGGTTTCGCTTCGCCCTTTTCAACCTGAAGCACCACGTTGCGGCCCACCATGAGTTGGGCTAAGCCCTCTTCGTCTGTTTCCTTAGGAGAAGTGCTGCCGGCCACGCGACCATTGCGAAGCACTACAACCCGGTCAGCAACCGCCATGACCTCACGGAGTTTGTGGGTAATAAAGAGCACGCCCACGCCCGCGGAGGCCAAGTTCCTCATCACTTGCAGGAGCTCGTCGGTCTCTTGCGGTGTCAGAACTGCGGTGGGTTCATCAAGGATGAGCAGATCAACATCTTTGCGAAGCGCCTTGAGAATTTCGATGCGTTGCTGAGTTCCCACTGCGAGATCTTCGACAAATGCATCTGGATCTACCTCAAGGCCATACTTTTCAGAGAGTGCTAATACTTCTGCGCGTGCCTCCTTCATGTTAAGGAAGATGCCACGCTTTGGCTCATCGCCAAGGATGATATTTTCCGTAACGGTCATCACGGGAACGAGTTGAAAGTGTTGGTGCACCATGCCCACGCCACGCGCGATGGCACCGCTTGTATCTCCCGGAGTAATAAGTTCACCTTTTATTCGAATCTCCCCCGAGTCGGGACGTACCATGCCAAAGACGCTCTTCACGAGCGTAGATTTTCCGGCACCATTTTCCCCGAGCAAAGCCACAATTTCACCGGCAGAAACTGAGATTGAAATATTTTCGTTTGCCACCACTCCTGGAAAAGTCTTAGTGACATTGGTGATTTCGAGAAGGGCGCTCATTATGCCTGCTCCTTCTCGTACTGCTGACCTTCAGCTGCCGGTGGGCGTACTTTGCCTGCTGAAATTGCAAGGACCACGATCGTGAGAACATAGGGAAGCATATTCACGAATTGTTCAGGAATATGTGCAACATCAGCAAACATCAATTGATTTGTAATGGCTTGGGCAACTCCAAAGAACATGGCCGCTGCGAGGGCTCCCATTGGGTTCCATCTGCCGAAGATCATCAAGGCCAATGCGGTAAAGCCTTTACCAGCGGTAAACCCGCGATCCCACGAGCCAACTAGTTCCAAACTTAGGTAAGCGCCCGCAAGCCCACCTACTGCACCTGCGAGAGCAACGTTGAGGTAGCGAAGCCTAAAGACCGAAACGCCTGCGGTATCTGCGCTGCCAGGATGCTCGCCGACTGCGCGAGAGCGCAGCCCCCAGCTCGTGTGATAGAGCGCCACATAGAGAGCAAATATGACAACTAGCCCAAAATAAACAAGTGGCCCATGCATGAACAGAACTTGACCAAAAAATGGGATAGTAGAAAAGAAGGGGATATCTATCGGGAAAGTAGTAGGCGCCATGCGGCCTTGGGTATAAAGAAATGATGTCAAGCCGGTTGCCAAAATATTGATGATCGTTCCAGCAATAATTTGGTCCATTTTCCATGAAATAGACATAAAGGCCAAGAAGAGCCCCGTCACCACTCCGGCAAGGATCGCCGAGAAAATTCCGAAGACGCCGTTATTCGTACTCGATGCGACGAAGAATCCAATGAAAGAGGAAAAGAGAAGAGTCCCTTCAATTCCAATATTTATAATTCCAGTGCGCTCACACATGATGCCGACCATCGCAGCAAGGGCTAACGGGAGGCCGAAAACCATAGCTGTCGCAACTACCGAAGTCGTAATGACTCCGTCTCTCGAATAAAGGTAACCGGTGATTGCGATCAAGATGAATGTCAAAATCCATTTGAATGAGAGAAACCTCGTCATCAGTTACTCCATCCGCTGGTGATTTTGGCCCCTACTTCGGTGCTCCTGAGCCATTTTGACAAGAATGGGGCTGTGACGCAGAAAAGAATAAGAGCAAGAATGAGATCGACAATCTCGGGTGCTACACCTGCATCAAATTGCATACTCGCAGAAGCCCCGCGGATGCCTCCGATCAAAATCGCGCCCGGAATCACGCCAAGTGGATTTGCCCGCCCAAGCAAGGCAATTGTGATTCCGTCAAAACCGAGCCCGGTGTTGAAAGTTGGTTCGAACCGGCCGATAACTCCGAGAGTTTCAATGGCGCCACCCAATCCTGCAATTGCGCCTCCCACACCCATCGCGATCAGAACTGAACGCTTCACCGAAATGCCGGCGTACCACGCTGCATTCTTATTACGACCTACCGTGTCAAGCCTGAAGCCGCTCGTCGTGCGTTGGAAAACCCACCAGACTCCCCAAGACAGCAATACTGCAAAGAAGAAACCAGAGGGCAACCCAAAAATTTTAGGAATCGTGGCCGAAGGCAAGACTGCCGAGGTGCGAGCTAGCGTTTGTCCCGGCTCTTGAAAGTTATGGCCTGCTAAGTAGTCGACTAAGGCAAGCACGATGCTATTTATCATGATCGTCGTGATAACTTCGTGGATTCCGCGATAGGCCTTCAGGGCTCCTGCAATCCAACCCACCAAGGCTCCAAAAGCAATTCCAAATAACAACGCAATCGGAAGGTGGATGTAAATCGGTAATCCATGAATTGCATAGCCAGCCCATCCAGCTGCAAGTGCACCCGACACTAATTGCCCTTGTACACCAATATTAAAAAGCCCTGAGCGCAACCCAATTGTCACCGCAAGCCCGCTCAACATCAAGGGGGTCGCTTTGCCTAGGGTTTTAGCAAAACCTTCCCAAGATCCAAATCCGCGACTGAAGAGAGATCCGTATGCGTCCATCGGGTGCGCACCCTGGAGGAGCATCAGTAGGGCTCCTATGCCGAATGCAATGAACACAGCGACTAGCGGGGTCAACCACGCCCTGAAAACCTTCACATTGAACACAAAAATCCTTTCGCGGATGACGACTGACCCGAGTCAAAATGGGAGCGGGGAACACACCGAAGTATGTCCCCCGCTCCTTTCCTGCAATTTCTTAGCTGATTACTGCTTTACGCCTGTAGGAAGTGAACCGTCAATCAATTTCTTGAGAGTTGCGGAGACCTTCTTCTGGACTGCGGCAGGAACCCTATTTTTGAGATCGTGGTAAGGAGACGCGCCCACAGTGCCAACGAAGTTGCCACCCTTGAACGTGCCACCCTTTATCTGACCCACAAGAGAACTCACTCCAGCAACAAGGCGCTTCTCGGCTGACGTAACCAGGCAACCATGTGCCTCAGGGAGAGTGAGCCATTGATCAAGGTCAACGCCGATGCAGAGTGCACCCTTCTTCTTTGCAATCGCTGCAAGTCCACCGTTTCCGGTTCTTCCACCAGCTGCGAAGATGACGTCATAGCCTTGTGAGAGGTACTGCTTTGCAGTGGTAGCTCCCCAGACTGGATCATTGAAAGCGTTAGCACCGGTGTAGTACACCGTAGATGCCTTGGCAAGCTTCTTCTTTTGCTCCTTGCCAGCATATGCAACGCCATTGGCGAAGCCTTCGATGTACTTACGGACTGGAGGAATGGTGCTTGGTCCGCCAGCAATTGCGGCAGTCTTGCCGCTCTTCGTAAGGTAGCCAGCAAGGTAGCCAACAATAAAGCCACCCTTATCTTCATCGAAGATAAGTCCACTGAAGTTAGCAGCAGTAGTACCGTTGAATTGATCCACACCGATGAACTTGATATCTGGATACTTCGCTGCAGCAGCCACAGTGGCGTCAGCCATCAAGAAACCAACGGTCACGATGACGTTGTACTTCTTAGAAGCAAAGAGATCAATGTTGGCTGCGTAATCCTTTGAATCAAGTGATTCGATGTACTTCGAGAAGCCGCCTGCCTTTGCGGCACCAGCCTTCGCGCCTTCCCAAGAAGCTTGGTTAAACGACTTATCGTCGACCTTGCCGGTGTCCGTAACTACGCCGACACAAAATGCGCCAGCCATGCCACATGACGACTCGTCAGCAGTCTTTACCGCAGCCGAAGCTGGGGATAGAGCGAAACCAAGTGCTGCCAAAGCAAATGCGGCAACAACAGCAGTTATGCGCTTGTTCATGGATCTCCTCTCACAAGCCCTTTCGGGCTAACAGGGTTTATCAGAGGCTAGGAAAGCCGCTAACAATTTAGGATCACCCTATCCGAATTGAGGCTGGGCTCCTAGAAGTGGAATCTCGGAGTTTCGCATCCCTCAAGTACCCCTTGAGGGATGGGAACTGGCTTTGCACAGGTCTACTCCTTACCCCACTTCAACAGGAGCTTTGCACGAATATCTGGGCTACAAAACGCTGCGCTGATTCCGTCGTAGGCAAATTTCCTCATATCTTCGGCAAGGAGCCCACCTTCGCTGACCAGCAAATATGCTTCCTGACTCAGTCGAACGCCAGTGTTCTCTGGGTCATCATCACCCAACGCAACCTTGACTCCGGCTTTCACAAAATCCACCACCGGGTGCTCTTTCAAACTTGGCGCCGCACCAGTGAGCACATTTGAAGTCGGACAGACCTCGATAGTGACACCTTTCGCGCGTACCCACTCAAGCATTTCTGGATCGCTCGCCAAATTACTTCCATGGCCAATTCGCGTCACGCCTAATAACTCAACCGCTTCTTTTCCTGCGCTCGCTGGCCCAGCTTCGGCAGCGTGCGCAGTCAAGCCAAGACCGGCCGCCCGCGCTAAGTCATAAAGGGGTGCGTAGCGCGCGAGGGATGGATAGAGAATTTCATCACCAGCAATATCTATTCCAACAATGCCGGAGTTCGCGAGCGCAATCGCTGCATGTGCGATTTCAGCAATAATTTCATCTGTCTCATGTCGCAGCATGCATGCAATAACTCCAGCGCGAATACCTGTATGTACTTTCGCTTCCTCAACTCCACGACAGACCGCCTCTAATACGTGGCGAATGCTCAAATCCACCCTCGCGTGCGTCGCTGGGCCAAGCCGCAATTCAATGTACGACTGCCCATCTTGAGCTGCATCCTCTACTGCCTCAAAAGCGACCCGGCGAAGATTTTCGGCGTTACCAAGTAATGGATAGGCCATGGCAACATGCGTAAGGAAAATAGTGAGATCACCCTTTTCCTTTATACGAAAAGCGTTCTCCCACCCACCTTCAGGGGTTGGCACTCCCATGGGCTCAGCAAGTTCTGCTGCAGTACTAGGACGTACGGTTCCTTCGAGGTGTGTGTGAAGGTTAATGAGCATGAAGCTAGCTTCCTTATATCCCCATGCGGTGAACGGCTTCGAGAGCCACGTCGATGCTATGTTCCCAACCCACGGCGAGGCGGGTATTTGGACGACCATAAACAACATCGTTGGTTACCAAGTTGGCGGAAACCGCACAGACCATCGCTGCTCTCAAACCCCGGAGACGAGCCACAATGAAGAGCGCAGAGCTTTCCATCTCAACATTGGTGAGCCCCATCTTCTCCATTTGCGCGATCCACTCAGGCGTCTCTGCGTAGAAAGCATCGTCCGTGGCATTGATACCTGAATGAACGGTAAACCCTTTTTCAACTGCCAAATCTTTTCCGGCGTTGATGAGCGCAAGCGTCAATTCAAAATCGGGTACAGCTGGAAACCCGGCCGGCACGTAAGCCGCGGTTGTTCCGTCATTGCGAAATGATCCCTCGCTGATGATTAAATCTCCGACATTGATATGTGCTTGAGTTGCAGCCGTACTACCAACTCGAATAAAGACGCGTCCACCAACTCGAGCGAGTTCCTCGACTCCAATCGCAGTTGAGGGACAACCCATCCCACTTGAACAAGCAGTAATTTTGCGTCCTTTGTAATAGCCAGTGACAGTTCTATATTCTCGCTTATGCGCGACCTCGACAGCATTCTCTAAGCGATTAGCAATGAGTTGAACTCGAAACGGATCTCCTGGCATCAGAACGATGTCGCTAATGTCGCCTTCTTTGACTCCCACGTGATATTGAACGCCTGTGGTTCCAATGGACATTTTGTCAACGATCTCTGCAGCCATTAAATCTCCTCGAAGTATTGATACGGAATCTTTCGCCGTAACACTACATCTAAGCTGAATGCAGTTTGATCACAAGAGCCAGCTCCCGACCAACATCTACCAAGGAGCGACGACGCCTATGCCACCGTCGAGATCGAGAATTGACCCAGTTGCCCACGTAGCAGGTAGTAAATACTCGATCGCCTCACTGATGTCTCTCTGCTGACCCATCCGCTTCAGCGGGGCATGGGCGCCCCAGGAACCGACCCCTTCAGGCCAAGCTTCAGCGATCCCAGGGCTCTCAATAAGTCCTAAGCGGAGTCCATTGACCCGGCAGCTCGGAGCCAACTCCACTGCGGCGGATCGAGTGAGTGCATCGAGCGCGGCTTTAGTGGCCCCGTAGATGGCGTGACCGGGGCGGGGGCGCAGGGCCTCGATAGAGGTGATATTCAGAACAGATTGCACACCGGTTCTGCCGCGAGCAATGGTTGCCAAGATTTCGGCGATCGCACCAACGTTTACTTGAAAGAGATCAGCAATGCGTTCTGGTTCCTCGTGAGAAAGCAGGGCCACATCCTGACGCGCAGCATTGTTGATGACGTAATCGATCGAGGGGCGAAGAGCGAGCGCTTCCGACATCAATCGCACACCGGCACCCACTTCGGCAAGATCAACCTCAATCTGTGCGACGTTCTCCCCTACCTGTACCGCGGTTGACTTGGTGGCTGCCATGACAAACGCACCTTGGGCAGCGAAATGTGACACAAGATGGGCACCAACATTTCGCCCTGCACCTGTGATAAGAATCGTGCGTCCAGCAAATGAATTCGTCATATCGGCACTCTACTCGTGCACGAGGCGAGGCAGTTCAGGGATGTGTTCTCGCCAAGCATCTACTAAAGCCGAAGAGGCGAGCTCCATGGCAGAGAAGGGCGGTGCAAGATAACAAAGTACAAGAGACCACTCGCCAAGAGTCTCAGCCGCCATCCACTCGCCCGGTGCCACGCTTGCGGAAAGTTCTCCCGATCGCGATAGTTCTATCCGTCCGTACTGCTCATCTTTAATATGGAGCACAAGTGGGTCGCCACCGATGAGCACCCAAGTTTCGCGCTCCTTGAGACGATGCCAAGCAGAGAACTGCCCCGGAGTCATCAGGAAGTAGATCGCGTTTCCGTGTTCGTCACGTTGCACGAGTGAGAAGTAACCGCCCTCGCCCTCTAGTGGCAACAACGCGAAGCGCTCGATTACTTGCTCTGCTGAAAGGCTGTCCAAATTAAGGGCGGTCATTTGAGCGAATCCAATGCCTTTACACGTTCTGCAACGCGAGTACTCAGACTCAAGGTATCTACGTGGGTGAGAACGCGGTCGCGAACAACGCGATCTCCGGCAACCCACACATCACTCACATCGGAACGCCCGACGGCATATACAAGCAACGCCATCACATCGTGAATCGGCATGAGATGGAGCGCCGAGAGATCGACAGCTATCAAGTCGGCTTCCTTGCCCACTTCGATGCTGCCAACTCGATCGCCTAACCCGAGAGCTTCGGCGCTCTCAATGGTTGCTGAACGAATAATCGAGGCAGCATCTACAGCTTTAGCTACATGATTGAGCGAAACTAAGTGAGCTGCGAGGCGAATCACTGCCCACATGTCGAGGTCATTACTCGAAGAACAGCCATCTGTCCCGAGCCCCACCTTCAATCCAGCAGCTTTGTACTTCATGATGTCGGCGACACCACTATTTAATTTCAGGTTGCTTCCGGGGCAATGCGCAACGCTCGCACCTTTAGCGAGTGAAATTTCAATATCTGAATCGCTGAGGTGGACACCGTGACCGTACACGGTGGGAAGGTCAAGAATCTTGGTGTCTCGGAGCACTTCAACGGGTGTCTTTCCAAAACGCGTTCGTACGTCATCATTTTCCATCACAGTTTCGGAAACATGGAGATGTACGCGGGCTCCCATTTCCTTGCCGAGCTCGGCTACCTCTGCAAGATGCTCGGGCGAATCCGTATATGTGCTGTGGGGCATGAAGTAGAGCGGAATATGTGGCCCACCGATTTCGGCCGCTGATGCCGGCCAATTCTTTGCCAGCGCAATTCGATCTGGCCACTTCAATCCATCGATTCCTTCAAAATCTAAGAAGATCGGCCCAGCGATATGTCGCAAACCAACCTGCACCGCTGCCCTATGTGTTGCCGTGGGATGAAAGTACATATCAAGTGCAGTGGTGGTGCCACCGATGAGCGCTTCGCCTGCAGCCAGCTCGGTACCGAGTGCACAAGTCTCAGGATCCATAATGGCGCCTTCAGCGGCCCAGACGCGTTCCAGGAATCCTTGGAGGTCTACACCTTCTGCCCACCCACGAAGGAGTGACATCGCCAAGTGGGTATGCGAATTGATCAACCCGGGCATGATCAAATGCCCTCTTGCATCAAAAACTTCAACATCTTCGTGCGCGCCAGTTGGATTAATTCCAGAAATCACACCATCGCGTACGAGGATCGTGGCATTTTCTAGAATCTCATTTGTTGAGTTGCTAGTTACTACGTACTTTGCATTCTTAATGAGGATAGAACGCATCAGATGGCGCCGATCGCACCATCAATAATGGTGATGACTTTCTGGCTCACAGCGGAGAGCGATGCATTGATCTCTTCCATGGTGATGGGTTGATCACTCACTCCGGCAGCCGGATTCACAACGAGCGCGATGGAGGCGTAACGCAGGCCAGCCTCTTTAGCGAGAGTCACTTCAGGGCAACCCGTCATGCCGACGACGGTGGCGCCCGCAAGTGCTGCTAGACGAATCTCCGCAGGAGTTTCAAAACGTGGACCATTAAAACCGGCGTAAACTCCACGCTCTCGGAGTGCGATGCCAGCTCTCGACGCAGAAGCTGTTAATGCACCGCGCATCACTGCATCGTATGCATCCGTCACGTCAACGTGTTGCACGCCGCCGGGTTGAACGCCATCAAAGAAAGTACTTTCGCGCCCAGAGGTGAAATCAATGAAGTCATGAACCAGCGAGAGGTCTCCGGCGGCCAACGTCGGATCAATGCCGCCCACCACATTCACCGCAATCACTTTCTGGACGCCTAGTTCTTTCAGCGCAGAAATATTCGCTCGATAATTCACTTTGCTCGGTGGGATTGAATGGTCGGCCCCGTGGCGCGTGACAAATTCAATAGCAACACCGTTCCAACTTCCGCTAGTCAACAGTGCATCACCATAGGGCGTGCTCACTTTGCGAGCAGTCGAACCCTGAAGTGCGGGGAGCGAGTAGAAGCCGGTGCCAGCAATAATCCCGATAGGTGCCATAGGGAGAGCCTAAAGCACAAGGAGGAGGACTAGAAGTTCTCGCTGGGGCGGTAGACGCCCCACACCGCGCGAAGTTGATCGGCAACTTCACCGACGGTGGCGCCTAATGTGAGGGCCAACTTCATCGGAGGGAGCAAGTTTTCGTTGATGTCTGCTGCAGCACTCTTGATCGCGGCGAGTGCCGCATCGACTGCAGCGCTATCTCGTGTGGCTCGCAATGTTTTAAGCTTTTCGCATTGAGTCGCACCGATAGTAGGATCGACTCGTAGCGGCGTATAAGGCTCTTCTTCACTGATCTGGAATTTGTTGACTCCCACAACCACGCGATCTCCACGATCAATCTCACGGGTGACTTCGTAGGCACTGCGTTCAATTTCACTCTTCTGAAAACTCTTCTCGATGGCCGCTGCAGCGCCACCCATCTCTTCAATCTTCGCCATGAGACGAAGTACTTCAACTTCCACATCGTCTGTGAGAGATTCGACGGCATAAGAACCCGCGAATGGATCGACCGTCTTCGTTACGTCTGTTTCAAAAGCGATTACTTGCTGTGTGCGCAGCGCGAGCCTGGCAGCCTTCTCGGTGGGTAGCGCAATCGCTTCATCAAAAGAGTTCGTATGAAGACTCTGAGTGCCACCAAAGACCGCGGCGAGCGCCTGGACAGCAACACGAACAAGATTTACTTCAGGCTGTTGCGCAGTAAGTTGCACTCCAGCTGTCTGCGTATGAAAGCGCAGCATTTGAGACTTTTCGCTCTTAGCGTGGAACTCATCTCGCATCACACGCGCCCAAATACGCCTTGCTGCCCGGAACTTGGCGACTTCTTCCAAGATAGTCGTGCGTGAAACAAAGAAGAAGGCAAGGCGCGGGGCGAAATCGTCAATCTCAAGTCCGGCCGCTAATGCCGCCCGCACATACTCGATCCCATTTGCCAACGTGAAAGCGACCTCTTGCGCTGGCGTGGCACCGGCTTCGGCCATGTGATACCCAGAGATAGAAATAGTGTTCCACTGCGGAAGGTTCGTTTGGCAATACTTAAAAATGTCCGTGATGAGTCGAATGGATTCACGCGGTGGATAGATGTATGTCCCGCGCGCGATGTACTCCTTAAGTACATCGTTTTGAATCGTGCCCTTGAGATCTGCTGCTGCGATCCCTTGCTCCTCTGCAACGATCTGGTAGAGAAGCAAAAGAATGCACGCTGGCGCGTTAATGGTCATGCTGGTAGAGACTTCGCCCAAAGGAATCCCGGCGAAGAGTTCGCGCATGTCATCTAGAGAATCAATAGCCACACCCACTTTGCCCACTTCGCCTTGGGCGAGCGGTGCATCTGAATCCATCCCCATCTGAGTAGGGAGATCGAAAGCTACTGAGAGCCCACCAGTACCGGCCTTCACCAATTGGTGGTAGCGCAGATTCGATTCCTTCGCGGATCCAAAACCTGCGTATTGGCGCATCGTCCATGGTCTACCGACATACATGGTGGAGTGAATACCGCGGGTGTATGGGAAGGCACCCGGTACACCGATACGTTCGGCTGGAATCCAGCCATCAAGATCGGCTGCTTCATAGCGCGCGTTGAAGGGCAGCCCAGACTCGGTGCGACCCGATGGGTTTGGCGCACTCGAGGGCGGTGTGGCAGGCATGATCTCCACGGTAGCGCCTGACTCCCCCTATCGCCCAACAGCTGTGGCTGTTCTCACAAGCTCTCTGGCAGGCCACCGCATCTAGCTCGGTGTGGCAACCCTGCTCTACAGGGCCCCATTGCCTAACCTGCAGGCAGATGGTTATTTGCAGAAAATCTACGATTACCGGCCTGGCACTGACAGCGCTCGTCGGCTCTTTGTTGACCGCTCCCGCGCTTCCAGCGCACGCGGCCGAGATCATCGGCGGATCAGCACTTGGCAGTGGCATCGTCGTAAATTCTGCACCGGGGATAGGGGCCCTGCCGGCGAGCGAAGCAGAGTCATACCTCATTGCAGATCTTGATACTGGTGAAATTCTGGCAGCTAAGAATCCCCACAAGAAATTGCCCCCAGCAAGCACTCTCAAAACTTTGACCGCCCTCGCACTCTTACCTCGGCTCGATAAGAGCGCCAAGTACATCGGGCAACTCAGTGACACCAAAGTGGATGGTTCGAAAGCCGGCATTTACCCGGGCCGCGCATACTCGATTGACTCTCTCTGGTATGCCCTCTTCCTACTCTCCGCAAACGACTCTGGAATGGCGCTCGCACATTCAGCCGGCGGCCTCACTAAGACACTTACCTACATGCAAAGTGAAGCAAAGCGCGTTCAAGCCCTAGATACTGTCGCGCGCAGCCCGCATGGATTAGATAGGCCTGGGCAAGTTTCTAGCGCATATGACTTAGCCCTCATTAGCCGAGAGGCACTTAAGCGCGAGGATTTTCGACGTTATGCAGCTACCACGAAGTACACCTTCCTAGGGTCTGGCAAAGGCAATAAGCCATTACCCATTTACAACCAAAATAAATTACTCACCACCTATTCAGGAGCGATTGGCGTAAAGACTGGCTACACCACGCAGGGCAAGAACACTTATGTGGGTGCTGCAACCCGAAATGGTCACACGATCATCATCACGATGATGTACCTGCCATATGGCCGAGATGCGCTGGCAGTAAAGCTGCTCAACTGGGGATTTAAGGCACGTGGAAAAGTCATGCCCATTGGCGTACTCGTAGAGCCACTTGAGGGAGCAGCAAACCTCACCCCGAAGGTGCCGGCAAATGCCAAACTCGCTAAAGCCGAAAAAGCCATTACTCAGAGTTCGGGAATCTCCCCATCAGGGCTTCCGATAAAACTCATCTTAATTCCCATACTTCTCGTTGTACTTCTGAGATTACGTGTGCGAATCAAAATGTGGAAACGCACCCGTTATCGACGGATGAATCCCACCGCGTCATAAACGCGTTGCAAAGTAACCTGGGCAACCACGCTGGCTTTTTCGGAGCCCACTTTGAGAATTCTCTCTAACTCACCCTTATCACTCATGATTTCCTCAGTGCGCTTCTTGAATGGCTCCGCAAACCCAATTACCACCTCCGCAACATCTTTTTTGAAGTCGCCATACCCTTTATCTGCATAGCGCTTCTCAATATCCCCGATTGCATCTCCGGAGAGAGCAGAGAAAATGGTAAGCAGGTTAGATATCCCTGGCTTCTCACTCTGATTGAATTGCACTTCACGTCCCGTATCCGTAACAGCACTCTTAATTTTCTTCAGCGTTAATGCAGGATCGTCGAGCAATTCAATAATGCCAGCCGCCGAAGAGGCAGACTTGCTCATCTTCGATGTGGGCTCTTGAAGGTCAGTGATCTTGGCTGTGCTCTTTACGATGTGTACCTTCGGGATAGTGAAAGTTTCTCCAAAACGAGTATTGAATCGTTGGCCAAGATCACGTGTGAGCTCGATATGTTGGCGTTGATCTTCTCCCACCGGAACTTCGTCGGCTTGATAGAGCAAAATATCGGCAGCTTGCAAGATGGGATATGTAAAGAGGCCCACAGTGGCCCGATCAAGACCACCTTTTTGACTCTTATCTTTAAATTGGGTCATTCGCGAGGCTTCGCCAAATCCCGTAATGCAACTAAGAACCCAGGCCAGCTGGGCATGCTCGGGGACCTGCGACTGCACAAAGAGGGTGCACCTTCCAGGATCGAGGCCGGCTGCAACTAATTGGGCAATGGAGAGCAAGGCGCGGCGGCGCAGCGCCTCTGGGTCGTGTTCGACAGTGATCGCATGAAGGTCCACCACGCAGTAGAAAGCATCGTGGCTCTCCTGGAGCGCCACCCACTGACGCACAGCTCCCAGATAATTTCCCAGATGGAAAGAGTCATGAGTTGGCTGAATTCCTGAGAGGACGCGAGGCATAACCTTATTCTTCCATCTCAGGTTCTGTTGATGTACTGGATTTTCCATCTCGAGGGTCATCTACTCGCATTTGCACTCGTGAAATGCGCTTCCCATCGAGCGCCAAAATCTCAAAGGAGATGCCCTCCTTAGAAAAGCGCGTACCAATATCCGGTAGCCGTCCTAGGTGATGGAGGATGAATCCCGCCAAAGTTTCATACGGGCCTTCAGGGAGATCGATGTTGGTCTCTTCGACTAAGTCCTCCAAAGAGGTAAGACCATCAACTTCATACTCTCCCGAGAGCGCTTGGGTGGTCACACTCTCATCGTCGTCATACTCGTCTTGAATGTCTCCAAGAATCTGCTCGACGATATCTTCGAGGGTGATGATGCCATCTGTCCCGCCGTATTCATCGAGCACAATCGCCATGTGATGGCGCCCAAGCTTCATTTCGTTCAATGCCGGAATCAAGAATTTGGTACCTGGTAAGAAGAGCAGCGGGCGCACAAATCCAGAGAGCCCCATCGATGTGCGGGCTGGGTCTAGAAGATCACGCACGTGAATAAAGCCCACAATGTCGTCAGCCGAATCCCTACGCACCGGATAACGTGAATGCGCCTGGGTGAGTGCAATGTCTCGCGCCTCCGACACAGTCATAATCTGATCCAAGAAATCTACTTCGGTGCGGGGAATCATGAACTCATGAATCTGTCGGTCTGTGGCATTAAATACTTCTTCAACAATCTCTCGTTCAGTGAGTCCTAGCGAGGCATGTCCACTGACCAAGTTGATGATCTCTTCTTCGCTTATTGCATCTCTCGATTTATGTGGGTCAACGCCGAAGAGGCGAACCACCACGTCAGTTGATTTGGACAATACCCAAATGACCGGACGAAAGAGAATGGCAATGCGATCGATAGTGGGTGCAGCTGCCAGTGCAATGGCTTCGGTCTTTTGCAGGGCTAATCGCTTAGGGACTAACTCGCCGAGAACGAGAGATACATAAGCAACCCCCAAAGTCACCAGCACCAGAGCAAGCACATCTGCAACAGCTTCACTGAGCCCCCACTTAGCGAAGGTTGGGGTGAGAAATCGTCCGAGGCGCTCTGCGCCTAGGGCAGCAGAAAGTAAGGTGGAGACGGTAATTCCTACTTGCACAGCCGCCAAGAAGCGGTTGGGATGCTCCGCCAGTTTGGCAACTTTTTCACCTCGGCGCCCGCGTTCGGACAAGGCGCGCACCTGACCGTCTCGAAGGGAGATCAGCGCAATTTCGGCAGCGACAAAGACAGCCGCGATAATGATGAAGGCGAGCACAAGCGCAGCGTTGGCGAAGAATGCGCCCCAGCTCAGGGATCCGTCTGACACAGCCATAGCCTAGCGCGCTACCTGCCTGCTCCACTCAGCCCTTATGCTCGTCTTGCTCACTCGTACCTGTTCATTCATCCTAAGGATCGTCCGGCACGTTCCTGCCGGGAGAATGGAGAAATCGATGGCTGCCGTCAGCTTGCGTGGCATCACGCGCCACTACGACCGGAGCGCAAAGGCAGAGGCAACAGTTTCAGACCTCAACCTGGAGATTAAAGACGGCGAATTTCTCGTCTTAGTGGGTCCATCGGGAAGCGGAAAATCCACCACATTAAGAATGCTCGCTGGTCTGGAACCACTCGACTCTGGCTCAATCATTCTGGATGGCAAAGACATCTCGCGCCTTGATGCGAAAGATCGAGATGTGGCCATGGTCTTTCAGTCTTACGCGCTCTATCCGCATATGAGCGTTGAAGAGAATATGGGCTTCGCTCTCAAAGTTGCCGGCAATGATCCCCAAGAAATAATGATGCGGGTAAAAGAGAGCGCCGCGCTCTTAGACCTTGAAGGGTTGTTGGAACGAAAGCCCAAAGAACTCTCTGGTGGCGAGCGGCAAAGAGTTGCGATGGGGCGTGCCATTGTGCGCAAACCTCAGTTATTCCTGATGGATGAACCGCTCTCAAACCTTGATGCCAAGTTGCGAGCGAGTACACGCACCCGTATTTCTACGCTTCAAAGAGAGTTAGGCGTCACCACACTCTATGTCACCCATGATCAAGCCGAGGCGATGACTATGGGAACCCGGGTTGCGGTAATGAATAAGGGCAAACTTCTTCAGGTGGCCTCACCTCAGGAAATTTACGATGAACCTGCCGATATTTTTGTAGCGACATTCATCGGCTCCCCCGCTATGAACATCTTGGAAATCTCTTCAGGATCCGCATCGCACATTTTTGGGCCAGATATCAACCCCCACATCCTCGTTGGTATCCGTCCTGATAAATGGGAGATCAGTGATATTGGGATAGAGGTGCGAGTTGAGGCGGTGGAATTCCTCGGAGCCGATTCGTATGTTTACGCCTCCCCGATCTCAACGGGTGCTTCTCTGCTCGGCGCCGACTTTCTCATTTTCCGCCGTAAACCAAAAGAGGTGCCCTCCATCGGTGAGCGAATATTTCTCTCACCGAGCGAGGTGCACCTCTTTGATAAAACCAGCGGTGTGCGCCTTAAGAACTAACCATCTACGCCATCGCCTTTTGTAAGTTTGTATCGATGGCTGCCAAGAAATCTTGGGTCGTCAACCAAGCCTGATCAGGTCCGACCAAACTCGCGAGGTCCTTGGTCATTTTTCCGCTCTCTACGGTTTCGATGCAGACGCGCTCGAGGGTATTGGCGAAAGCAATAACCTCAGGTGTGCCATCGAGCTTCCCGCGATGGGCAAGACCACGCGTCCACGCGAAGATCGAAGCAATTGGGTTAGTTGATGTGGGCTTACCTTGTTGATGCATGCGATAGTGGCGAGTGACTGTGCCATGTGCGGCTTCTGCTTCGACGGTTTTGCCGTCTCCCGTCATCAAAACTGATGTCATCAAACCCAGTGAACCGAAACCTTGTGCGACGATGTCGGATTCAACATCGCCGTCATAGTTCTTGCAAGCCCAGACGTAGCCACCTTCCCACTTAAGGGCCGAAGCGACCATGTCATCGATCAAACGGTGCTCGTAGGTGAGACCAGCCTTTTCAAATGCGGCCTTGTACTCAGTTTCAAAGATCTCCTCAAAGAGATCCTTAAAGCGTCCGTCATAGGCCTTGAGGATGGTGTTCTTCGTGCTGAGATATACCGGATAGTTCAAGGTGAGTCCATATTGCATCGAGGCCCGCGCAAAATCCCGAATCGAATCATCGAGGTTGTACATCGCCATCGCAATACCCGGACTCGGATAGTCAAAGACCTCAAGTTCCATCGGCGCAGAACCATCTTTAGGAGTCCACGTGAGAGTGAGTTTTCCTTCGCCTGGAATTTTCACATCAGTTGCCTTGTATTGATCACCGAAAGCGTGACGTCCAATAACAATGGGCTTGGTCCAGCCTGGAACTAAACGAGGAATATTGCTAATCACGATTGGCTCACGGAAAATTACGCCGCCTAGGATATTGCGAACGGTTCCGTTGGGAGATTTCCACATCTTCTTCAGGCCAAACTCTTCAACGCGAACCTCATCTGGCGTGATCGTTGCGCATTTAACGGCAACTCCATACTTCTTGGTGGCGTGGGCCGAATCAATGGTGACCTGATCATCTGTGGCATCTCGATTTTCAATCGAGAGGTCGTAGTAATCAAGGTTTACGTCAAGATAAGGAAGAATCAATTGATCTTTGATAACTTGCCAAATGATACGAGTCATCTCATCGCCATCCATCTCGACGACCGTACCAACTACTTTGATCTTGCTCATGCGAATCTCCTACAGACTTTGAATGTCTGATTGCTTGCTTCGTACCGCCTCGGCGGCTTCTTTGAGCGATGCAATTTCTATTGCAGTGAGGGCGGTCTCGACGACCTTGCGAACACCACTCTTACCGATCTCGGCTTCCACGCCGAGATAAACACCCTTGATACCGTATTCACCATCCACCCAAGCGCAGACCGGCATGATCGCACCCGAATCTTCGATGACAGCCTTCGCCATACGAGCTGCAGCCGCTGAAGGTGCATAATAAGCAGAGCCAGTCTTAAGAAGTGCTACTACCTCGGCACCTCCATTGCGAGTGCGTACAACAAGTTCTTCAATCTTCTCGGCAGCGAGTAAATCAGAGAGCGACTTGCCATTAACGGTGCAACGACTTGGTACCGGAACCATGGTGTCGCCATGCGAACCCAGAGTCAGCGTCTTGACCGCACCTACAGCAACGCCGAGTTCTTCAGCCACAAAGTGTGTGAAGCGTGCAGTGTCGAGCATGCCGGCTTGGCCCATCACACGATTGTGTGGAAACTTCGAAGCGATTTGCGCAAGCGCTGTCATCTCATCAAGTGGGTTAGACACCACAATAATGACCGCGTGAGGACTGTGCTTGGCGATGTTCTCGGCAACCCCGCGAACAATTTTCGCGTTAGTTTCCAAGAGGTCCATTCGACTCATCCCTGGCTTGCGCGGAAGACCCGCAGTGATCACCACAACATCGGAGTCGGCGGTGGCTTCGTATCCGGAGCCATCCATGCCAGTGGTGGCACCTATAACTTTGGTTTCGAACCCCTCAACCGAACGTGATTGATTGAGATCGAGCGCGAGCCCTTCAGGCTTGCCTTCGACAATATCTGTCAGTACCACGGTCTTAAAGACGTTGTACTCGGCTAGCCGCTGGGCAGTCGTTGATCCATAAAATCCCGATCCAACAACGGTAACTTTTCCATTCAAATGGCCGTTCATCTGTTCTCCTGGGGCGCTCTCAGAAAATATCTTGATGTAAAGATATTACTTCCCGTGAGGAAGTGCGACTGTCAAGGCCGCAACTCCGACGGCTAAGAGCGTGAGTGTGGCCACATCCACCCTCTTTGAGCGTGACCAGGCCATCTTTCGACGGGAGCGCCAGTAGGCCATCAGGGCTAAAAGGAGAGCCAGAATGAGGCCGCCAGTGCGCAGAAACCCGAGCGCCAAGAAGAGCAACGCCATCCCGAGCAACAGCAGACCTAGGGTTCGCACTCGAGGCGTCAGTTGCGCGTTCTTAATTTCCATAGCCGGAGCCTACCCAGTGAAGCCCTACCCGCTGGGCTAGTGGGTGAAGTGCCGGGCGCCGGTAAAGTACATAGTGATCCCTCGAGATTGCGCGAGCGCGATCACCTCTTCATCCCTGATGCTGCCGCCGGGTTGCACCACTGCCCGAACTCCGCCGCTGAGCAAGATTTCTAAACCATCAGCGAAGGGAAAGAATGCATCACTGGCCGCCACACTCCCCTCCGCACGATCAGCCGCTCGCGTGAGTGCCAAACGCGCTGAGTCGACTCGATTCACTTGCCCCATGCCAATTCCGACAGTTGCGCCCTGATGAACCAGTGCGATGGCGTTACTTTTCACCGCACGCAAGCAACGCCAGGCAAACTCCAAATCCGCAAAAGTTGCTACATCGGCGGGCGCTCCACTGACAAGCTTCCAATTACTACTGAGATCGCCTTCAGCTTGATTGCTATCTGAATGCTGAAGAAGTGCGCCACCCAATATGGGTCGAAGATCTACTCCACTCTTCTTCGGAGGCGCAGCTTGCAAAATACGTACGGAAGGTTTGGCTCGAAGAATTGCGAGAGCCCGCTCTTCAAATTCGGGCGCAATGATCACCTCAGTGAAAACATCTTGGCAAGCCATCGCGACATCTGCGGTGAAGAGACGATTCGAAGCGATGATTCCGCCAAATGCAGAAAGCGGATCGCATGCATGGGCAGCTTGATAGGCCACCAGCAAGGTGCTCGCAGAAGCAATGCCGCACGGGTTTGTATGTTTGATGATCGCAATTGCCGGATCTGAGTGATCCCACGCCGCACGCCACGCGGCATCCGCGTCTACATAGTTGTTGTAAGACATCTCCTTGCCATGAAGTTGTTCTGCTCCCGCCAGCCCACCGCCACTTGAAGCGCTTTCGTACAACGCTGCTTGCTGATGCGGATTCTCTCCGTAACGAAGGCTCGCCTTAAGATTCCATGTTGCCCCGATCCACGCCGGAAATTCCGAGGCGCTTGGCGCAAGTACGGTTCCGAGCCAAGACGCCACAGCTACGTCGTAGTCAGCCGTGTGGGAGAAAGCCATGGCGGCGAGATGTGCTCGTTCTTCAAGTGTAGTTCCACCGCGCGTTATGGTTTTAGCGAGCCAGGTGTATTGTGATGGTGAAACCACCACCGCAACTGACCCATAGTTCTTGGCAGCTGCACGGATCATGGTGGGGCCGCCGATGTCTATCTGTTCAACACATTCAGCAGGCGAAGCACCTGACACCACGGTCTCAGTGAAGGGATAGAGATTGACTACCACTAAATCAAAAGGAGTGATACCCATCTCCTGCAACTGCGCTACATGACTTTCTAATGAGAGATCAGCCAGAATGCCGGCGTGAATCTTTGGATGGAGCGTCTTCACGCGACCATCAAGACATTCTGGAAATTCAGTCACGCTTTCAACTGGCGTGACTGGAATACCGGCGTCAGAAATATTCTTCGCAGTTGAACCAGTAGAGACAATTTCCACCCCATGTGAATGCAAAATGTGAGCTAAATCAATCAAGCCAGATTTGTCATAAACACTCAACAGAGCACGAGTGACGCTTCTGCGAGATTCTGGCATCTCAATTTCCCTTCACGAGCGCTTCAACTACAGATACTAGAAGTTCACGCTCCACGACTTTGATTCTTTCGTGCAACGTTGCCTCAGTATCTCCCGGAAGCACTTCAACGATCCGTTGAGCGATAACTTCACCAGTATCCACACCTTCGTCAACCCAGTGAATGGTGCATCCCGTGTGGCTCACCCCGGCCAGCAGCGCATCTCGAACAGCATGCGCCCCAGGGAAGAGCGGGAGCAGTGAAGGGTGGGAATTTATAACACGGAACCGTTGCAAGAAACGTGGCGAGACGATGCGCATAAATCCAGCGGAAACCACCAATTGAGGCGAGAAGGAGGCAACAGCATCACCCAACCGCCCTTCCCACGCGAGACGATCTCCCTGCAATTCGACAACAGCAGTGGGGACGCTCACTGCTTGCGCATAGCCAAGAACACCAGCGGTTGGTTGATCAGAAATTACCGCCGCGACTTCATACAGTCCAGCCGAAGCCATCACCGCCACAGCCAGTGAACCTTGGCCTGAAGCCAGAATCACAATCTTAGGAGGGTCAGTTAACACAGTGATGAGGGTACTCGGTAGCGTTGCCTCCTATGGAGCGACCCAATATGGAAATTGATAAGAAAGTCCTTCGCCCGCGCTTTGCCCTCTTAGCCTCCATCGCGTCAATCTTCTTGATGATATTTACGCTGCCTGCCTGGCAGGGCCAAGCATTTGCTATGGCGGTCGCGATTGTTGCTCTAGTGCTCTCTATTCGCTTCTCCACGGCAGCCATGATCATCAGCATCATCATGATCGCAGTCGCTTTTCTCACCACTATCGGCACGCTCTTGCTCAGCACAGAAATTAATCGATATGCGGAGTGCCAACTCGGAGCAAACACACACGTGGCAACAAATTCCTGCACCGAAGGATTTCGGGCAGACCTAGAGGCGCGATTAAGCGCGATGCGAACGGTTAAGTAAGCCGACCAAGAGCGCACCGAGAGCGCCACCGATAATCAATATTGGTCCACCAAAGAGCGCGATGCGCCAATAGGATGCGCCAATTGCTGAAAGGCGCCCTCCAAGAAGTGATCCACCTGCGAGCAGGTTAAGCAGCGCCAACACGAAAAGCGCAATCACTCCATGAAGAGCGCCATCTCGCAGTCGAACCTTTAAATCCAAGCCCGATTCCACTGATCGATAGCCAGTAAAGATGGACCACACGAGGAGCAGCAAGGGCAGGGCATGCGTGATCGCGCTGGTCTGCGCCGGGAGTCCGGCAAGAATCGGCAGCGCTGGAATCTCTGCAGAGTTCACCGAAAATGGCGAGAAGAGCGTCCCAGATCCCACCGCGAATCCGGCCCCGCTCACGTACGCCATGGTCATCACTACCGCATTTGGTACCGCCAGGAGCATGACTGCCGTGATTAAGAGTGTTCCTACAAACCCAGCACGAAGCACCGCATAGAGATTAAGCATCTGAGAAAAATTCATTACGGTTGCTACGAGAAAGAGTATGAGTGAGATGAGAAGTAATCCAGCAATGTTCAAGAGCGCACTCTTCACAATACGAGATAACTCACCCTTGGCTTTGATCAAATGAGGTGCTTGCAGCGAGAGAGCTGCGATAAGTGTGAGAAGTAACCCTGCTAAGAATGCACTCAGCGGATTGGGCCGAACTGCATGAGTCGCCGAAATCAACGCGACGATTCCTAAGAGTGCGCCATATGTAGTCGAGAGCAAGGTGAGCCCTCCGCGGTAATTCGAACTCTCTTTCACCATGCGTTTACAGGCACCCCGCAGAACAACAATCGGAAAGATCAGAAATCCGAGCGGAGTAAACCATAGAAGGCCAGCGATATCGCCGGGTGGCAAAGAAAGGTGGAGCAATACCTTGTGGGCGGCTAACCAAATCCAGGCACCACCATGAACCGCGTCGCCAAGTTGACCGTTACGGCTTCCAGCAAACGACCAAGAAAGAATTGAAATGAGCAGGATCGGCACGAGAGTAAGCGTGAGGGCACGCAGCGCCTCTTGAAGCGCTAAGCCATAAGGATTGCGGTGACCACTCACCCGCAAACTGTTACAGGATCTCGCGCAGAAGGCGAGCAGTCTCACTCGGTGTTTTGCCAACGCGTACGCCAGCCGCCTCAAGAGCTTCCTTCTTGGCTTGAGCAGTGCCTGAAGAACCAGAGACAATTGCGCCTGCATGACCCATGGTCTTACCTTCGGGGGCCGTGAAGCCAGCTACATATCCGACCACGGGCTTGGTGACGTGCTCCTTGATAAATGCGGCAGCCCGTTCTTCAGCGTCGCCACCAATTTCACCGATCATGACGATCACCTTGGTCTCGGGATCGGCTTCAAATGCTCGAAGTGCATCGATATGCGTCGTGCCAATAATGGGGTCTCCACCGATACCAATGCAGGTAGAGAATCCAAGATCACGAAGTTCATACATCATTTGATAAGTCAGAGTTCCCGACTTAGAGACCAACCCGACTGGTCCCTTCTTTGTAATATCTGCGGGAATAATTCCGGCGTTTGATATTCCTGGAGAGATCAATCCAGGACAGTTAGGTCCGATAAGGCGCGTGTGTTTGCTCGCTTGTGCGTAGGCAAAAAATTCAGCCGAGTCATGAACCGGAACACCCTCGGTGATAACTACAACTAATTCAATCTTGGCATCGACTGCTTCGATAACGGCGCCTTTGGTGAACTTAGGCGGTACAAAGACCACGCTGACATTGGCCTGCGTAGCCGCGCGCGCCTCTTGCACTGAGTTGAATACTGGAATGGCATGACCATCGATTTCTACTGTTTGACCACCTTTTCCAGGAGTAACGCCAGCGACAACTTGGCTACCTGAAGCGAGCATGCGCTTCGTATGTTTGGTTCCTTCTGAACCCGTAATGCCTTGAACGAGAATGCGTGAATTACCATCGAGGAAAATTGCCATGTTACTTTCCAACCTTTACTGCGAGCTCAGCGGCGCGAGAAGCTGCGCCATCCATAGTGTCTAACTGTTCTACAAGCGGGTGGTTTGCTTCATTCAAAATTCTGCGTCCTTCAAGAACATTGTTGCCATCTAGCCGAACAACAAGTGGCTTCGTTGCCTTATCCCCCAGCATCGAAAGCGCCTGCACAATGCCGTTCGCGACTGCATCACAAGAAGTGATACCGCCAAATACGTTCACGAACACGCTCTTCACAGCTGGGTCAGAGAGAATGATCGATAATCCGTCAGCCATCACTTGAGCCGAAGCACCACCACCAATATCCAAGAAGTTGGCGGGTCGCACTCCTCCAAAATTCTCGCCTGCATAGGCGACCACATCGAGTGTGCTCATGACAAGGCCGGCGCCATTGCCGATGATTCCCACTTCGCCATCAAGCTTTACATAATTCAAGTTCTTAGCCTTAGCGGCAACTTCGAGAGGATCGGTGGCACTTTCATCAACCAATGCTTCATGGTCGGGATGGCGGAAGCCGGCATTCTCATCAAGTGAAACTTTTCCATCCAGGGCGATGATGCGACCATCCGAAGTTTTTACGAGGGGATTCACTTCCACTAAAGTGGCATCTTCAGATTGGAACACCTTCCAGAGGGTCACCAATACATCGGCAACCTGACCTTCAATATCGGATGGGAACTTTGCTTGTTGCACGATAGAAAGTGCAAGAGCGCGATCAATTCCCTTGAGCGGGTCGATACCGACCATGGCAAGCAACTCTGGAGTCTCGTGCGCAACTTGTTCGATTTCAACTCCGCCGGCAGTAGATGCCATGACTAGATATTGACGTTGTGCACGATCTACCAGAATTGAAACGTAATACTCCTCAACAATGGAGGCTCCTTGGGCGATCATCACGCGATTCACCGTGTGCCCCTTGATATCCATCCCAAGAATGTTCGTGGCATTCTCGCGAACTTCATCAATCGTCTTAGCCACTTTGACGCCGCCGGCCTTGCCGCGACCACCGACTTTCACCTGAGCCTTCACTACTACAACGCCACCGATTGCCTCAGCGGCTGATACTGCCTCAGCTACCGTGGTTGCAACATTGCCTTTAAGCACTGGAACGCCGTGACTTTCAAAGAGATCCCGGGCTTGATATTCGTATAGATCCACGATGCTCCTTTAGGGCTCCTTTAGAAAAGAAAACCTTGGGTAATTATGCGTCTTTGAATCGCGTGGAACCAGCAATCGTCAGGCTGGGACGTGTGAAGTAACCCACTCGACAATGGTGTCCATGGTGGTACCAGGCGTAAAGACCGCTGAGACTCCCATTTCCTTCAGAAGGACAATGTCGGCATCCGGAATGATTCCGCCACCAAAAACCAGAATGTCCGTGGCATCTCGCTCTTTCAAAAGCGTCATCAAGCGCTCGAAGAGGGTGAGGTGGGCGCCCGAGAGAATCGAGAGTCCAATCATGTCGGCATCCTCTTGGATCGCAGTCTCAACAATTTGTTCCGGCGTTTGATGGAGACCCGTATAGATCACTTCGATGCCGGCATCTCGCAAGGCGCGCGCGACAACTTTGGCTCCACGGTCATGGCCGTCAAGCCCTGGCTTTGCTACTACAACACGACGCATATCAGACCCGAATTCCCATCGATCGCAACCACTTCAATGGATTTACTGGCACGCCATATTTGCGGACTTCGAAGTGCAAGTGGGTACCAGTGACATTTCCGGTAGCACCAACCAAACCAATGCGTTGACCCACTTTGACTCGCTGACCCACCTTCACACTAATCCGCGAAAGGTGTCCATACCAAGTCTGCACGCCATTGGGATGACTAATGGCGATCTTGCGACCATAGGGACCATCCCACCCTGCGAAGACCACCACACCACGTTCCGATGCGCGAACCCGCGAACCATAAGGTGAAGCGAAATCCTGGCCGGTGTGACGGTTCGCCCATAGACGAGATTTTGCACCGAATGAAGCTGAAAGCCGGTAATTCAAAACTGGTCGAGTGAAGTTACGTGAAATTTTCTCAAGACGTGCGCGCTCGCGAGCCGCAGTAACCTTCTTGGCTTTGGCGGCAGCAATCTTGGCCAGCCGTTTCTTCGCTTTGAGATTGCCTGTAAAGGGAATAGCTCCGGTCACCGGATGGGCCACCAGCGAACGAGAAATCGAAGAAGTAGCAGTCGGCGATATATCGAGAGCAACGGATGATGGCGGAGTTGATCCAGAAGAGACGACAAGGAAGGCAGCTACCGGGAGAGCCACACCGAGGGAGATCACCTTACGAACGACTTTACGATTCAAAAACTTAATCTGCTGCGACATGTCACCCCCTGCGGGATCGAGCCTTTCGGCGCGGACGAGCGAATACCTATACCTCCACCCTGCCAAAGAGGGGGGCTAGGAGTCCAGCCGGCGAGCCATTATGAGAGTTTTTCCACAGGGGCATATCGTAGAAGCAGGCGCTTTGTCCCAAATGAACCGAAATCTATCGTCGCCTCCGCTTTCTCGCCGGCACCCGCCATCGAGACCACCCGGCCGAGGCCAAAGGTGTCGTGGTTGACCCGATCGCCAGCAGCAAGGTCTACCACAGTGGCTGTGCGCTTCCCCGTAGGTAACGGTGGCGGTAGGTCGCGTCCGGCCAACCGATTGGGCGCCAAACGCGATGAACTAAATGCTGAGGCAACCTGTCGCCACTCAATGAGCTCCTCAGGAATTTCTTCGAGGAAGCGAGAAGGCGGATTGAAATTAGGTGAACCCCAAGTAGAGCGAGCCGATGCGCGCGAAAGATAGAGATGTTCGCGAGCGCGCGTGAGGCCCACATAGGCCAAACGTCGTTCCTCTTCGATTTCACCGGGCTCCATCAAAGAGCGCGAGTGTGGAAATATCCCCTCCTCCATGCCCGTAAGGAAGACCACCGGAAATTCCAAACCTTTAGCCGTGTGCAGTGTCATCAAAGTAATGACACCATCTTCGTTATCTGGAATCTCATCGGCATCAGCTACAAGTGAGACTTGCTCCAAGAAGGCTAGGAGCGTCGGCCGGTCCACATCTGGATCGGCATCGGATTCAAAGTTGGCATCGAACTCGTGAGCCACGGCGACGAGCTCTTCTAAGTTCTCGATGCGCATCTCATCTTGCGGATCACTACTTGCCGCTAATTCTTGAATAAGGCCCGACTGCTCAAGGACTGCTTGTGCGACTACTCCTGCGGTGAGTCCACTCTCCACCAAAGTGCGTAGCGCATGAATCATTGAAGTGAAAGAGTCGATAGTGGCGACGGCGCGCGCTGGAAGACCTGGCGTGCTGCTGGCTCGGCAGAGCGCGCGCCAGAACGAGGTCTGCTCCATCTGCGCCAACGCGTCGATGGATGCTAATGCTCGATCACCCAGTCCACGTTTTGGCGTATTAATAATGCGGCGCAGCGAAACTTCATCATTGGGGTTATTCACTACCCGCAGATAAGCGAGAATGTCTTTTACTTCTTTGCGCTCATAAAAGCGCACTCCACCCACAACTTTGTAAGCGATTCCGCTCCGCATAAAGATTTCTTCAAAGACGCGGGATTGCGCATTAGTGCGATAAAAGAGCGCAATATCGCTTGGTTTCACAGAGCCACGACACATCTCAGAGATCTCTTTAGCCACAAACGATGCCTCATCGTGCTCGTTTTCGCCGACGAAGCCCACGATTGCTGAACCTGCGCCACTTTCTGACCAAAGGTTCTTTGGTTTGCGCTCGCTGTTCTTAGAGATCACTGAGTTCGCGGCAGAGAGAATGTTCTGTGTTGATCGGTAGTTCTGTTCGAGGAGTACCGTGCGCGCCCGCGGGTAATCTTCCTCAAATTGCAAGATGTTGCGAATAGTGGCACCACGAAATGCATAGATTGATTGATCAGCATCACCCACCACACAAAGCTCAGCGGGCGCAATTGCGTCGGTATCACTTCCCACGAGTTGGCGAACTAATTCATATTGGGCGTGGTTAGTGTCTTGGTACTCGTCCACCAAAACATGCTTGAAGCGGTGGCGGTAACGGTCGCGAACTAATGGATTAGTCTGTAGTAAGCGCACCGTATTTGAAATGAGATCGTCGAAATCCATAGCATTGGCGCCTTCAAGGCGGGCTTGGTAGCGCTTGTAAGCGTCGGCACACATACTCTCAATGTGATTAGTGGCTCGGCGCGCATACTCTTCCGGATCAATCAATTCATTCTTTGCGGCGCTCACCAAATTTGAAAACTGGCGGGGTGGATAGCGCTTGGGGTCCAAGTCGAGGTCCTTGCAGACCAAGGACATCAACTTTTGGCTATCTGATTGATCGTAAATAGAAAATGAAGAAGAAAATCCGGCGGCCGCCGCGTCTCCGCGAAGAATGCGTACGCAAGCAGAGTGGAAGGTGGAAACCCAGATGGAGCGGGCATTTCGCAGGGAATGGGTGGGCGAGAGTTCATTGACCAGTTCCACCACGCGCTCGCGCATCTCACCCGCAGCTTTGTTGGTGAAAGTGATGGCCAAGATCTCGTGAGGTTGGGCCGCGCCGGTGGCGAGTAAATAAGAGATCCGCCTGGTCAGCACCCGAGTCTTTCCAGAACCGGCGCCGGCAACGATGAGTAGGGGCGAACCGGCATGCGTCACCGCGTCACGTTGGGCCGGGTTCAAACCGACGAGTAAATCTTCCCTCACGGAGCGCGAGCCTAGTCGCTCGCCTAGGATGTGCGCGTGAGTGAAGTCAGCAATGAGGGTATCGAGCGTGTCCTGGTAGTAACTGCGCATCCAGACGATGTGGATTTTGGCGCTGGTGGCACTCTTGCGGGTTGGATCAATGCTGGCATCCACGTCTCCTACTGCATCTGCACCAACGGTGATCAGGGTGGAAATGACGACGAAGTGCCTCGAAGTGAAATCCCCAGAATTCGCCAGAGAGAGCAACGCGCTGCCGGCAAAGTTCTCGGAGTCGAAGAGATTACTTTCCTCAACTACGTCGACGGCTGGCTACAACCCACCATTGAGTTACGTAAATCGATTGTGCGCGCGATTCGCATTGCGCGCCCTGACCGCATGGTCATTCAATCTCCAGAACGCAATTGGGACCGCATCGGCGCCAGCCACCCCGACCACATGGCCGCCGGAGAAGCTGCGATCCAAGCGATCTATCCCGACGCGAGAAATCCATTTGCCTTTCCCGAGTTACTCGAAGAAGAGGGCCTCCAACCCTGGACAGTGCGCGAAGCGTGGGTCATGGGCTCCCCCATCACGAATCACTTCGTAGACACCACCGAATTCTTTGAACGAAAGATCGAAGCACTCAAAGCTCATCACAGTCAAACAGCACACATGGAAGATATGCCAGGGATGGTGCGCATGTGGGGCGAAAGAATTGCAAAGGCAAACGGGCTTCCCGAGGGTAGAACTGCAGAAGCTTTTAAGATTGCAATTACTGCTTAACTTCTCGCAATTCCACTTCGATACCTGCAGGACCTTCGATCACATTCTCGGAAATTATGCGACATTCAAGTTCTACAAATTTTGCAAGTGTCTCTGCAATATCGCTGGTGTTCATCACGATGCGGCGAATACCAATGTTATCTTTTCGACCTTCTGAACGTTCCACACCTTCAAACGACATAAACTCAATGCGGGCAGGTGCTTTCTCTGGCCCTGCGAGAAATGCGATGCGCAGCGATGCCCCACTTGGGAAACCAATCATCTCTTCGAAAACTTCACCTTGCATCACGCCATCAAAGAGGAGCGTCATACCTCCAGCATCACGGAAGAAGGCGATGGCCTGATCAACGTCTTCAACCACAACGACGACGGTATGGAGTTCACCATGTTGACGCGCGGGATTTTGTTCTAGGGCAGGAGAGGGTTGGCGCGGCCCGTCCGCACCCACTTCTGGAAGTGTCCACCACACATGATCACTGCCGAGTGCAATAGCCTCGCGCATTTCGCCGCCACCATAAGGGTAAGAAACGAGCGGTCGAAGTGTGCCGCCAGCTGACTCAATGCGCTTCAGGGTCGAAGCAAGATCGCGCGAGTACATACCAAGTAAGCGAGGGCCGAGATCCCATACTTGCGGAGCGATTCCTTCGCGAGCGCGTACTTCGCGAAGCCGAATCCTTCCAGAAGGAGAATTGAGCACTCCAAGGAGGATGGAGTCGTTTTCGCTTGCCAGCATATGTAGATCGAATGCACCGATATAGAACTTGGCCGATGCTTCGATATCGACCACGTGAATGACGACTTCGTCGATACTCAGAAAGGACATCGCTACTCCCACTCAATTGTGCCGGGTGGCTTGCTCGTAACATCAAGCACTACTCGGTTTACATCACGCACTTCGTTGGTGATGCGCGTTGAAATCTTTTCGAGCACGTCATAGGGAAGACGGCTCCAGTCGGCGGTCATCGCATCTTCACTCGAGACTGGGCGCAGCACAATCGGATGCCCGTACGTGCGCCCATCACCCTGCACGCCCACGCTTCGCACATCGGCAAGGAGCACAACTGGGCATTGCCAAATCTGGTCATCGAGCCCAGCCCTGCTGAGTTCTTCACGAGCAATGGCATCGGCAGCACGCAATATTTCAAGACGCAGCTCAGTGACTTCGCCAACGATACGAATGCCGAGCCCGGGACCAGGGAATGGCTGGCGTTGCACGATTGCAGCAGGAAGTCCGAGATCGGCACCTACTCGGCGCACTTCATCTTTGAAGAGCGTGCGCAATGGTTCAATCAGGGCAAACTTAAGATCTTCGGGAAGGCCGCCCACATTGTGATGGCTCTTGATATTGGCAGTGCCTGCTCCCCCACCTGATTCCACCACGTCGGGATAGAGCGTGCCTTGCACCAGGAAATCCACCGGCTCATCTTTGGAAATATCACGAGCGGCTTGCTCGAAAGCGCGGATGAATTCACGGCCAATAATTTTGCGCTTCGTTTCTGGATCGGTCACTCCGGCAAGTTCGGCAAGGAACTTTTCACGCGCATCAACCACATGAAGATTTACACCGGTGGCAGCCACGAAATCGCGCTCCACTTGTTCGGCTTCGCCTTGACGGAGTAGGCCATGATCGACAAAGACACAGGTGAGTTGTGCACCCACAGCTTTTTGTACGAGAGCGGCAGCCACCGCAGAATCCACGCCGCCTGATAATCCACAGATAACTCGCTTCTTGCCAACTAAGGATTGAATCTTTGCTACCTCGGTTGAGATCACGCTCTCCATCGTCCATGAAGGCTTGAGTCCCACTACATCAATGAGCCAACGCTTGAGAATCTCCTGGCCAAATTCGCTATGAAGTACTTCCGGATGGAATTGCACACCCGCCGAACGAATGGTCAGATTTTCAAAAGCTGCGATGGGTGCACCCGCGCTCTTCGCGGTGATCACAAAACCATCGGGAGCTTTCGAAACGCTATCGCCATGACTCATCCATACTTTAAAACTTTCAGGGAGCTCAGCGAGTAACTGAGATGATCCTTCGCGATGCAATTCAGTGCGCCCGAATTCCGAGAGGCCCGTTTTTGTGACCGTGCCACCGAGAGCTTGCGAGAGCAGTTGAAATCCGTAACAGATACCGAAAACTGGAATGCCAGCGCGAAGCACCTCCGGATCCATACTCGGGGCACCTTCGGCATAAACGCTCGACGGACCGCCCGAAAGAATGATGGCGCTGGGGCGCATTGCCAAAATGGCATCGGCGGAGAGGTGGTGTCCCACGATCTCGCTATAGACGCCAGCCTCCCGTACTCGCCTGGCGATGAGCTGGGCATATTGGGCGCCGAAATCGATCACGAGGAGTAATTCGCGCTCAGACTCTCTGGTACTCACGCTCCTAGACTATCGCCTAGCCACACGCCCATCAGACCCTTACGTTAACTTTGAATCGATGAGTGCAGGTTTTGAGCCAAAAGGGCGTCAGGGTGTCACCAACTTTTTCCTTAGGCGTTTTAAGCCTTAGAGATCTCGATGGTTTCGTAATCGCCGGTGCCTACGAATTTGATGCGGACACCATCAATAACAAACGAGTCACCGAGGACTGCTACATAGTCGGCTAAGTTCTTTTGGTCACCTACATCTAAATTATATTGGTTTGATCGCGGGCTTTGAACTTTCTGCCACACAGCCCAGGCCCATTCGTCATTACCAACTGAGGTTCCATCAGAATTTATTGGCGGGGCCACATTCTTATCTAAATCAACAATATAGGCCATAACTGAGTAAAAGCCAGGTGGAAACTCTCG
>NSHZ01000059.1 GCA_002737595.1 Actinomycetota bacterium | reverse complement strand
CGGCCAGGGCGCTGATGTCTGGTGGCACTGGCGAGAGCAGGTCAGGACGAGCAGCTAACAGGGCGGCCAACGCGGCATCATCGCGACCACGGAGGTCGTCGGCGAAGGAGCGATGTACAGGCTTTGACATAACCGTCTCACGATACCGGCAAAGTGAGAGGGGATAAAACTCAGGGCTAGCCGCGGGCCGCGACGATGATTCCCACGATTGCTAGCCAGGGTGCCAGTATTCGCACGATCCGACGCGCATGGCGGAAATCGTGAATTGGCCAATCGGCTCGCTTTGCGTAGCGGCGCAACTTTGAGTCTGGGTTAATCACGTGTGGCTCACCTACTGCGTTGAGCATTGGCAGGTCGTTTGCGCTATCTGAGTATGCGACACAATTAGCCAAATCAACTCGGCGACCCTCGGCCAACTTTGCCACTGCCGCTGCTTTGGCTCCTCCATGTAAAAGCTCGCCAACAAGAAAGCCGGTGTAAATGCCATCCTTGGATTCAGCCACTGTTCCAAGCGCCCCACTCAGTCCGAGGCGCTCCACCATCACGTTCGCCACTTCGATCGGAGTGGCAGTCACTAACCAAACCTCATCACCCGCTGCGAGATGAGCCCGCGCTAGATCAAGAGTTCCATTCCAAATAGCTTCCTTGATCCGTTCTTCGTAGATCTCTTCAGCAATTTCGCCGAGCTGTGAGACGCGTTGGCCTTTGATAAAGGCAAGTGCACTCTCGCGGATGTGAACCATTTCACCTTTGCGCTCCTTGCCACTGATTCGAAATCGGAGCTGGGCTAAGGCATATTGAGTGAGTTCCCGGGGTGCAAAAAAACCGCGTTTATAAAGGCCGCGCGCCATGAGAAAGAGCGTGGAACCACGGAGCATGGTGTTGTCGACATCGAAGAAGGCGATTCGCCCCGAGGCAGGTCCTGGGCTCGGTGGGCTCTCAGGAAGGGTCACTTAGACAGCCTAAAGGATTACTTCTGAAGGGGCTAACAAATTCAACTACTCTTGACCTGTGACTATCGTGCACTTCCTTCGACATGGCGAGGTCTTCAACCCGACCAAGGTGCTCTACGGACGTTTGCCCGGCTTTCGACTTTCAGACCGCGGATTAGCGATGGCTGAGTGCATTGGCGAGTGGGGCGTTGAAAAAGACATTACTTCGGTGCACGCCTCGTCTTTAGAGCGCGCGCAACAAACCGCGAGCCCGCTCGCTCTTCGCAAAGGCGTGAGCATTACTACCGACGATCGTCTCATTGAATCCTTGAATATCTTTGAAGGCGAACGTTTCTCTGTGGGAGATGGCGTCCTTCGCAGACCGAGCACTTGGCGCCATTTGTGGAACCCTTGGAAACCCTCGTGGGGTGAGCCATACAAGGAAGTGGTAGCGCGCATGATGGCCGCGGCTCAAGCCGCACGCGTGGCCGCTGATGGGCATGAAGCGCTCTGTGTCTCGCACCAACTACCGATTTGGATTCTTCGTTCATCGATTGAGGGTCGACCTTTCTTTCATGACCCTCGGAAACGAGAGTGCTCGCTTGCTTCTGTTACTTCAATCGTTTTTGATAATGAAGGAAACGTGACAGATCTGCGATATAGCGAACCTGCACGAGATCTCCTACCATGATGAAACGGTTTCTCCCGTTTGTATTGCTCTCAACTCTGCTCGTAAGTTGTGGTGCAGGCACTTCAGCTCCGGGTAACGGTTCTTCATATGTTGCCGGAAATGGTGCAATCACTTTCATCGATCCTCAGGATCGGGTAAGGGCGCCGGAGATTTCCGGAACCGGATTAGATGGTGCGCCGGTTCCTCAACTCAGAGGAGTGAGCGTGCTCAACGTATGGGCCTCTTGGTGCGGACCATGTCGAGCAGAAGCGCCCACACTTCAAGCAATTTCGGTGCAATATCCGAATGTTCATTTCCTCGGATTGCTCACCCGAGATGACGACGATGCCGCTCGTGCATTTCTCCGTCGGTTTAAGATCACTTATCCAACTATTCATGATGACGATCTGATATTGAAGTTTGGAAAAACACTTCCCCCGAATGCAATTCCTTCTACAGTCATTCTTGATTCCAGCAACCGAATCGCTGCCCGCATATCCGGCGAAGTAACCGTGGCTGGACTACGAGAATTGCTTAATAAGGTCTTGGCAGAATGATCACAAATTTTTCCAACACCGTGATTGACGGATCACTTTTTCTTGCTATACCGATTGCCTTACTAGTTGGTCTCGTTTCCTTTCTCTCGCCTTGCGTGTTACCACTAGTCCCCGGATACCTCTCCTTCGCTGCTGGTTTAAGTGCGGTGAGCGCCACTTCTAAGCGTGCGCGCTTGCGAGTATTTCTTGGCTCACTCTTCTTTGTTGTGGGATTCACTTTGGTATTCGTGAGTTACGGTTCGCTCTTCGGTGGTCTTGGTTTGCTATTGGCTGAGCACCAGAGTGTGATCACGAAGATACTTGGCCTAGTGACAATTCTCATGGGGCTACTCTTTGCAGGGGTCTTTAAACAGACTCGGCAATGGCGTCCAAAGATCCGTACCGATGGTGGACTCTGGGGTGCCCCGCTGCTGGGAGTGCTCTTCGGACTTGGTTGGACTCCCTGCCTTGGTCCGGTGATCTCGACAATCCTGGGCATGGCTACCACGCAGGCAAGTGCACTTCGAGGAGCGATACTTGCTGGATTTTTCTCACTTGGAATTGGAATTCCATTTATTCTCGTCGGTGTGCTCTTCCAAAGCGCGATGGTGCGCCTGGCGTTCTTTCGTAAAAATGCTCGGATCATCTCTATCATCGGTGGCATTATTTTGATTCTGATTGGATTACTTGAGGTCACTGGCCTATGGGATACCTTCACCATTTTCCTACGCAATTCCTTTAGCGGATTCAATGCGGTGCTCTGATGAGTGAGATTACGCCAGCTGATTTGGGTGGTGTCGGCGGATTGAGATGGTTCTGGCGCCAACTTACAAGTATGAAGACTGCACTCATCCTCCTTATGTTGTTAGCTGTAGCTTCGATCCCTGGTTCTCTGCTTCCACAGCGGAATCAAAACCCGATAGCCGTGAACGAATATGTCCTTAAACATGAGGGCGCAGCAAAGTGGCTCGAAAGATTGAGCCTTTTCAACGTATATGGATCACCGTGGTTTAGCGCCATATACATCCTGCTCTTCATTTCGCTGATCGGATGCGTCATTCCACGCATGCTCATCCACATTCGAGCCCTTTCTGCAAGGCCGCCGAAGACACCGCAAAATCTTGATCGCCTCACATTCCCAAGGAGTGCTGAAAGCGCGGCGCAACCGGATGAAGTCCTTGATCGTGCGCAAGAATGGCTCAAGAAGCATCACTTTCGCTGGGAACGAGAAAGTGATTCCGTATCGGCTGAGAAAGGGTATTTACGCGAGAGTGGGAACGTACTTTTTCATCTTTCACTTATCCTCTTCTTGGTGGCGATGGGGGTTGCAGCTGGATATGGATCAAAAGGCGAAACAATAGTTGTTGAAGGTGACACTTTCACGAATAGTGCTACCTCTTATGACAACCTCACCAATGGAAGCAAGTTCGACCTGCGAAAGCTGGCACCATTTACTCTTAAGATAGATCGGTTTGTGCCCACATATGATTTAGCAACTGGCGCGCCAATCGATTACAAACTCTACGTGACTGCTCGCGAATCGGATGGAGCGCCTAAGCGAGAGCTCATTGAAGTCAATCACCCATTACGTTTTGGTTCGACAAATATTTATTTACAAGCTAACGGATATTCACCTGTAGTAACCGTGAAAGATGGCGCTGGAAACATAGTGATGAATGGACCTGTGGTATTTCTTCCACAAGATACCAACCTCACTTCCACTGGAGCCATCAAACTTCCAGATGCAACCCCTACCCAATTGGGTTTTGTCGGAACTTTTCTTCCGACGGCCACGATGGACAAAGTCCGCGGCGGTTTCTCTACATTTCCAGACGCGGTCGAACCTAGATTGCTGCTTTCGGCATGGACGGGTGATCTTGGTTTGGATAAGGGCATGCCACAATCGATCTATCGACTCGACACCACCAAGATGACTCGAATTGGCCTCAAGCAACTCGCAGTTGGCGAAAGTTGGACGCTTCCCGAGGGCGTGGGCTCCATCACTTTCCAGGGATGGGTACGTTGGGTGAATCTGCAGGTAGTGCGCGACCCTGGGAAGGAAGTAGCGCTTGTTGGCAGCGTGCTTGCGATTTTGGGGCTCTTGGCAACTCTCTTTGTGAAGCGTCGCCGCCTCTGGGTGCGTGCGCGCCGGGACGAAGATGGCGCTACGGTTCTATCTATAGCTGGTTTAACCCGCCAGGAGTACGAGGGATTTGAAGCAGAGATGAACGATTTCTGGAGTGCGCTTACCGCTAAGGGAGAAGTTCGGTGACAAGTACTAATTGGGCCTACTCAAGCAATTACTTGCTTTATGCAGCGATGATTGTGTACACGCTCGCCATGCTCTCGGCCGCTCTCGAAGTGGCAATCAACGTGAAAGGCGCAAAAGTTCTCGTCGCTCCCTCGGGAGAAAGTGGCCCACGTGTTGACGACACAAAGAGCGAGCGTTGGGGCCGGATTGCCATCGCGCTCACATCTCTGGCATTTCTTCTTCATTTGGTCGGCGTCATCGCACGCGGTATCTCTGCCCAACGCGTCCCGTGGGGAAATATGTACGAGTTTTCTACGACTGGTTCAGTGGCCGTCACCGGAATGTTCCTTCTTTTACTTCGGCGCCATTCACTTCGTTGGCTTACGTTAGTAGTCACCTTCGCGGTTTTAGTGACGTTGGGAAGTGCAATCACTCTGCTCTATGTCCCCAGCGCGCCACTTGTACCGGCCTTGAAATCAACGTGGTTGGTGATCCACGTTTCCGCTGCGGTGATTTCGGGCGGCGTATTCTTGCTTGCAAACGCGGTAGCTGGCGCCTATCTCTATCTGGATCGTGTGGAGTCTCGTGGTCCACGTCCGGCATGGGCTCTCAAGATTCCATCCCTCGATGCTCTTGATCGACTCTGTTACCGGTTGGTGGCATTCGTCTTTCCGCTCTGGACCTTCTCCGTCATCGCGGGCGCTATCTGGGCAGAATCTGCTTGGGGACGATACTGGGGTTGGGACCCGAAGGAGACCTGGGCTTTCATTACGTGGGTCGCCTACGCGGCCTATCTGCACGCGCGCGCCACCGCGGGCTGGAAAGGACGTCGAGCAGCCTGGCTCTGCCTCTTGGCGGGCTCCTCATTCCTCTTCAATTATGTATATGTCAACGTATGGGGCAGTGGAAAACATACATATTCTGGACTCTAGATCAAGATCTGCACCAGCTTTCCCCTCTTCGAAGTAGAGTAAATGGACGGCAAAAATAGGGGATACAAATGGACTCAGCGCAATTTGATCAGATGAAATCTGGCAAGGGCTTCATTGGAGCATTAGATCAAAGCGGTGGCAGTACACCGAAAGCGCTGAGCCTTTATGGCCTCGATGAGAACTCGTATTCAAATGATTCTGAAATGTTTGATCGGGTTCATGAGATGCGCACCCGCATTATCAAGAGTCCGTCACTTAACTCTTCTCGCGTGATCGGAGTCATTCTCTTTGAGATGACCATGGATCGAAAGATCGATGGAATTGGAACTGCTGAATTTCTCTGGCAGAAAAAGGGCATCGTTGCCTTCCTCAAAGTTGATAATGGATTAGCTGTCGAAGAAAATGGCGTTCAGCTTATGAAGCCCATTCCTGAACTTGATGCCAGGATTAAGAGTGCACTTTTGCACGGAGTTTTTGGAACCAAGATGCGTTCAGTAATCAAGCAAGCTGACGAAGCGGGAATCAAGGCGATTGTCACGCAGCAGTTCGCTTTCGGTGCCCAAATCCGGTCTGGTGGATTAGTTCCGATAATCGAACCTGAGGTTGATATCAACTGCCCGGATAAGGCCAAAGCAGAGTCAATTCTGCGTCAAGAGATTTTGGTTCACCTTGAAGCGCTCGGTGCGGACCAAGAAGTTATTCTTAAGCTCACGCTTCCAGATCTTGCTGGCTTCTATTCGTCACTTATAAACCATGCGCGAGTAGTTCGCGTTGTTGCACTCTCTGGTGGATACGCCCGAGAGCTCGCAAACGAGATGCTGGCAAATAATGCCGGAGTAATTGCAAGTTTCTCACGTGCACTAACGGAGGGTCTTTCTGCGCAACAGAGCGATGCGGAATTTGATGCGTCACTTAATTCTGCAGTGCAATCAATTTACGACGCTTCAATCAAATAACTTAAAGAGATCCTAAGAAGTCGGGATTGTCATCCGGTGGGAGAATTCGCGGACGGCGAGTGCGCAATTGACGTGGCTTCCCGGCAATGAACCAGGCAATCGACCCGACAAGTTGGAAGACAACGATTAGGACGAGCCATGCCCACTTGGGAAGGTTACGAATCTTCTCCTGGTCACTTTGGGCGCAATTGAGCAATGCAAAAATAGTCAATCCAAGCGATAAGAAGATAGGCAGGACTCGTAACATGTTCTTATCTTACGAAATTATGCACTGACCGCTAATCCAAAGGCGAGAAAGATCGAAAAGGCGAGTTGCGTCTTGCCCGTAGCCGCAAGAACTGGCAAGAGGTCCATGCCTTTCGCTCCCGCCCTGATCGCCTTCAAAGGTTCAATGACAAAGATTCCAGACGTGAGCGCAAGGACCGCCCCTGCGCGCCATCCGGCCAGGAGGGCAATGGAAAGGAAAGAGACGAAGAGCGCAATTTGATAGAGGCTTCTCGTTTTTTGATCTCCAAGCCTCACCGCCAAAGTCTCTTTTCCAACCTGGGCATCGCGCGGCAGGTCACGCAGGTTATTGGTGAGCAGGAGCGCACAAGCCAGGCTTCCCATTGGAATTGCGGCGATAAAACTGATGAGGTTCACGCGCTCAGTTTGTACGTAATAGGTGCCAACTACTGCCACAAATCCGAAAAAGATAAAAACGCTGACTTCGCCCCAACCGTGGTAACCGTAAGGCTTCTTGCCACCGGTATAGCCCCACGCTGCAAGGATTGAAATGGCACCAATAAGAATGAGCCATGGGGTGGTGAGCAAGGCGAGCCAGAGACCAGCAAGTGCGCCAATGAAGAAGAAGAGAAATGCGATGTTGCGCACATGTGTAGCGGAAACTTGGCCACTACCCACTAGCCGTAGGGGCCCGACTCGCTTGCTGTCACTTCCTCGGATTCCGTCGCTGTAATCGTTTGCAAAATTGACACCGATTTGAAATGAGAGTGCAACCATGAGAGCTAAAAGTGCGCGACCGGGCAGGACGAATGGCGCAGCTGCGCCAGTTCCCACTAGTACAGGAGCAATAGCTGCTGGCAATGTGCGTGGTCGTGAGCCTAGAATCCAAAGTTTTGCTTGTGACATTTTCAGATCCTAAATCTCTTCGGTCATTGGTAGGTCCCTGAGGGTATCGCGATCTGGTTTGCCAATTCCACGTAAGGGCATTTCAGCAAGGAGAATTAGTGCACGCGGAGCTGATGATCGAGGGAAGATTTCCGCGACATGATCACGTATCGAACTGAGTGTAATCGAGTTACTTCCCACTACAGCACAGACAACTTCTTCACCCCATTCCGCACTTTTACGAGTGAATAAGTGCACATCCAAAACACCAGTCAGTGATCTAATTCGCGCTTCGATTGCGCCAAGCAGAATCTTCTCGCCACCAGAAATCACTACTTCATCAGCACGACCAAGGATTTCGAGTCGTCCGTCATCTTCCCATCGGCCGATATCTTGGGTGAGAAAGCCGCCATCTTGAAATGCGCTCGAATCGTCTAGATATCCAAGCGCAATTTGCGGCCCGCTGATAAATATTTGCTGCGCGCTATCAATGAGTATCGTCACGCCAGGCAGTGGTGTGCCATTGTAAACACAACCTCCTGCCGTCTCACTCATTCCGTAAGTAGTAATTACATTAATCCCAGCAGCTCGTGCTTCTTCAATTAATTTTCTTTCACTCGGCCCACCACCCACCAGAACCGCTTTAGCATTTATGAGAGCAACCAGTGATTCATCACCTTGAAGCGCGCGAAAAAGTTGTGTAGGTACGACGGCCTGATACTCCCCGTCATCGGAAAGATTCGATTGAAGGAGTAACGAACGAACGATCACCATGAGGCCGGCGATGTGGGTGAGTGATAAGCGCAGGCCCCAGCGCTCACCGGGTTTCGCAGATAGAGCGGCGTGGGTAGCCCGAGCGCTGGCGAGCAAGGTCTTTGCGCTATGCAAAACATATTTAGCACTTCCTGAGCTACCGCTGGTGGCCACTACTAATGCCACCTCGCTGGGGACGTGCGGGCGATTAGCTGGCCAATTCGTCTTTTCCAGAACCAGTAATGGGGGGCCGGCAGAAAAGAGGGCAGATTTGAGCGCAGCGGTGATCTCGGCGAGTTGGTTTGGCGCGAAGATCACAACTTCCCGAAGAGACGGCTTGGCACTCACGGCTCTAGGCTATCTCTCGTGAGTAAGCCAATTAAGCCCACCAGCGTGAGCCGTGAAATTCCTTCTTGGGTCCATGAAGGAGATTTCACCGATATCACCTATGAAGTGGCCGAGGGCATGGCGAAAATTACGATCAATCGTCCCGAGGTGCATAACGCATTCCGGCCCCAAACCCTCTTCGAACTTGCCGAAGCCTTCAATATGGCTCGTGATGACGATTCTGTTGGAGTGATCATCTTCACAGGTGCCGGAGACGAAGCTTTCTGCTCGGGTGGCGATATCCGGATTCGCGGAAACGATGGATACCTGGGGGAAGACAAACTCTCCAAGAAGGGCGTAGGTCGACTCAACGTTCTTGATCTACAAATACAGATACGTCGCACACCCAAGCCAGTTGTAGCGATGGTCGCGGGGTGGGTTATTGGCGGCGGCCACGTGCTCCATGTGGTCTGTGACCTCACCATCGCGGCAGATAACGCGAAGTTTGGACAAACGGGTCCGATGGTTGGTTCCTTTGATGGTGGATATGGATCCGGATTACTTGCCCGCCACGTAGGACAGAAAAAAGCTCGAGAGATTTGGTTCCTCTGTCGCCAATACGATGCCCAAGAGGCCCTAGATATGGGTCTTATCAACACCGTCGTGCCACTTGCGGAGTTAGAAGCTGAGACGGTGCAGTGGGCACGTGAAATGTTGCAGCACTCTCCTATGGCACTTCGTCTCCTTAAGGCTTCGATGAATGCCGCAGACGATGGTTTGGCCGGTATTCAACAATTAGCCGGTGATGCCACGTTGCTCTTCTACTTAACTGAAGAAGGGCAAGAGGGTCGCGATGCATATAAAGAAAAGCGCGAGCCACGATTTGATCGCTTCCCTCGACGTCCGTGAGCCTTCCATCACGTGCTGAGCTCTCTGAGTCACTTCGCGTTGTAGCGATACCGCTGAAACAGAAGTTCCGGGGGATTACGACTCGTGAAGTAGTTCTATTCGAAGGCCCTTATGGGTGGGGAGAGTTTTCGCCCTTTGTGGAATATGGCGTTGAAGAATCGAGCAGATGGTTAGCGGCGGGGATTGAATCCGCCTTTGTTGGTTGGCCACCGCCAAAGCGCGATTCAATTGAGATTAATGCCACCATCCCTGATGGAACGCCAGAGGAAGCAGTAGCAGCACTCAACTTCTTCCAAGGTTGTCGTACCGCCAAGATCAAGGTTGCTGGGGCGCACTCTTCGCTAGACACTGCTCGACTCATCGAGATTGAACGGGCGCTTGGTGACTCTGGCAAGATTCGAATTGACGCCAATGGCTCGTGGAGCGTTGACGAAGCATTGAAGCAGATCAGCGCGTTTTACGAAGTTCTGGGTAATACTCTTGAATACGTCGAGCAACCATGTGCAACCGTTCGCGAAATCTCACAGGTGCACGAAAAGCTTTCAGTGCCGGTGCCGTTAGCTATTGACGAAGGAATTCGTAAAGAGGGATACACGCGCGACCTCTCCGATATTGCTGATGTGGCAATTCTTAAAGTGGCCCCGATGGGGGGAGTGAAGAACGCCCTGCATATTGCGAAAGAACTCGATATGCCGATCGTGGTTTCCAGTGCGCTTGAAACGAGTATCGGTATACGCGCTGGTCTTGCGTTAGCCGCCGCTCTTCCGAACCTGCTCGGAGCTTGCGGGTTAGGAACCGTCGACCTTCTCGGCGGGGATGTGATTTCCCATTCGCTGGTAGCTGAAGATGGCGCGATTTCGCTTCGAGATGTGGCACCCTCACTTGAACTCCTTGATCGCTGGGCGGCGCCTTCCGATCGGATCGAATGGTGGCAGCATCGCCTCGCGATGACTTTTGAGTTTTTGGAGAGTCGATGAACGACTCAACTTTGCAAGCCGAAGCGCTCGCGGACGCGCTCTATTTAGTCGGTGTG
>NSHZ01000058.1 GCA_002737595.1 Actinomycetota bacterium | reverse complement strand
ACCTGCAGATGCACAGATGACTGCGATGTTCTTGCCTGCGAACTCAGGACGCGCTGCAACTTCGCTCGCAGCCCACAAAGTTGAACCAGATGAGATGCCGGCAAGGATTCCCTCTTCGGCCGCGGCTCGACGTGCATACTTGATTGCATCGGAGGCCGATGCATCCAAGATCTCGTCATAGACGGTGCGATCTAAAACGTTAGGAATAAAATTCGCACCGATTCCTTGGATTGGATGAGGCCCGGGCTCTCCACCGTTAAGAATCGGTGATGCTGCAGGTTCGACGCCAAATACCTTGATATCGGGGTTCTTCTCTTTCAGGAAACGACCCGCACCAGTAATGGTCCCACCCGTGCCAATTCCACAGATGAAAGCATCTACCTTTCCATCAAGATCTCGCCAGATCTCAGGCCCGGTCGTTGCATAATGAATTGCAGGACCGGCCCCGTTCTCAAATTGGCGAACCAGGACCGCACCTGAATTGCCTAACTTTTCGGCCTCTGCAACGGCCCCCTTCATCCCCTCTCCTGCCGGCGTCAGTACAAGCTCGGCACCAAAAGCACGGATCAGCTTGCGACGCTCCTTTGAGACGGATTCAGGCATCGTAAAGATCGATTTATATCCACGTGCTGCAGCGACCATCGCAACTGCAATTCCAGTATTTCCAGATGTCGCCTCAACGATCGTTCCTCCAGGCTTGAGCTCCCCACTGGCCTCAGCGGCATCAATCATCGCAATTGCTAGGCGATCTTTTACTGAAGAGGTTGGGTTGTAGAACTCGAGTTTGGCATAGATATGCCCGGCCGAGCCATCGTTGATCTTATTGATACGCACAAGTGGAGTGTTTCCAAATGCCTCTGTAACAGTGCTAAAAGTTTTCATAATTCTCCCTAGAAATAAAGTGACATGGATGAAGCACATTCAAGCGGATGAGAAGAGAGAGAATCCTCAGGCCGTACAGGAGGCAGATATGCAGAAATCGACTATCCGGTTACGAGTGAAAAACCAGATGATTATCGAATTCATAGAGCGAAGTTTATCTCTGATGCAGATTAATGCGAGTTGCGAGTGGTTTGCAGATTTAGGACTGACTCCAGCCAGATGTCATCGGTAATCGGCGATCTTTTCCAAAGGCACGAGATGAGACTTTGGTACCAGGTGGATATTGGCGACGCTTGTATTCGGCCTTATCTACAAGGGAGATCACACGGGTAATTAGCTCGGGCTCAAAACCATCTTTGATCAAGAGTTCATAGCCATGATCCTCATCTACATAGAGGCGCAAAACTTTATCGAGCACGATGTAATCGGGCAGGGAGTCTGAGTCCCTCTGATTGGGGCGAAGTTCGGCGCTGGGCTCTTTACTGATAGAGCGCTGTGGAATCGGCGGGGTCAAACCCGCCAATTGGGCCTGCTCATTTCGCCATCGGGCCAATGCCCAGACATCGCTCTTGTAAATATCCTTGATGGGGGCAAAGCCACCCACAGCATCGCCATAGAGAGTTGAGTATCCAACTGCCAACTCACTTTTATTTCCCGTGGCTAGAACGATATGGCCCTCTGCATTTGAGATCCCCATCAAGCTTGTGCCCCGTACCCGCGCCTGCAGATTCTCCTCAGCCAAGCCAGTTAAGTGCAGAGTGTTCATAAATCCATCGACCATCGCTGCGATAGGCAGATTGCGAAAGTGAATACCTGTTGCATCGGCCAGGGCTTGGGCATCCTCGAGAGAGTGCGATGAAGAGTATTTGCTCGGCATGGCGATGCCATACACATTCTGGGCACCAACTGCATCTATTGCGATGGCGGCAACCAGTGCTGAATCGATTCCACCCGATAATCCCAATACAACGGATGTGAATTTATTCTTTGCAATGTAATCATGCAGGCCTACTACGAGCCCTCGCCAGATTTGCCCCTCTTCACTCAAGCGAGCTGCGATCACGGGAGCTATGGCTTCCAAGGCTGCACCTTCATCGGTAGAGATCACCAGATCGGGCCGTGAAGAGTTTGTGGCGCACTCGATGTCGACAAGCATTAAGAGATCATCAAACTGTGGTGCCCGAGCAATCAGGGTGCCCGCCTTGTCTACAACGATCGAGTCGCCATCAAAGACAAGATCATCAGCGCCTCCCGTCATATTTACATAGGCCATAGGAGCGCCCACTTGGCGAGCGCGCTTTTGCACGAGCGCCAGACGTACATCATCTTTATTTCGCTCATACGGTGAGCCGTTAGGGACCACAACCAAGCCAGGCTTGCGATCGGCGAGATCGGCAAGTGAGTGCCAGATGTCCTCACAGATTGCGATCGCTACATCGACGCCATGGATGCGCACTACAAGGGATTGGCTCCCGGCGGTGAAGTTTCTGAACTCATCAAAGACGCCATAGTTGGGCAGGTGGCGCTTTACATAGCGGGCCTTGATCACACCATCATGGATGATTGCAACGGCGTTCTGTGGCTTACCTTCATCCGAGGTCTCCAGATAACCCACCACTGCAACGATCTGGGCGCTGATAGTCGAGGCGATTGTGGCAATCATCGCCTTACTTGCTAATTGAAAGGATGGTCTTAGCGCTAAATCCTCGACTGGGTAGCCCGTAACGATCATTTCAGGAAAGATCACAAGATGAGCGCGAGCGCTCTGGGCCGACGCGATCGATGCTGCAATCAACTCGCTATTTCCTACAAGATCTCCCACAGTTGGGTTGATCTGAGCCAGGGCAACACGTAGCTTCATTTTTCAAGAGTAACAGGGGTACCCTTGTGCATGTACCCGGGGACCAGCCAGTTGGCGGCACCGAGGAGAGGACATCACATGGAGCCCTTATACGGCGGCGGGGCGCATCGTCGCACCACAATATTAGATTTAGCGGCGGCGAAAAAACGCGGTGAGAAATGGGTGATGCTCACCTCCTATGAGCAGATGACCGCTGAGATCTTTGATGAGGCCGGCATCCCAGTTCTACTCGTTGGTGATAGTGCAGGAAATAACTTTCTTGGCCATGAAAACACGATTCCAGTCTCTGTTGATGAGTTGATCCCTATGGTGCGCGCTGTAGTGAGTGCATCATCGAGGGCACTAGTTATCGCCGATCTGCCCTTTGGATCCTACGAGGCGACACCTGAAGTCGCACTTGCCACCAGTACTCGTTTCTTCAAAGAGGCCGGGGCCATGGGTGTAAAGCTAGAGGGTGCACATATAGAAACCATCGAAAAACTCGTTGCCTGCGGGATTCCCGTGATGGGCCATGTTGGGCTGACTCCCCAGTCACTTCATCAGTTGGGTGGTTACAGAGTCCAAGGTCGAAGCGATGGCGATGTGATTCTCGATGCAGCTCTGGCCATTGAGAAGGCCGGAGCCTTTGCAATTGTTCTTGAGCTTATGTCGGCCGAGTTAGCGGCAAAGATTACAGCGGCCTTATCTATTCCAACGATTGGAATCGGCGCCGGAGTTAACTGTGATGCCCAAGTCTTGGTCTGGACCGATTTGATGGGGATTACTAAAAGCCCTCCCAAGTTAGCTAAGGCGTATCGCAATCTGCGCGCAGAGATGTTGGCTGCGGCCACTGAGTTTGCCACCGACGTGAAAAATGGGGAGTTTCCCGGAGCTAGCCAGACCTACAAGTAAACTCACTTTCATGGCTGGTATTGCGATAGATCTCGCACCCTTGAAAAAATCCCGAGATTTTCGCAATTTATGGGCCTCAGGGCTCATTACCTATTTTGGCTCGATGATCACGTATGTGGCCATACCTTTCCAGATCAAAGAGATGACCAACTCTTACGTAGCGGTGGCCCTGAGCGCAGTCGTTGAGATCGTGCCTCTGATTATTTTTGGCCTCTACGGTGGGGTCTTGGCCGATTATGTGGACCGCAAAAAGATGGTCTGGGCGACTGAGGCTGGGGCCCTGATCTTGACCTCAATACTTCTGATCAACTCTTTACTGCCTGAGCCAAACTTGATCCTGATCTACATCGTCGCTGGATTATTTGCCGCAGTCAACGGACTTCAACGGCCCAGCGCCGATGCAGCCCTGCCACGATTGGTAGAGCATGAGGATCTAGCCGCAGCAAGTGCCCTGATGAGTCTTCGCTGGCAGTTAGGTGTCATCGTTGGTCCGACAATCGGTGGAATTCTCATCACCTCTTTCTCAATCTCAGTTGGATATGCACTCGATGTTCTTACCTTTCTCGTCTCACTCATTTTCTTAACGCGAGTTCGTTCGATACCTGCATCGAAGGAGGCACAAAAGCCATCCCTGGCAGCCTTAATGGAGGGTATTAAATATGCCTTCAAGCGCCAGGATCTTTGTGGAAGTTATCTGGTGGATCTAGCGGCGATGTTCTTTGCAATGCCAACTGCATTGATTCCCTTTTGGGCAGATGAGCTTGGAGCGCCATGGGCACTTGGCCTGCTCTATGCCGCAGGTACCGTCGGCTCGGTCATCGTCACCTTGACATCGGGTTGGACGAAAAACTACTCACACCATGGTCGGGCGATCATGTGGGCGGCGATGGGATGGGGCACGGCCATTGCTCTGGCCGGGGTATGGAACTCACTTCTTCTCGTTCTGATATTTCTGACCCTGGCCGGGGCCTCTGACATGGTCAGTGCGATCTTTCGATCGACGATGTGGAATTCGACGATCCCCGATAGCTATCGTGGTCGACTGGCCGGCATCGAACTCCTCTCATACTCAATCGGACCCTTGGCAGGACAGATGCGTGCAGCCTCCATGGCGGCAGTTACCAGTCTCTCCTTCTCAGTGACATCTGGAGGCATTATCTGCGTGATTGCAGTGGCGCTACTCGCGGGTTTTATGCCGAAATTTCGGCGATTTGACCTCAAAACCAATGAGTTCGCTCTTGCAAAAATACGTGAGAATCAAATTCGCGAAAAGGAGTAAGTTTTTTCTCGTAAAATCTTCATGAATGCATAAAAAATCTTAAAAAAGAAAGTACGACACGCACTCATTTAATTTGCTCACAATGTGGCATTTTTCCTCATTTAGTGTCACGCTTGTCCATGAAAAGGTTTGGGTGACGGATCCGAACCATTCCGATAGGAGAAGTACGTGGCCGCAGCAAAGAAAGCAGCACCGAAGAAGCGCCGTAAGAAGGCAGCAGCACCAGCTGCTCCAAAGAAGCGCCGTAAGAAGGCAGCAGCTAAGAAGGCTGCTCCAAAGAAGCGCCGTAAGAAGGCAGCAGCTAAGAAGGCAGCTCCAAAGCGCCGTAAGAAGGCAGCAGCCAAGAAGGCAGCTCCAAAGCGTCGTAAGAAGGCAGCAGCCAAGAAGGCAGCTCCAAAGCGTCGTAAGAAGGCAGCAGCCAAGAAGGCAGCTCCAAAGCGTCGCCGTAAGAAGGCAGCAGCTGCATCAGCTGCTCCAAAGAAGCGCCGTCGCAAGAAGGCAGCTAAGAAGTAACTATCACTTAGAAAAACCCGCCACTGTATGTGGCGGGTTTTTTTATGCCCTCTCTCCTGCGCTCCTTTCGTTTATATGGATCTTCGAACTCCGAGTGGGTTAAGCCGAGTGAGTGCGGTAGCGTTTTACCCATACACATGCGTGTGCTTAAACAGATACCTGCCTACCTTGATTGGTCGGTGAAAAGGAGACACTTAATGAAGTTAGAGAACTCTGGCCTAGATATGAGCCATCGGGATGTATCCGTACGGATTCAAGATGATCTCTACCGCCACTTCAATGGTGCCTGGCTCAGTACCGCCGAAATTCCAGCAGATCGCGCAACTGATGGAGCCTTTGTAAAACTCAGAGTTGAGTCTGAAGCACGGGTTCGAGAGATTATTGAGAGCGCAACGGGAACAGATGAGGCGACTAAGCTCACCAATCTCTATCGCTCCTTCATGGACACGCGCTCGGTCAATGCCAAAGGTGTTTCGCCCATCAGCCCAGCACTTGCCCAAGTCGATCTCATCTCAACAATAGCCGATTTCACCTCAACCCTATCCAGGCTTGAGGCACATGGGGTATCTGGGATATTTGCTAGCTATATCTACGCCGATGAGAAGGATGCCTCCACCAACATCATGTATCTAGCCCAGGGTGGAATCTCCCTTCCCGATGAGGCCTACTACCGTGAAGAAAAGTATGAAGATATTCGCAGCGCCTTCCTTATCCATATAGCCAGAATGTTCGAGCTAGCAGGTGTCCAAGCACCGGGGCAAAACGCTGCCCGCGTCATGGCCCTGGAAACCAGCATCGCCGCCCACCATTGGGATCAAGTCACTAACAGGGATGCAACTTTGACCTATAACAAGATGGTGCGCGAACAGGTCGTGGGATTGATGCCAGCCTTTGACTGGAATCTCTACTTGAGCGCTGGTGAGATCCCATCTCCCGTCTTGGACTCTGTGATCATCCAGCAGCCATCATTTTTTCAGGGGCTTGAAACACTTCTATCTAGTTTTGATCTCGAAGCTTGGCGGGCCTGGCTCAAGTGGCACATCATCAGTGCAGGCGCGCCATACATGAGCGATGAGTTTGTGCTTGAGAACTTTAATTTCTATGGCACAACACTCAGCGGCACCCCAGAACTGCGAGAGCGCTGGAAGCGCGCCGTCTCCATGATCGAGGGCTCACTGGGCGAGGCCGTTGGAAAGATCTATGTCGAGAGTTATTTCCCTGCGCAGGCAAAGGCCCGTATGGAGAAGCTTGTTGCCAATCTCATCGAGGCCTATCGAGTGAGTATCAATGAACTCGAGTGGATGAGTCCCCAAACTAAGGTGAAGGCGTTAGAAAAATTGGATAAGTTCCGCCCTAAGATTGGCTATCCAGATAAGTGGCGCGATTACAGCGCACTGCAAACGACCCCAGATGATCTCTATGGAAATGTTGGAGCCGTCATAAAGTTCGCGCGAGATCGTGAACTAGCCAAAATCGGAAAGCCTGTCGATCGCGATGAGTGGTTCATGGCGCCCCAAACTGTCAATGCCTATTACAACCCAGTAATGAATGAGATCGTCTTTCCCGCTGCGATCCTGCAGCCACCGTTTTTTGGATTAGATCACGATGATGCCGTCAATTACGGTGGAATCGGGGCGGTTATTGGCCACGAGATCGGACATGGCTTTGATGATCAAGGTTCGAAATACGATGGAGATGGCGCTTTGAATAACTGGTGGAGCGACTCAGATCGGGCCGCCTTTGAAGAGCGCACCAAGGCTCTCATCGCCCAATATGACCTGCTCAGGCCGGAGGAGGCCCCTGATGTTACGGTCAATGGGGCGTTGACAATCGGTGAAAATATTGGAGACCTGGGTGGATTGACGATCGCATTTAAGGCCTACCAGATCGCCTTACAAGGTGAGGCATCGCCCGTCATCGATGGCCTCACTGGTGAGCAGCGCTTGATGCTCTCTTGGGCTCAGATCTGGCGCACAAAGGTGCGCCCGCAAGAGATGCGCCGTCGAATCGCAACAGATCCGCACTCACCTGCAGAGTTTCGCTGCAATCAGATCGTCAAGAACTTCACGCCCTTCTATGAGGCCTTCGATGTGAGCGAAAAAGATGCTCTCTGGTTAGCAGAACATCTCCGCGTTGCGATTTGGTAGTTCGTGAACTTCTCCTTTGATATCAAACATGCCCAATCGCACTCACGTGCACGTGTGGGAACCATTAATACACCACATGGTCCGATTCAAACACCTGCCTTCATCCCAGTAGGCACCAGGGCCAGCGTCAAATCGGTGCTCCCAGAGGCTATGGCAGATCTTGGTGCGCAGGCCTTGTTGGCAAATGCCTACCACCTTTATCTTCAACCAGGCCCAGAGATCCTGGATGAGGCTGGCGGGCTTGGCGAATTTATGAACTGGCCGGGGCCAACTGTTACCGACTCCGGTGGCTTCCAAGTTCTATCTCTAGGTGTTGGATTCAAAAAAGTATTGGCTATGGATGCGGATACTTTCCGAGATGATGATGTGATCGCACAGAATAAAGAGCGCTTGGCCCATGTAGATGATGAGGGCGTCACCTTCAAATCTCACATAGATGGCTCGATGCATAGATTTACGCCAGAGGTCTCGATGCAGGTCCAACACAAGATTGGCGCAGATATCATCTTCGCCTTCGATGAGTGCACGACGTTGCACAACACGCGCGCCTATCAAATTCTTGCGATGGAGCGCACCTATGCCTGGGCGATCAGGTGCCTGGATGAGCACAAGCGATTAACTGATGAACGAATCGATAAGCCCTACCAAGCCCTGTTCGGTGTCATCCAAGGCGCCCAGTATGAGGAGTTGCGCAAACGTGCCGCCACTGAGTTAGGGGGCCTTGAATCAGATGCTCAACGCTTTGATGGCTTTGGAATCGGCGGTGCATTGGATAAATCCCAGTTAGGCACAATCATCACCTGGGTCAATGAGATCCTGCCCGAGGACAAACCACGCCACTTACTGGGGATCGGTGCCCCCGAGGATCTCTTTGTCGGTGTTGAGAACGGGATCGATACATTTGACTGTGTCCTTGCCAGCAGAATCGCTCGCACAAGTGCTGTGTACACGATGGAGGGGCGTTTTAACCTATCAAATAGCGGTTATAAGCGCGATTTCACGCCAATAGATGATGAATGTGACTGTTACACCTGTGCGCACTACACACGGGCTTATCTGCACCATGTTTTTCGCGCTAAAGAGCTCGTCGCAGCAACTCTTGCGACGATCCATAATGAGCGCTTCATTGTGCGCCTGGTCGATCAGATGCGACAGGCGTTACTCGATGGCAACTTTATGGAGATGAAGGCTGATTTCTTAGGTCGTTATACACACCGAAGTGGGCAGTCGAGCAACTAACCCCCTACTTTTTAAGGGCTAAACGCGCCTCACGACGTATGCGTTGCTCTGCAGGATCTGGCACTGGAACCGCTGAGATCAGACGCCGCGTGTAGTCATTTTTTGGATTCTTCAAAATCTGATCACGATCACCAGATTCGACGAGTAGACCGTTTTGCATCACGGCAATTCGATGCGCCAAGATATCCACGACCGCTAAATCGTGAGAGATAAAGAGGCAGGCGAAGTTCAACTTGCCTTGCAACTCTTGAAGAAGATCGAGGAAGCGGGCCTGGACCGAGACATCTAAAGCAGATGTCGGCTCATCGGCGATCAATAGATCTGGGGTCAGGGCGAGTGCACGTGCGATACCTACGCGCTGTCGCTGACCACCAGAGAGCTCATGCGGATAACGGTTGCGATAACTACGCGGAAGCTCGACTTGATCAAGTAATTCCTCGACCATTCTGGCTAACTCTGGCCCCTTTGCTAACTTTGCTAAAAATATCGGCTCACCGATCGATTCACCGATGGGAAGTCGCGGGTTAAGGGATGAGGCTGGATCTTGAAAGACAATTCCAGTATGGCGACGAATCCCAAAGAGCTCCTTTTGGGTCGCATGACTGATGTCTTTACCAACAATCTCAAGTGAGCCCTCCTTGATAGGAATAAGTCCGATCGATGCACGGCCCAGAGTCGTCTTACCAGAGCCCGATTCGCCAACAAGGCCCACGATCTCACCAGGAAAGATCTCAAGAGAGAAGTTCTTCACGGCGACAAATGCTGGAACCCGGCCACGTTTGGGATACTCGATAGTGACATTGTCGATCTTTAAGACAGGTGCCGGCTTTGAACTCTCTTTATAGGCAAGTACGCGCTTCTTTGAAGCACCCAACTTTGGAACGGCTGCTAAGAGCTCGCGAGTGTAGGGATGGCGAGGCCTATTGAAGATTTGGTCGGCCGTACCACTCTCAACGGTTAGCCCATCTTTCATGACGATTATCTCATCGGCCATATCTGCAACTACACCCATATCATGAGTGATAAGCAGAATTGCTGAATTGAATTTGTCCTTTAATCCTCGCATCAGATCGAGAATCTCAGCCTGAACGGTCACATCCAGAGCGGTCGTTGGCTCATCGGCCACAAGCAACCCTGGATCACATGCAAGTGCCTGCGCGATCATCGCCCGCTGGCGCTGACCTCCTGATAGTTGATGTGGGTATTTCTCGATTGATATCTGTGGATCTGGGATATCGACCATAGTGATGAGTTCAAGGGCGCGAGCATGTGCCTCTTTAGGACCCATATCAAAGTGATTACGCAAGGTCTCGACTATCTGATAACCAATTGTGAAAAGGGGATTAAGTGCCGTCATCGGCTCCTGGAATATATAGGCAACCTCTTTTCCACGAAACTTGCGTAGCAATAAGGGCTTTGCATTGAGCATCTCTTGATCTTTAACCATGACAGAGCCTGACATCCGAGCATTTGCCGCAAGCAGTGACATAAGTCCAAGTGCCACGGTTGATTTTCCAGCACCCGATTCACCTACTATCGCAGTTACTTTCCCTGGCGCTAGCTCCATATTCATATCGATAACTGCTGGGTACCACACGCCATCTACCCAAAAATCGATATTAAAGTGA
>NSHZ01000057.1 GCA_002737595.1 Actinomycetota bacterium | reverse complement strand
GGGTCGCGAGGCATGAGAGCGCTGCGGCGGGGGCCGCCGTAATGACGGCAGGCAGAGCGACTAACGTCGTCAGCCCGAAAATGAGGGCCGCGAAAGCGGCAATTCTGCGCATAGTTCACCGGCCTTAGTGAGGAACTTGTACTAGAACCCATTAGCAATATAGCCCCGGTACTCAAATCCGTCACCCAGCGCATCGCCGAAAACTGCCTTTCCCAGGAAATTCACCAGGAGATGCCCTAGAAGAGTGGGCTGAGTAAGGCCCTAAACCCCTGTTTTGGAGAGGAATTGCACCGTATCTGGCGGCAACGTTAAACCTAAGACTTTGCCATTGGAAAGGATCCGCCACCTAAAAGTTTTTTCGCCCACGGATTTGACTAGATATTTGGCGACATAGGAGTAGGGGTACTTTGGGTTTGTGCATTTACTTTTGAGGGCATTCGTCTGAGCGACTTTCACCCAACTCTTTCCGCGCAACTCTTCGAGTATCCCCGTGCTAGAAGTTTGCCAGCACCTTGATTCTGGGCCACCCCATGTGCTCCCCACAAAACAAGTCGTGGTATCACATAAGTTCACCACTCGAATTATTTGATAAGTACATTTACCCACTCCACTTGCGTTGATGGGTTCAATACAAACAAAATAAAACGCATCTTTAAAACTAGAAATATCAATAGACTTTTGCGCAGTCGGTAATGTGCGATCATAAATAACCGTCTTTGTGGTGCATTTATTCTCCGGGCAATCCCATATCCGCACCCGCTGAGAGGTGAGTGAATAGTCGCTCACAGCACTGCCGAGCGACCACTGCAGCGCTCTGCGCACGGGGAACTTCTGCTCAGGGATGCCGCTGGCGATACCTTCCACTGGCGCTGGCTCCACGCCAAAACTCCAACCTACATCTGGCACTCCACCCTGCTTTATTTTTACCTTATAAGTTCCTCTCACAAGAGGATCCCTTGGAATGATGATGACCAAGTTCTCACCCGTAAATGATTTAGCACCCGCGGGACCCATCACCGCATCAGTTGATTTGAATGTGTACTGCGTTTGCACACAGAGATCGTCCTCTGGGATCAATTCACCCTTCACGCCAGTGAGCTCTACCGAGACATCTTTCGTTGGATCTTTGAGCAACGATGCGAATATCGGCAGCCCTGTGTAATTTTTATAATCCCCAGGGCAACCTTCTCGTGGTTCAGGAGACTCACCTGCGAAACGAGAGAGGCGCACCGTAGAGTCGTCTCCGGGAAAGAAAATGTTCCTAGTACGTGCCACACCTGGTGTTAAACCAGCAACAACGTTGAGACCCCAAAAGGTACGTCCCGTGTCGGCGCTAGCTGTCGCCAACGCGCTGCTCTTCAGTGCCTCACGCAATATTCCAATTGCATGAAAAGGTGCGGTCATCCACGCGTCCATCGCGCCGGCCTCACTCTCCTCGGCCCGTGCATCGGAAATAATATTGCTCGCTTTCCCGGCGCCTTCACCTTCCGTTGTGTAATAAGGGCTGGCGGGATTCTCAGTGTGAGGACTTGAGAATCCACCCACTCGAAGCACCTTGTCGGTGTTAATCAAGTAAGCAAGATGGGCGTCGAGCGCCTTGGAGAGGGCGACATCCTTCGTTACCGGCTTTACTCCGGAAGCGGTCCGGTACCAATTCATGGTTTCAAACCAGCCCGCTGTGAGCCCAGGAAGTGGGCTCTCGGCTTTAACCGCAGCATTACTTCCGGTGAGCGAAACGAGGCTACCCAGCATGGCCAGCAGGAGAGCTCCTGGGAGGGTGCGATTTCGCATTCCCTTACTTTAGGCGGAGAGTCGTAAGTCTGCTCCCACAAATTAAGCGCGCCTTTCCCGCCCTCGGCGAGCGCGCCCGAATTCAATGCGCCTATCGCCGGAAATGACCGTTTAGGCGGCTCCACCGATCACGGTCTCAGAGGCGAACTCCCTGGCCACCAAAGCGTCATACTCAGAAATCTCTCGATCAGATCTAGCGCTCTCCCAACCCAGGATCGGGGCCATTACCTGAGCGACGATGCGGGCGACGGCCACACCGCGATCACTCACTTCAAGTGCAATGCGGGTGCGTCGCATCAATACATCGCTCACGTGAAGAGCTTTTTCGTGTGTCACCGCGTACCTAATCTCAGCTCGAAGGTAGGGCAGGTTCGGATCAATTCGTTCGAGAAGTGATGCATCGAGTTTTGCTGGCTCTAGAACTTCCTCGAAGAGTGAGCCGTAGCGCGAAAGCAAATGCATGATGACTTCACGTGAAAGTGAATTGGCCACCGCCAATGCATCCACCCTGTTGAGTAGTGCCGAGTATCCATCTGCTCCAAGTAGAGCAATTTCCTCTGTACACGATTCAGGGACGATCCTCAGCAAGTCGCTTGCGGCTGCGTCGATAGCGTCTCGCGCCATGATGCGATAAGTCGTGTACTTTCCACCGGCCACACTAATCAATCCTTCAAGTGGATGATCCACTACATGTTCGCGTGAAATTTTCGTTGTGCTACTAGCCTCCGTAGGTGCAACTAGCGGCCGGATTCCGGCGTAAACAGAAATAACGTCAGAAAGTTTAAGCGGATTACGAAGAACTTGGTTCGCCTGCTCAATGATGTAATCAAGATCTGCACGGTCTGCGAGCGGTTCTTCCTTACTTCCAGTCCACGGCGTATCTGTGGTGCCGACAATCCAAAACTCTTTCCACGGGATCACGAAGAGCACGCTGAGCGCCGTTTTTAGGATCACGCCGGTTTTTAAGGAGATCGCGCTCTTAGGGAGCACGATGTGCACGCCCTTGCTCATCGCGATGTCGTACCCATGATTAACCCCGGCGGCTTCTTGGATCTTGCTATTCCAGATTCCCGCCGCGAGCACTGTCGTAGCGCTCTTGATTTCAAACTCCTGGCCACTTTCTCGATCACAGACTTTGACCCCTACAACGCGGCTACCTTCTCGAATCAAAGCGATGACTTCCACTTGGTTGGCAACTAAGGCCCCGTAACGTTCTGCAGTGCGCGCAATCGTGACGGTGTGCCTTGCGTCATCAACCTGAGCGTCATAGTAAAGAATGCCACCTTTAAGAATGTCGCTCCGCAAAGCAGGTGCGACCTCGCGCATTTTTCGAGGAGAAACGTGTCGGTGCGCCGGAAGAATCCGCTCCTTGCCACGTAAAGCGTCATAGAGCGCGAGACCTGCGCCCACATACCATCGTTCTTTCACACCTTCGTGCAATGGAAAAAGAAATGAAACCGCAGAGACTAAGTGTGGGGCAGTGTGCCCGACCATCAATTCACGTTCCTTGAGCGCCTCACGCACTAATTTGAAGTCGTACTGTTCAAGATAACGAAGACCACCGTGGATTAATTTGCTGGAGCGACTTGAAGTACCGCATGCAAAATCATTTGCTTCGATGAGAGCGACCCGTAGACCCCGGGTGGCTGCATCTAAAGCCGCGCCCACCCCAGTAACGCCACCACCGATCACGAGTACGTCAAATTCTGCAGAAGCTAATTTCTCTACAATGGATTCGCGGGAAGAAATATTCATTTACCCGAACCACACGCCACGAACGAAACTACTCACCCTCAACGGGGAAAGCGCTGAGAATCTCCACGCCAGAAATATCACTCAAGACGGTAATCAAATCGCCTGGGTCGCTCCCTGGGATGTTGACCACAAAGTCATCAAGCGCTCGGCCATCTGAGTTCTCGACCACCGCAAGGCTGCGGATATTGCACCCGGCGAATCCGATGGCCGAAGCGACCATGCCTAGGGATCCGGGACGGTCGGGCAGTGCGAGGCGGAGTTGATAAGTAGCCATTGCCCTATCCTTACAGAAGAGGTCGCCTTGTGAGGGCCGATAACACCACGTAGGCTAAGAACATACCTAGATCCGGACATACCGGACACATCCTGGGGGACCGATGAACGCGCCACTGACTGCTGAAGCACTTCGTAAAGCCGTCGCCAATAATGAAATCGACACCGTGATTCTGGCGATCACCGATATGCAGGGGCGCCTTCAAGGAAAGTTTATCCACGCCCAATTTTTCGTCGACGAGTGCCTCACCCACGGCACAGAAGGTTGCAATTACCTGATGGCTGTCGATGTAGATATGAATACCGTCGATGGGTACGAGATGTCTTCTTGGGAGAGCGGTTACGGCGACTTCGCCATGCAACCCGATCTCAACACGATGCGCATTATGCCGTGGCGCGAAAAGACCGTCATTGTGCTTGCAGATGTATTAAAGCTTGATCACTCCCCCGTCACCGCATCACCTCGTCAAATTCTGCGCAAGCAACTCGAGCGTCTCAATGCACTCGGCATGCAAGCCCTCGTTGGCACGGAATTAGAATTCATCATCTTTGACGATTCTTTTGAAGAGGCCTGGAATAAGGGATACAAGGACCTCAACCCCGGAAACCAGTACAACGTCGACTACTCGATCCTTGGATCCTCCCGCGTGGAACCACTCGTGCGTGAAATTCGCAATGCTATGTACGAAGCTGGCATGGTGGTCGAATCCGCTAAGGGTGAGTGCAACCTCGGCCAACACGAAATCGCTTTCAAATATCGCGACGCATTAGGCACGTGCGATAACCATGTGATCTACAAAATGGGCGCTAAAGATATTGCCGCTCAACAAGAGAAGTCACTCACCTTCATGGCTAAGTTCAACGAGCGCGAAGGCAACTCCTGCCACATCCACCTCTCTTTCCGTGGCCTTGACGACAGTTATGTGATGGCGGGCGACGGAGATGAAGGCATGAGCGATCTCGGCAAGGCCTTTATCGCCGGACAGATCGCCCACATGAAGGAACTCACCCTCCTTTACGCGCCCAATATCAACTCATATAAGCGCTACGTTCCAGGTTCCTTTGCGCCGACTTCAATCCGCTGGGGACGCGATAACCGCACCTGCGCCTTCCGCCTCGTGGGTTACGGCCCATCACTTCGCCTAGAGAACCGCGTTCCTGGCGGGGATATAAACCCTTATCTCGCAGTTGCCGGCATGATCGCCGCGGGCATCGATGGCATCGAGAAGAAATTGAAACTGGAGCCAGTCTTTACTGGCAATGCCTATGAGTCTGACTCACCTCGGGTGCCATCAAATATGACCCAAGCACTTACGCTCTGGAGCGAAAGCACGTGGATTACCGAAACTTTCGGCAAAGATGTACAAGATCACTACACCAATATGGCCCAGGTGGAGTTGGCAGCCTTTGGCAAAGCCATCACCGACTGGGAGCGCGTCCGTAACTTCGAAAGGTTCTAATGTCTGCCACGTATGACGTCATCAATCCTGCTACTGAAGAACTCCACACCACTATCGGGCAATTAGATCTCGAGCAAACGGATGCTGCTATCGCTCACGGCGCGAAGGCATTCACTTCTTGGCGCGAAGTTGCACCTGGTGACCGAGCCAAAATGCTCCGCGCTTTTGCCACCAAGGTCAGCGAACACCGCGAGGAACTGGCACAGATTGAAATTGCCAACTCGGGACACACTCTCGGCAATGCACTCTGGGAAGCCGATAACGTCGCCAACGTCTTGAATTACTACTCAGCCGCACCAGAACGTCTCTTCGGACGACAAATTCCGGTCCCCGGTGGCATCGACTTCACCATCAAAGAACCACTAGGTGTGGTCGGCGTCATCGTGCCCTGGAACTTCCCGATGCCGATCGCCAGCTGGGGTTTTGCGCCCGCACTAGCGGCCGGAAACACCGTCGTATTAAAACCAGCAGAGCTCACGCCACTTTCGGCAATCCGGTTGGGAGAACTCGCACTTGAAGCGGGCATCCCTGAACACGTCTTCCAAGTATTACCTGGCCGTGGCTCAGTTGTGGGCAATCGCTTTGTCACCCACCCGTCAGTGCGCAAAGTTGTCTTCACTGGCTCTACTGAAGTGGGTAAGGGCATCATGCGTGGCTGCGCTGATCAAGTAAAGCGTGTCACTCTCGAGCTCGGCGGCAAGAGCGCCAACGTTATTTTCGCTGATGCTGACGTAGAGAAAGCTGCCGCATCTGCACCAGGCGCGGTCTTTGATAATGCCGGGCAAGATTGCTGTGCCCGTTCGCGCATCCTCGTCGAAAAGAGCGTCTTCGATAAATTCATGACGCACTTCGAAGCTGCCGTGAAGGCATTCCGCGTGGAAGATCCACGACTTTCAACTGCCGACATGGGGCCACTCATCTCGAAGAAGCAATTCGATAGCGTTTCCGAGTATCTCGGCGAGAATGTCGCGTTCAGCGGATCAAAGCCAGCGGGCAAGGGTTACTGGATGGCCCCCACCGTTCTCACACCAAAGAACACGAAAGATCGCGCGTGGAATGAAGAGATCTTTGGCCCAGTAGTTTCGGTGATGCCTTTCGACAATGAAGCAGATGCCATCGCTAAGGCAAATGACACAGAGTTTGGCCTCTCCGGTTCCATCTGGACGCGCGATACTGGTCGCGCACTTCGGGTCTCGCGGGGAATTGAAACCGGAAATCTTTCGGTAAATAGCAACTCCTCAGTGCGCTACTGGACTCCGTTCGGTGGCTTTAAGCAATCAGGTTTGGGTCGCGAGTTAGGGCCCGATGCAGTGGACGCCTTCACAGAAGTGAAGAACGTATTTATTTCAAGTGCAGAATAGCGAGGACGCATGAAGCGGCTAGAAGGACGTGTAGCGGTCATCACTGGCGCAGGTAGCGGTATCGGATATGCCACTGCTAAGCGCTTTGCAGATGAAGGCGCCAAAGTTGTCGTAGTGGATATGAACCCAGAGACTGGTAACGCAGTTGCCAAGGAAGTGGGCGGAATCTTCGTGGCGGCCGACGTTACCAATGAGGAGCAAGTTCAAGCGATGTACAAGACCGCATTTGATACATACGGTCGCATCGATATTGCCTTCAACAACGCCGGAATCTCTCCACCCGACGATGACTCCATCCTCACTACTGGCATCGATGCTTGGCGCCGCGTGCAGGAAGTCAACCTCACTAGCGTCTACCTCTGCTGCAAGTACGTGCTTCCTTACATGCAAAAGGGCGGCAAGGGTTCGATCATTAACACCGCTTCGTTCGTAGCAACTATGGGCGCTGCCACCTCGCAGATTTCCTACACCGCCTCCAAGGGTGGCGTGCTTGCAATGAGCCGTGAGCTCGGTGTGCAATTTGCTCGTGAAGGAATCCGTGTAAACGCACTCTCACCCGGACCTGTGAACACTCCGCTACTTCAAGAGCTCTTCGCGAAAGATAAAGAGCGTGCCGCTCGCCGACTCGTGCACATTCCTATGGGTCGCTTTGCACAACCAGAAGAAATTGCGGCAGCAGTTGCATTCCTGGCAAGTGATGACTCGTCCTTCATCACATCATCGAACTTCTTGGTCGACGGCGGAATTTCTGGAGCGTACGTCACTCCGCTATAAATTCGCTGGCTTAATTTGTAGGGGCGGTGGTCGGGGTTAATCCCTGATCACCGTTTCTATTTCTTCGGGTCGAGAAAAACTTTTCCAGTGGTCTTGCGAGCCCTGAGATCCTCATGCGCACGCTTTGCTTCCGAGAGCGGATAACTTCCACCGATTACTGCCTTTACCTTGCCCGACTCCATCAATTCAAAGAGTTCAGCGAGTTGTGGAGCAATCATGCGATCAGGTCTTGCCATGCAATGCGCCAACCAAAAACCAATCACCGCACGCGAAGTTCCCATGAGCGCGCCAGCTTGAATAGGTTCGGGTGCCGACCGCGCAGCCATTCCAAAAGTGACAAGCCGACCGAAAGGAGCAAGCGCCTGCAAACTTTGATCGAAAACTTTGCCACCGGTCATCTCAAGAACGATATTTACTTTCTTTCCTCCGTTAGCAGCCACAATCGCTGCGGTGAGATCGACTTCAGCAGGATCGATGACCACATCCGCTCCAAGTGATGTAACAAGTTCGCGCTTATCGGCAGATGAGGCACTTCCGATAACTTTTGCACCCCAGAGTTTTGCAAGCTGCACTGCGATGGTGCCAACGCCACCAGCAGCCGCATGTACCAGAACGCTTTCGCGCTCTTGGAGATGTGCACTTGTACGCAACAAGTGCACCGCGGTTGTTCCTTGCAAAATGGCTGCGAGCGCCGCCCCATCGCTTACTCCATCTGGAATTGGAAAAGTAAGCGCCTCTGGAGCTGAAACAACTTCTGCATACCCGCCGCCAGGGACTAAAGCCACCACGCGTTGCCCACTCGCATTTCGGCCGACCACTTCGGCACCTGGAATAAGTGGCAGAGTTTGCGGCGAAAGGTAGGAGTTCTCTGTTTGATGAGAATCGGCGTAGTTGACACCACAAGCACTGACTTCAATAAGGACTTCACCTACGACCGCCGTGGGGGCCGGAATTTCAACAAGCTTCAATACTTCCGGTCCGCCAAATTCGGAGATTTGAATAGCTTTCATGCTGCTGCCTTGCGTGTTTTGACGATGTGGAGCGTGATCAACAATGCGCCGGCCACGAGGGAAACGATCGAAAGTGTTAACGGACCTGAAAATACTTTAGAAACAACCACCCCAGCGATTGAATTAGCCAGTCCCTCCTCCACTTGTGAGTTAGCCACCTTGGGTATGAGCAAAGAAATGAGTAAGAAGAATCCGCCATGGGCAAGTGCCATGATGCCAAAGCTCAAAGAGCGGCGGCGAGTAAATAGGAAGTAAAGGAATCCAAAACCTATTGTGAGGAGCGCACTTACGATCGCTCCGATGGTCGCTTTAGATTTGGTGGCGCTGAGGTTTGGTAATGGAGAATCTTCTCCCAGCACAATCGGTTTCATATCTGCTATATCGCTCACAGGTACTTTGGCGTCACCGAGTTCACTGTTCAACGCATTGAGCGCCGATGTCAATATCGGTCGCACATCCACAGTGACGGTTCCTCTATCCGAGGCGAGTGCGTCGGCCACGGAGTTTGCGATCGCACTTATTTTTTCTGCTGTTGCAGGATCTGAAAGCACTTTATCGAGTGCCGACTCCAAGTAAAAACGCTTCTCCGCAATTACGGCAGCAGTTTCTGGATCAGCACCCTCAGCAAACTTATTGAGAAACTCAATTGCCAACCCGCGCTGAACGTCTACATCAGCAATCGCTGACTGGGAAATTTTGCCAGCGGCGCCATCTCGCAAGAGCGTCCACCAGAGTCCCACAGAAATGATTGATAAAGAGAGGGTGATCGAGAGCAAGATTCCAGAGATGATCTGGAGCGCAGGGTTCTTCTTTGAGGCTAAAGGCATGTGCTAAAGGTAGAGCCCGGTTCCCCCGCTGTCACTCAAGCGAGGTGAGGCCATGGCGTGAATATCTCGTTCCCGGAGAAGGGTGTAAGACTGGCCACGGACTTCGACCTCACCCTGACCGTTGGGATCCTCCGGGTCATAAAGCACACGGTCCCCCACCTCCAGGGAGCGCACATTCGGCCCAGTGGCCACGACAACAGCCCAGGTGAGGCGTTTACCGACCGAGGCTGTTGCCGGGATGACAATGCCACTGAGGGAGCGTCGCTCGCCTTCTACGCCATCGGTTGCGACCATGACTCGGTCGTGAAGCATCTTGATAGGGAGAGGGTTTTCCGGCGCATCGCTCATGTGATCAGAGGCTACCCCACGCGATAGGATGCAGTGATTTATTGCGCTCCTTCGGGAACGTTTGCGGGAGTGGTGAAATGGCAGACACGCAGGTCTTAGGAACCTGTGTCTTCGGACGTGCGGGTTCAAGTCCCGCCTCCCGCACCAACATTCTTTACCTACAGATTACGCGTTCAACATTTCTAAGAGTTTTGGGGCTAGCGCCCGAAAGGCCTTACCGCGATGACTGATCGCATCTTTCTCACTTGGAGATAACTCCGCCGTCGTTAATTCGTATCCTTCGGCAACAAATATAGGATCGTAACCGAATCCGCCATTGCCACGGGGCTGATTAATGATGTATCCGGGCATCACGCCCTCCTCGACTAGCTCGCGACCATCAGGAAATACCAGTGCGACGGCGCAACGAAAAGAGCCAGTACGACGATCGGCCGGGATGTGATCGAGTTGGGCAAGGAGTAATTCCAGATTGGCCTTGTCATTTCCGTGAGTACCGGCCCAACGCGCCGAATAAATCCCTGGCATTCCGTTCAGTGCATCAACACAAATTCCACTGTCGTCGGCAATCGCCACCACACCGGTAATCCGACAACTTTCGCGCGCTTTCAACAAGGCATTCTCGATAAAAGTCGAGCCGGTCTCTTCAATATCTCCAAGGTGTGGAAAATCCTCTGCTGAGAGAAGTTCAATGGAATGTTCTCCATGCAACTCGGCAACGATGCGCAGAAACTCTTTGAGCTTCCCTTGATTCTTAGTAGCCAGCAGTACGCGACGATCCGTCATCGGATTAGGCGAGCGCAGCGGCTTGGAGTCGCGTGAGATCTGCACATCCAGCAACTGCTAGATCGAGCAAGCCATTGAGCAAATCGCGATTAAAAGGTGCACCCTCAGCAGTTCCCTGCACTTCAACGAAGGTGCCATCTCCTGTGCAGACCACATTCATATCGGTCTCCGCGCGCACGTCTTCTTCGTAGCAAAGATCCAAACGTGGCACTCCATC
>NSHZ01000056.1 GCA_002737595.1 Actinomycetota bacterium | reverse complement strand
GTTGCCCAAATCATTTGGCATCGCCGTTCTTCCAGCCAGCGAGGACTGCGGCCAGGGCGCTAGTGATTACTGGAACGCCCACGGGCGCATGCGGTAGCAAGATCAGCACGGTAATAGCTGCAGCCATGCCGATCGCCCACGGGGTGCGACCTTTCAGGCGCGGCCAGAGCAAACCGAGGAACGCTGCAGGCACGGCCGCATCAAGCCCAAATTGCGCCGGGTCGCCTAACGCGTCGGCACCGAGTGCGCCGAGCAGGGTAAATGAATTCCAGAAAACATAGACACCCAACCCGGTCACCCAGAAGCCGTGACGCATTGCAGGAAGTCCAAGATGCTCTTGTGAAATTGCTACTCCAGTTGATTCATCAATCGTTATTTGTGCGGCTGCGACGCGCTTGAGACCGCGGACTTGCAGGATCGGAGCCATGCGTAATCCGTAGAGTGCATTTCTTGTCCCGAGTAGCAGCGCTCCGGTAATCGCGGTGACCGCGAGTGGCCATGAAGTGATGACGCCCACACCAACGACGGCAAATTGTGACGCGCCAGAGAAGAGGAGCGCCGATAAAGCAAGCGCTTGCCAAGGGGAGAGGCCACTACTACTTGCTGCCGCGCCAAAGGCCGTGCCGTAGAGCCCCACTGTGAACGCCAAACTCAAGCCATCGCGAGTAATGCGACGGCGTTCGTTATCGGGTAATTCAACTTCTTGGTTCACGAACCGTCGCTCTCACTAGGTGAATCTCGAAGTGAGGTTACCCATCGGTGCTGTGTGAGCGTCAAATCGGGGCTCTCTAAAGTGCGCGTACGATCGCTCTTTCCCCAGCCGGCACTCTCGAGAAAAGTATCGAGCGCGGTGAGATCGCTCCACATCGATAGGCCAGTGACTTCGCTCTCCGACGTGTCTGCGATGGCGTTCAGTAAGCGAGAACCATGGCCTCGTCGAATAAGATCTGGATCGATAAGTAATTCACTTACTTCATCCACACTTTCCGAGATCGGTATGAGGCAGGCAAACCCGACGACGACCCCGTTTGAGAGTGCGACAAGAACTCGATGACGGGTGGATGGGGGAGAGGCAATTGAGCTCTTCCATTGGGATTCCATGTCAGCCAGGGAAGGTAGTGGCAGGGCAGGAAGGTTGCGGGCAGTCCAGGCGCGATGAGAGATGGCGGCGATGGAAAAGGCGTCGGTGAGATGAGCCACTCGGACCTCTTCGTTCGCGCGTGTTAGCTCTGGCATGAGTGCCTTTCTCCGTTACTGTCCAAGGGTGGACAAGATCGTATTTCGCTCAGATGTGACCGTCGAATTGGTTAAGGCTAGCGCTAGTGACGCCGATGTTATTTGGGCCGCCCGAGTCTCGACCGCCGGGGAGCAATCTCTCGAAGATGTCGGCTCGGATCCAGAGAAGGCAAAAGGTCTCATTAATTACCTAGCGCGTGAACGCCATGGCTCACCCTTTGAACACACTTCAATGACTTTCTTCATCTCCGCGCCGATCTTTGTCTTCCGCGAATTTATGCGCCACAGAATTGCCTCATATAACGAGGAGAGTGGGCGCTATCGCGAATTGAAGCCAGTCTTTTATATTCCTGGCCCTGAAAGAAAACTGATCCAGATAGGCAAGACTGGAGCCTACGAATTCATTGATGGAACTGATGTGCAGTATGAAACTTCGGTGAGTGCGATGAAGCGTTCTTATGTGGTCTCCTATGAGGCCTACCAGGAGATGCTAGAAGTGGGCATTGCTCGAGAAGTGGCTCGCACGGTCCTTCCAGTGGGGCTCTACTCCAGTATGTATGTCTCCATGAATGCTCGAGCGTTGATGAACTTCCTCTCGCTACGCACAAAATCAGAAGGCTCACACTTTCCTTCTTACCCTCAGAGGGAGATCGAAATGGTCGCTGAGAAGATGGAAGAGGTCTGGGCTGGGCTCATGCCTTTGACCCACGGAGCCTTTAATGCCGGTGGGCGAGTCTGTCCTTAGCGGCACAGACCGGTACCCTTTCCCCATGAGTGAAATCACCCCTCCCTTCGGGCGCCTGCTGACTGCCATGGTCACCCCGTTTAAGTCAACGGGTGAGATTGATTTTGCAGCTGTGGAAAAGATGGCCCATCACCTTGTTGATTCTGGTCACGATGGCATCGTGGTCAATGGGACCACCGGCGAAGCGCCCACAACGACTGATGAAGAGAAGGATGAAATCATCAAACTCGTTGTTCGTGCTGTCGGCGATAAGGCCACCATTATTTCTGGTGCCGGCAATAATGAAACGGCGCACTCTGTGGAACTTGCCAAGCGCCACGCTAAGGCAGGCGCACATGCGCTCATGGTGGTCACGCCCTATTACAACAAGCCGCCGCAGGCAGGTATTGAGGCCCACTTTAAAGCGATCGCAGATGCCACCGATCTCAACATATTGATGTATGACATTCCCGCTCGTACCGGAGTTGCCATTGAAACCGACACCATCTGTCGGTTGGCCGAGCATCCCAAGATGGTCGCGCTCAAAGATGCTAAGGGTGATCTAGGTGCAACTTCGTGGGTGATTAAGCGCTCGGGTATTCCGGTGTATAGCGGTGACGACATTAATAACCTGCCATTGCTCTCTATTGGTGCGGTGGGATTTGTGAGCGTCTGTGGTCATGTCATCGGTCGCCCACTCAAAGAGATGTTGAATGCCTGGTTTGCTGGCGATCGAGTACGCGCAACAGAGATCCATCACTCATTACTCCCGATCTATACCGGAACTTTCCGCACGCAAGGTGCGATCCTCACCAAAGCCGCACTCAACTTACTCGGACTGCCTGGCGGGTACACGCGCCTTCCGCTTGTTGATGCTACGCCGGAGCAAATTGCACAACTCAAGCTCGACCTTGTTGCTGGTGGTATCACTCTTCCCTCATGAGCCATTCGCATCCAGAACTCTCTGAACCAGCAGCTCTAGAAAAGGGCACGACTCGCATTGTTGCCCTTGGCGGTCTGGGCGATGTCGGTCGCAACATGACGGTCTTTGAACATGACGGAAAAATTCTTATCGTGGATGCGGGCGTGCTCTTCCCGGAGGAGAATCAACCTGGCGTCGATTTGATCTTGCCTGATTATTCGTATCTGCGCGAAAGATGGGGCGATGTCTTAGCGATCGTCCTTACACATGCACATGAAGACCATATCGGCGCGGTTCCTTTCATCTTGCGCGAAGCGGGCGAGATTCCATTGGTGGGATCTCGGCTCACCCTTGCATTCCTTGAAGAGAAGCTAAAGGAACATCGCATTCGCCCTCGATCCCTTGAAGTGAAAGAGGGGCAGGTCGAACAATTCGGACCATTCAATCTTGAATTCATTGCGGTGAATCACTCCATTCCTGATGCCCTCGCGGTCGCAATCACCACTTCCGCCGGTCGAATTCTGCACACCGGTGATTTCAAGATGGATCAACTTCCACTCGACGGTCGCCTCACCGACCTTGCCACTTTCGCTCGACTTGGAAGTGAAGGCGTCGACCTGTTCATGGTTGACTCCACTAATGCCGAAGTGCCCGGATTCACTACGAGCGAGCGCGAGATTTTGCCAGTGCTCGATCGAGTTTTTTCTAAGACCGAGCGTCGAGTAGTCGTTGCATCATTTGCCTCTCATGTTCATCGCGTGCAGCAAGTCATCGATACTGCCGCCGCGCACTCTAGAAAGGTTGCGCTGGTCGGTCGTTCGATGGTTCGTAATATGCGGGTGGCTCATGAGCTGGGATATCTCACCATCCCCGATGGCGTTCTTATTGACGCCAAGCAGATGGAAAATTTTAAGGATAATGAGTTGGTACTCATCTGTACGGGTTCACAAGGTGAACCAATGGCAGCGCTTTCGCGAATGGCGAGTGGAGATCACCAAATTCGCGTAGGGGAGGGCGACACGGTCATTCTGGCTTCCTCGCTCATCCCTGGGAATGAGAATTCTGTTTATCGAGTCATTAACGGCTTGATGAGATTTGGTGCAAAGGTAGTTCATAAGAGCAACGCGATGGTGCACGTATCTGGTCACGCAAGCGCTGGCGAATTGCTTTACTGCTACAACTTAGTAAAGCCAAAGAATGTAATGCCGATTCATGGTGAGTGGCGCCACTTGCGAGCCAATGCGGATCTCGCCCGACTTACTGGCATTGCAGATGAGAATATCGTCACCGTCGATGACGGGGTAGTGGTCGATCTCCGAGATGGCCGAGTCAATATTGCTGGGGTAATTACGGTCGGGTATGTCTATGTTGATGGGCAGAGCGTCGGTGACATCACTGAAGCATCGCTTAAGGACCGACGCGTACTTGGCGAAGAGGGTTTCATCTCCATTGTTGTGGCAGTGGATTCCACCACTGGGAAGATCGTCTCTGGTCCAGATATTCATGCGCGTGGCTTTGCCGAAACTGAAGATGTCTTTGATGAGGTCAAGATCAAGATTGTGGAAGCGCTTCGCAATGCGGCCAGTGATGGTGTGGGTGGTTCGCATCAATTGGCACAGATTGTGCGCCGGACTGTGGGCCAATGGGTCAATACCACTCATCGACGACGTCCGATGATCTTGCCAATCGTGGTTGAGGTCTAGCCCGGCGCGCCTGCCCGTCCGATTCGCCCCATTCTCGTACTGTATTTCCGTGGCAACTAAAGCCAAGAAACCCGCGCGCCCCGAACTTGGAAAAGGTCGAGGGTTTTTTGGCGTGGTTGTGCGTATCTGGCGCACTATTGCTCGCGGGTTGGGCGGTGGCGTCCGATTCCTCAGTCGGGAGGCGCGCGACTTGGATCCCAGTCATCGTCGAGATGGCCTCGGATTAGGGCTCATTGTGCTGGCGATCTTGGTGGCTGCGGGTGTCTGGTGGCATGTGCCGAATTTCTTCGGCGCATTCATGGATGGTGCGGCCCATAACCTCGTGGGGCGCCTGGCCATCTTGATACCGCTGGCACTCATTCTGCTGGCGATCCGTATTCTGCGAAAACCGCAAGAAGGCGCGGTCACCGGACGCATTGCTATTGGTGTGTTTATTTTGACTTTTGGAGTGGCTGGACTTGTCCATGTAATCACAGATAATCCTGGACTTTCTGGCGCCCACAATTCGGGTGGCTGGGTCGGTTATCTCATCGCCGCGCCGCTCTCCGCCTTAGTGACGAAGTATCTAGCCTTCCCGGTCCTACTACTTATCATGCTCTTTGGGCTCTTGATTGTCACAGCAACTCCGTTGCATGCAGTACCCGAGAAGTTCCGTTCTCTTATTTCTCCACTCTCTACGCGTTTGGCCGACCGACGCGAAGCACGTGAACTGCAGGAAGAGTTTGAAATCTCCGAAAGTGAACCTTTTGAATCTCCCATTCTTCGCGAAGCGGAAGAGATTGAAGAAGAGTTTGAAGAAGAGCTGGCGCAAGATGAATTAGCTGAACAAGTATTGGAAGCACGTGCTGAGCCGGTTCGAGTAGCACCACCGGAGCAAGTTGCATCTTTTGAAGGCACCAAGTCAGCAAGCGTGCCAACTCAGATGGAATTTACTGAAGGCGCTGAGTATGTGTTGCCCCCATTAGATATTTTGAAAGCGGGTGCGCCCAGCAAAGCGAAAAGTGCGGCCAACGACAAGATCGTGGAATCACTCACCCAAGTATTTGAAGAGTTTCAAATCGATGCAAAAGTCACTGGCTTTTTGCGTGGCCCCACAGTGACTCGATATGAAGTTGAACTAGGTGCCGCAGTCAAAGTCGAACGCATTACAGCGCTTTCGAAGAATATTTCTTATGCGGTTGCTAGCAGCGATGTTCGAATCTTGAGTCCCATCCCAGGTAAGTCTGCTGTGGGAATTGAGATTCCTAATACTGATCGAGAGACCGTGTTACTCGGTGACGTGCTCCGGTCGACGGTTGCTGGAAACGATCACCATCCCATGGTGGTTTCGCTTGGAAAAGACGTTGAAGGTGGCTTTGTCTGTGCCAACCTCACCAAGATGCCCCACCTCTTGGTCGCAGGTGCAACTGGAGCAGGCAAATCAAGTTGGATAAATGCGCTCGTCACATCAGTGATGATGCGCGCCACTCCAAACGATGTGCGCATGATCTTGATTGATCCCAAACGTGTAGAGCTCAACGCCTATCAAGGCATTCCGCACTTGATCACCCCCATTTTGACCAACCCCAAGAAGGCTGCTGAAGCGCTGCAATGGGTAGTGCGCGAAATGGATGCTCGGTACGACGATCTTTCCAATTTCGGTTTCCGTCATATTGATGATTTCAACAAAGCGGTACGCAGTGGAAAACTTACGCCACCACTTGGCTCAGATCGCAAGCTTCGTCCCTACCCCTATTTGCTTGTGATCGTCGATGAGCTGGCAGATCTTATGATGGTGGCTCCGCGAGATGTTGAAGAATCAATTGTGCGTATCACTCAGTTAGCGCGTGCGGCGGGTATCCACTTAGTCCTTGCTACGCAGCGACCTAGCGTCGACGTTGTCACTGGTCTTATCAAAGCCAACGTGCCTTCACGACTCTCCTTTGCAACTTCATCGCTTGCTGACTCGCGAGTGATTCTCGATCAACCTGGTGCAGAAAAACTTGTCGGACAAGGTGATGGCCTCTTCTTGCCTATGGGAGCTAGCAAAGCGATGCGTATTCAAGGAGCGTATGTCTCGGAGCGCGAGATTGAAGCTGTTGTAAAGCATGTCAAGGCGCAACACGAACCCATCTACCGCGAGGATGTTTTCAACGTCGGTTTTCAGCGCAAAGAAGTCGAAGATGACATTGGTGATGATCTTGATCTGCTCATGCAAGCAATCGAACTGGTGGTCTCCACACAATTTGGTTCCACCTCGATGCTGCAAAGGAAGTTACGAGTGGGCTTCGCCAAGGCCGGCAGATTGATGGATCTCATGGAAAGTCGCGGCATCGTCGGCCCTTCTGAGGGTTCTAAGGCGCGCGATGTCCTGATAAAGGCGGACGATCTCCCAGGGGTGCTTGCAAGTCTTTAATTGAATTTCACACGGGGTGAGGCGTGAGTTCTCGTTAAATTCGTTTACGGGTTAGTCAATCACCTCAGAGTTGCGTACCCTTAGAGTCATAGTTTCGTAGGGGTACCCCCACCTCAAGGAGGATTTATGACCGTTGGCGCTCAAATCACGCAGGCGCGTATCGCCGCGGGCTTGAGCGTTGCCGAGGTCGCTGCCAAAGTTCGTTTGCGTAACTCAGTCTTGGTGGCCATCGAATCAGATAATTTTGATCCTTGTGGTGGTGAGGTTTATGCGCGCGGCCACGTACGTTCGATAGCCACCGCATTGGGTATGAATGTCAACGAGCTCATGGTTGCATTCGGTCTCCAAGTAAAACCTGCAGCGAGCGCGCTCGACCAAATGGCATCCATGTTGCGGCCAGTGAAGCGCACGCTCCCGTGGGCACCAATCATGGCAGCTGCTGCGGTGGTAATTGCCGGGGTAATTGGATTCTCACTCTTTGTGGGGGGAGAGAATCCAGTTGATCCTCTGCTTGCATCGGCAGTAACCACGGATACTCCGCAAAATGATCCATCTATGGCTTCCGACACTCCTAGTGCGAGTGAAGCTACGGCGCTACTGACCGATGATGTCACCGTCGTTATCGCTGCAGTTTCTGAATCATCGTGGATCGCGATTACGAGTGATTCGGGGGCACAACTCTTCGCTGGCATTCTCCAAAAGGGAGCTACCAAGGAATTTCATGATCGGCAGCACCTCCGTGTAGTCATCGGCAATGCCGGAGCGGTCACGCTCTCGGTAAATGGCAAGAAACTCGGCACTCCTGGTGGGAGCCGTGAAGTACTGCACTTTGATTTTGGCACCGGAGACCCCACGCAAGGCTGATCCCCCCAGATCCCCCCCAGATCCGCTGAAGTTACCTGAGTGGCCAGAGTTCACGGGTCCACCAACTAGGCTGATACTCATGAAAAAGGTCGCACTGGTCACCATGGGGTGCGCCCGGAATGAAGTTGATTCCGAGGAGTTGGCCGCCCGCCTAGAAGGCGATGGCTGGTTGTTAGTTGATGATGCCGCTGAAGCTGATATTGCAGTTGTGAATACATGTGGCTTCGTGGAGAGTGCAAAGAAGGACTCCATCGATGCCATTTTGGAAGCTGCCTCGCACAAAGATGGGAAGCGCACTCGACGAGTGGTGGCCGTAGGGTGTTTGGCAGAGAGATATGGCAAAGAACTCGCCCAATCACTGCCTGAGGCAGATGCAGTTCTTGGGTTTGATGACTATGAAGACATTTCAGCGCGACTTTCACACATCCTCGAAGGTGGGAGTATCGAGACTCATACGCCTCGAGACAGACGCAACTTGCTCCCCATCGCACCGAGTGAAAGATCAGATGCGCTCATCAAAATCCCAGGGCATGGCGAGCGCGTTGAAGATCTGACCGTTGCAGGCAGCGCCCCAGCGAGGCGAATGCTTCGCCGCCGACTTGGAAACGAACCTGTTGCATCAATCAAGATTGCTTCGGGGTGTGACCGAAGATGCTCCTTCTGCGCCATTCCTGCCTTTCGTGGCTCGTTCATCTCTCGCAGGCCGACTGACATTATTGATGAGGCTCGATGGCTAGCAGAACAAGGCGTTAAAGAAATAGTTTTGGTGAGCGAGAACTCAACTTCCTACGGTAAAGATCTTGGGGATATTCGTTTACTCGAATCACTTCTACCTGCGTTAGCGCTCGTGGATGGTGTTGATCGAATTCGTGTTGCCTACTTGCAGCCAGCCGAGGTGCGCCCAACATTATTAGATGTTATGGCTAGTACTACTGGTATTGCTCCTTATTTTGATCTCTCCTTCCAGCACGCGAGTGGCGAAGTACTTCGCAATATGAAGCGCTTTGGGGATAGCGAAAAGTTCCTCTCTCTACTTTCGCAAATCAGAGAGCGTGCTCCACTTGCCGGAGTGCGTTCCAATTTCATTGTCGGTTTTCCAGGAGAGAGTGAAGACGACTTTGAAACTTTGCTCCAATTCTTAGAGGCGGCCAGGCTTGATGCCGTAGGTGTCTTTGGATATAGCGATGAAGAAGGCACCTCAGCTGTGGATCTGCCTGGGAAGTTAGATGAAGACGAGATGAGACACCGTGTGGAAAGAACGAGGGCTCTTGTTGAAGAGTTGATGGCCCAGCGAGCTGAGGAACGTGTGGGTGAAGCAGTGAGTGTTCTCGTCGAAGGCGTCCACGGCAATGAGTGTGAGGGTCGTGCACTTCATCAAGGGCCCGAGGTAGACGGAAGTACCACTTTGGTGGGTTTTCCTCGGGCGCGGGTGGGAGATATTTTGCAGGGACGAATCTATGCTTCTGAGGGTGCAGATGTGCGTGCGGAACCACTGGGGTAGCGAGTATCGATGAGTGAGCAAACCCCCAAGGTCGGTATCGTCAATATTGCTAATTGGCTCACCCTCATTCGCATTCTCTTGGTTCCGGTAATGCTCTGGGCGCTTTTCGCTCATGATGGCATGAATTCGTGGTGGCGCGCTCTCGCCTGGTTCATTTTCGCAATTGCCGCCTTTACTGATCGCTTGGATGGAGAGCTGGCCCGCAAGCGTGGCATTGGAACCGATTTAGGTGCGCTCCTTGACCCGATCGCAGATAAAGCGCTCATCGGCGCAGGCCTCATTGGCCTCTCGATCCTGGGTGATGTGTGGTGGTGGGTCACGGTAGTCATCATGGTGCGCGAAATCGGAATTACGTTGCTCCGTTTTACGGTGATCTCCAAGAAAGTTATCCCAGCAAGTCGTGGTGGCAAGGCAAAAACCCTTACGCAAGGATTTGCTATCGGTTTTTATATTTTCCCCATGCCACATTGGTTTGATCCGCTTAACGCACTTTTAATGGGTATCGCGGTAATTTTGACTCTGGTAACTGGTTTCCAATACCTCAAGGAAATTGCGCGACTGCGCGCGTTATGAATCGCATAGCGCTTGTTACGGTGGGCGATGAGTTGCTCAATGGTGCTGTCGTTGATACATCCACCGCATGGCTAGGAGATCAGCTCGCACTTGAAGGCTACGCCTTGGTTATTTCAATTTCGGTTCAGGATGAACTCTCTGCGATCAGTGATGCCATTCTCTCGGCAATTGCCCGCGCCGACGCGGTCATTGTTTCTGGGGGGCTGGGGCCCACCAGTGATGATCTCACCCGGTTGGGTGTGGCGCGCGCAGCTCGGGTGGAAGTGGCGCAACGCAAAGAACTAGTGGAGTTAATCACTGCTCGCTATGCCTTGCGCAACATGCAAGTTCCGAGCCAAGCCCTCGTAATGGCCGATCTTCCGATCGGAGCAAGTGCATTGATAAACAACAGCGGTAGCGCTCCGGGAATCTTTATGGAAATCGAAAGCGTGCCACTCTTTGCACTACCTGGAGTGCCGCATGAAATGCGAGACATGTTCGTGAGCGAAGTGTTACCTAAATTGCGTAAGCGCTTTTCAGGTGTGCGTCAGCATACATTTATTGTACGAGTCGCCTTGCTCGGTGAATCGGCGGTCTCTGAGAGCTTGCGTGATTGGGAAAGTAACTTGCCGTCCGGGGTCTCGGTGGCGTACTTGGCATCTCTTGGCGATGTCGAGGTAAAGATCTCATCTGAAAGTGCACGGCAAGCAGAGGAAGGTTCCACGCTCGCAGCAGATCTTATTGGTGACTCGGTCTATGCCATCGATGAAGC
>NSHZ01000055.1 GCA_002737595.1 Actinomycetota bacterium | reverse complement strand
TATTTGGCCCAAAGTCGGGCATTCTCGGGGCATGTCAGCCTCCAGCGTTCCCCGTGGCCTTGCTTTCACCAAGGCGCGTCCGGCCAGGGTGGCCCTCGATGACACCTCTAAATCGATCATCGAGCAGCTCCAGAGCGACGGCCGAAAGTCCTACGCCGCGATTGGTCTTGCGGTAGGGCTCTCCGAAGCTGCAGTCCGCCAAAGGGTGCAGCGCCTCATCGATTCAGGTGTGATGCAGATCGTGGCGGTGACTGACCCACTCGTCGTCGGCTTCAACCGCATGGCCATGATCGGCATCAAAGTAGAAGGCGACCTGCAAGAAGTTGCTGACCAGCTCGCAACGTTTCCGGAAGTTGATTACGTAGTTGTCACTGCCGGCTCATTTGATTTACTCGCTGAAGTGATTTGTGAAGATGACGATCATCTTCTTGAGCTACTTCAGCGATTCAGAACCATTAAGACGGTGCGCTCAACCGAGAGCTTCGTTTATTTGAAACTACAAAAGCAGTTATACAACTGGGGGACAAGATGAGCATCACACCACAAGGTGTTGTCGAACACTCCGACGAAAACCTTTCTAAACGTGCGACCGAACATATGTGGATGTATTTCTCTCGCATGGGGAGTTACCACGAGGGCGCTTCAGTTCCGATCATCGTGCGCGGCGAAGGTGCGTACATCTTTGATGATCGTGGCCGACGCTACCTCGATGGTCTCTCTGGACTCTTCACCGTGCAGATGGGACATGGCCGCGAGGAAATCGCTGCTGCTGCATATAAGCAAATGATGAAGCTCGCGCACTTCCCTATCTGGGGTTACGGCAATCCCCCAGCGATCGAACTGGCCGAGAAACTAGCAAGTCTGACACCTCAAGGTTTGGACCGCGTCTTCTTCACGACCGCTGGCGGCGAAGCAGTAGAGAGCGCCTTCAAACTTGTAAAGCAATATTTCAAGATGACCGGCAAACCGCTCAAGCACAAAGTCATCTCGCGTTCTATTGCTTACCACGGCACCACACAAGGAGCGCTCTCGATTACCGGTATCCCGGCAGCTAAGCAATGGTTTGAACCACTTGTACCCGGCGCCCACAAAGTTCCCAACACAAACTTCTACCGGGCACCTGAATACTTACAAAACGATATTCACGCGTTTAGCGAATGGGCATCTTCACGCATCGAAGAAGCCATTCTCATAGAAGGCCCAGATACGGTCGCGGCAGTATTCGTAGAACCGGTACAAAACTCCGGTGGTTGCTTCCCGCCTCCCCCCGGCTACCTCAAGCGCGTTCGCGAGATTTGCGATAAGTACGACGTCATCATGGTCTGCGACGAAGTCATCACCGCTTTCGGTCGTATCGGTGATTGGTTTGCCAGCAATCGATACGGCGTTATTCCAGACATCATCACCTGCGCCAAGGGAATGACTTCAGGTTATGCACCTATGGGCGCCATGATTGTCAACGAACGCCTCTATGAACCGTTTAGTCAGGGAACAAATACTTTCCTCCACGGCTTCACCTGGGGTGGACACCCCATGGGTGCGGCAGTTGCCCTTGCCAACATCGATCTCATGGAGAGAGAAAACATCAACGAGCACGTACTGAGCAATGAAGACGCTTTCAAGAAGACTCTCGAGAAGCTCTACGACCTCGATATCGTCGGCGAAGTTCGCGGCGCGGGATACTTCTACGGAATCGAGTTGGTGCGCGACAAAAAGACACGTGAGACCTTCACCGCGGAGGAGAGTGAGCGCTTACTTCGCGGCTTCCTCTCGACTGCACTCTACGACGGCGGGCTCTACTGCCGCACCGATGATCGTGGCGACCCAGTTATTCAGCTCGCTCCCCCACTCATCTGCGATCAATCTCATTTCGATGAGATCGAACAGATTTTGCGTGGGGCACTCGTTGAAGCAATGAAGGTCATTTGAGCAAGCGCACCCAGATTCGCCGCCTTCCCAAGAAGGCGGTCAACGATCGCGAGATCATGAACCAGATTCTTGATACGGGCTTCCTAGCGCATGTGGCGATTGTTGATGACAAGCAGCCATACGCGTTGCCCGTGGGCTTCGCACGTGACGGTGACCGACTTTTGCTTCACGGTTCGGCTGCTTCTCGTCTCTTTAAGAAGCTAGCGGATGGTAAACCATGCTGTGCCACCATCACCATCATGGACGGTTTAGTAATGTCCCGCTCCGCATTTGAATCATCGATGCACTATCGGTGCGTAATGGTGCTCGGCGAAGCTGTAGAGCTGCACGGCGACGAAAAAATGGCCGCCTTCGATCTACTCGTCAAAACATTTATGCCCGGTCGCGAACTTGAAGTTCGAAAGAGCACTAAGAAAGAGTTGAAGGCCACGACATTAGTGGCCCTCTCGCTCGATGAGGCGAGTGTCAAGGTCTCTAATTTAGATCCAGGCGATCTTCCGGAGGATATGGATTCACCACTGTGGGCTGGTGTCATTCCCATTCAACACACCTTCGGAACCCCGCGCGATGCGGCAGACCTCAAGCCAGGAATTCTGGTGCCCGGGTACATCGCGGAGTGGACACACGGGCGCACCTGATGAACCTCTGGCTCGAAACTCTTGATGCTCCGCTACAACATCGAGCCGGTATTGCTGACGATCTCGATGTGGACATCGCGATCGTGGGTGGCGGATTCACTGGGCTCTGGGCCGCGCACTTTCTCCGCCAAGAGATGCCGGGCGCCAAAATCGTGGTGCTGGAAAAAGAGTTCGTAGGTTTTGGTGCCAGCGGCCGCAATGGTGGTTGGGCATCAGCTCTTTATCCGGTCGCCTTTGACCGCCTAGTTACGGAAGTAGGCGAAGAACGTGCACGCAATGTGCGTGAAGTCTGGCGACGAAGCGTCCCTAAATTAGGCGCAGAGCTTGCTCGTCTCGGTATCGATGCGGGTTATTCATACGGTGGAAATATCACGGTGGCGCGCACCAAAGTACAAATGAAGCGCGTGGAAGCAGAATTTCTGGCAGCCGAGCATGCCGGCGAAGGCGCGGTTCGCCTCTCGCGAGATCAGGTGAAGGACCGGATAAACATCTCTGGCGCCATAGGTGGACTCTTTATTCGCGAGTGCGCGCGTATTCACCCAGCAAAGGCTGTACGTGGTCTTGCATCAGCAGTGGAACGTGCTGGTGTAAAAATCTATGAAGAGAGCGAAGTTCTCTCCTTGCGCCCAGGAGCATCTTCAGTGGCCAAGAAGGGCATTGTGAAGGTGCGACACCTGGGCACCATCCGCCGAGTACATGCCACACATATCGTAGAAGCCACCGAAGGATTCTTGCCCTCTATTAATTCACCAACGCGATCCAACCGCAGCGTTGTACCGGTCTACTCATTAATGACCGCAACTGAACCACTCTCACCAGAAATATGGAAGGAGATTGGTTGGAGCGGAAACGAAACACTTGCAGAAGCGTGTCATCTCATCACTTACGCGCAGCGCACTACGGATGATCGGATTGCCATCGGTGGTCGCGGCGCTCCGTATTTCTTCAACTCAAAGATTTCACCAGAACAAGATCGAGATCCGCAGGTGCACGGACAACTTCGTGAATTAGCACGCTCGTGGTTCCCGATACTGCGTGACGTAAACTTCACGCACGCATGGGGTGGGCCTTTGGGTATTGCTCGCGATTGGCATCCCACCGTTTTTTTTGACGAAACAAATGGTTACGCGCGCGCAGGTGGCTACGTGGGCGATGGCGTCACGAGTTCATACGTAGCCGGGCGTACCCTTGCTGATTTGCTATCAGGCAAGGAGAGCGAGTTCACCAAACTCCCCTGGGTTAATCATCAGAGCCCCCCATGGGAGGGTGAACCCGTGCGATGGCTGGCGATCAACGCTGGTCTCAAAGCCATGACGTGGGCCGATCGTGAGGAGCATCTCACCCGTAGAGAGAGCCTCATCGCGCGTGCGATGGCATCACTTCTAGGGCATTAGTAGACTCACGCCATGGATTCGATAAAAAGCGCCCTCGACCTACTCTCCATTGATCATCTCCTGAGCGAGGAAGAACGCGATATCCGCGACACCGTTCGCAAAGTGGTAGATGACAAAGTCCGCCCCTTCGTGGCCGACTGGTATGAAAAAGGAGATCTACCGGCTCGAGAGCTCGCCAAAGAATTCGGAAAACTGGGCCTACTTGGTATGCACCTCGAAGGTTACGGATGCGCCGGCACCTCAGCAACCGCCTATGGCCTTGCCTGCATGGAATTAGAAGCCGGTGACTCGGGGCTGCGATCACTGGTCAGCGTGCAAGGTTCACTCGCGATGTTTGCCATCTGGAAGTTTGGTTCAGAAGAGCAGAAGCAACAATGGCTCCCGGGAATGGCGAGTGGCGAATTAATCGGTTGCTTCGGTCTTTCTGAAGCCGATTACGGTTCAAACCCCGCTGGAATGATCACTCATGCAAAGCGCGATGGTAAAGATTGGGTGCTCAACGGTTCGAAGATGTGGATCACCAACGGACCCATCGCAGACGTGGCAGTTGTGTGGGCGCAAACCGAAGATGGAATTCGCGGTTTCGTGGTGCCTACAAAGACGAAGGGCTTCCAAGCCAACGTCATTCACAAGAAACTTTCGCTCCGCGCATCGGTTACCGGTGAATTAGTATTCACCGACCTTCGTCTCCCAGAAGATGCCGTACTCCCTGGTGTAGTTGGGCTCAAGGGTCCAATGTCATCACTCAACGAAGCGCGATTCGGAATTCTTTTTGGAACTGTGGGCGCGGCCCGCGACTGCCTGCAAGTAGCTACCGATTACGCGCTCTCTCGCATTCAATTCGATCGCCCCATCGCTGCTTTCCAACTCACCCAAGAGAAACTTGCAAATATGGCACTCGAAGTTCAAAAGGGTTTCTTACTCGCCATGCACCTTGGTCGGTTGAAAGACGAAGAGAAGTTGCATCCTGATCAGGTCAGCCTCGGCAAACTCAATAACGTGCGGATGGCAATCGAAGTGGCACGTACGTCGCGCACCATCTTGGCCGCTAACGGCGTCACTCTCGAGTACCCCGTCATGCGTCACGCAAACAACTTGGAATCAGTGCTTACCTACGAGGGGACGAGCGAGGTTCACTTGCTCACCATCGGCCGCGCTCTCACAGGCATTCAAGCCTTCAAGTAAACGGGGTTACCCCCGCTTTCTTACGAGCGCCATGCACTTTTCTAGGTCTCTTCGCCGTCAGCGGATAGAATGATTTCATGAAAAAGCCGCGCAAAATCGCCATCATTGCGCTCGTGAGCGCGGCGCTCATCACCTCACCGGGCGTGCCCTCACACGCTCTTGATCCTACTGGAAGTTATAACTCAGTCACCGGAGTAGTACCTCCCGCCATTCCTTCGTGGGGATTAATTGTTGATGAACCACTGACGGGCGGGTTCCAAACCGTCTCATCGATTGTCGCTGGAGTCCCACCAACTTATTCGGGCAAACTTCTCGACGCAGAAAACAGAGTCTGCAAATCTGCCAAAGACCCTCATTGCGACGGCATGTATAACTTGGTTGCCCAACTCATGCTTCCTCCATGTGTTGATGCAGCAAGTCGAATGTGTGTGGAAGGTTTAGAGGTCAGCACCAAGGGATCTGCCCTCACTAAATCCACTCTTGATCACACTGTGGCCAGCGAGCCGACTCCGGCTGATTCCTCCATTGGCTTGCCAGCGGGAGGATCTCCGAGTCTTTGGAAAGCACCTTCGGCGACGCATGCGGGTGGTACAGACACCTACGGCGTCGTGGTGAACGCTCAATACCAACAGATGCTCAAAGTCCCTGGAATTCAAGAGGGAAGTAAATTGCGGCTCATCAGCTTTAACGCCAGTGTTATTCCCGTAGTGATGACCGCACAATATGGGAATGTTGCTGAAGTTAAAGAAGTACCGCAAGCTTCCGGTCCTCATATGGGTAAATACAATTACACGGTTGGTATGAAGGATGGTGCCACCGGGCCTGCAGTTCAAAATTTAAAATGTCTCTGGACAGAGTTAGCACTCTGCGCGCGGATTTCTTCATTTGCTGAAGACTCAAAAGCCGCCCTCACCCTTCGCATGAACAACGATCTCACAGGGTGGCTTTTTGGGCGGATGAAAGAGGTAAACGTTTCAGTGAGCCCCCTCGACGCCAGCAACAACACGCTGAAAATTGAGGCAAAGCCTGTGGACGTTCCTGCGGCACTTGGCTTTGTCGCCAAAGCAGACATGCCAAAATATCCACTCGTAGAAGCTTTTGAAAGATTAAATTACAACCCTGGGGATGGTAACTACGAAAGAGTTATCGCAAACCAAACAAGTTCCTGGGGTGGCGAAAGTAGTGCAGGAGGTTTTCGTGGTTTTACGGCGTTCGAACAATTTCTTAAACCTATTCAAAGCCAAGGTGAGCGTTGGCTGATTTCCGCTGGCGCTACCAGAAATGGATTAGTAGGAGCGGCAGGTGGTTGCTTTGCTAGCACAGATAAATTACTCGGCTTAGTGACTACTAACTCGCTCATCTACTCACCTGGGCCTCCCGAACTCAAAGATGGTGCACTCACTTACAAGGTGGCCGGATTGCACACAACCGCTAATGGCGACGTCTTTAAAGGGACATACGATCTTGCAATGCGATCTGAGACTGCCCGCTGTCTTTACAACTTCACGAAAGCACCTATTCGCGCAGAAGTAGTGGTGGTATCAGCCGACGGATCCAATCAAAATGTCACGACAGTTATTCAAAACGAGAGGGATGGCTGGTTCACGCTCGGCGCGTATAACTTCACCTTCTCGCAACCCACGATTCGCATCAAGCTTACCCAAGAGAAAGCAGTGGTCCCCACTTCAGTCACTCCTGCTTCAGTCACTCCTGCCCCAAAGGCAAGCACGCCTGCAGCACCCGCGAACCCAAACAAGTCGAAGACGATCATCATCACTTGCGTCAAGGGCAAGACCACTAAGAAAGTTGTGGGAGCTAATCCCACTTGTCCGGTCGGGTACAAGAAGAAGTAACATGAAAGAAATCTCTGTTTACATGCGATCCCGCCTGGTGGCCGCGGTCATTTCTACCCTGCTCATTGGAGTGCTGGCTCCACTCACTTCCTCATACGCCGCTGGTCCCAGTTGTGGCCCGGCGCCCCTCCCACTCTGCCCCCTGGGTAGCGCAAACCCCACCCCAGCCATTGATTGCGCAGCACCACCAGCACCATGCATCCCGCCCGCTGGAGCCCCTTCAGGTCTTCCGGCGAATATGCCTTCTGGTACACCGGCGCTCGGTTCCGGATTCGTTTCAAAGTATCCACCAGATAGATCTGTAGATCTTTTTAGCGCGGCAGAGCCTGAAATTGGAAAGAACTTAGGTAAGTATTACGGCGTCTCGTTTGATTCATCGATGCGATTCCAGAATATTCCCTATGTGAAAGCAGAGAATCGAAATCCTGATAACACTACAAACGAATATCTCTGTACCGGGGTAACTGATTCAGCATGCTCAGCCTCTCGTGGTTGGGAGACTCTCTTTATCGAAGGTGGAATCGGTAATTGTTCGGCAAACCCGAATACGGCGTGCGTGGAATCTTTCTCCATCATTACAAGTGATGGAAAAGAGATAGTGGCACATCCACTTGTGAAATTCCCATCCGGTGCCAAGGAGTTTGTCGGCAAAGTTAATAGCAATGGATCCGGTTACGCCGCCGGGCTCGCGCCGTGGATTTGGCGCGCTGAAGGTGATGGGCCTGGTTCTGAACACGATTACTTGCTTACCGGAACCGTCCAATCCGGAGCCCAAGTGATGAACGGGAATTTTGATGACCTGCACGTCATAGCCTTCGCATTTGAGGCCATACCCATCGTCCGAGAAATCTCCACACTCATAAAAGCTCCAGAGAAGATAATGCAAAAGCACCCCTCCGGGGCATTTAACAATGTGATGTCCAGCAATTACGAAACTTCATGCCTAGCCAATGACACAGGGGTATGCCTCCACCGCCGCGAGTTCCAAGCGGGATCAAAACTCAAAGTGGCCTTGCAACTTCCCAAATTCATCTCGGGGTGGCTCAATGGTCGTTTGAGTAACCCCACAGTTTCCTCGACATCTATTTCAACTACATCTGACCGCGTTGTCGTTGAGGCAGCACCGGAGAAGAACATTTTCGCTGGGAAATGGGTAACAAAGAAGGACATTCCCAAACTCACCTACAAGAGCGATAAAGCTGCCCAAATGTTTATGACTTTCGATAGTGGCACTATGGGATTTAGCGTTCGGGACTCTGGGGAAGATGGAGCCTTGGACGCCTACACCACGTGGTCTCCTTATCTTGGAGAGAACGCATTCGCCATCAACTCCACGTGGACAATAAGCAGCACCCTTAGCGGCAATCCTTCGTCGTGCGTCAAGAAAGGCGCAGGAGTGCAGGGGATCGTCTCCACAAATGCAAGCGCTTATGACGCAACAGCTCCCACCTACAACAAGAGCGATGGCACTCTTGATTACCACGTTGCTGCCCCTCATTTCGATCCATCGGGAAAGATCGGCAATACCGGTACCTACTCACTTGCCATGAAGGCCGACTTGATTCAATGCCTCTATGGAGTATCAAAGTTACCGTCCTCCGCATCGATTGCTATTACAAACAGCAATGGAAGTGAGTCAATTCAAACGGTCTCCCTCAGCCAGCGCGGCGGTTGGGTTTTCCTTAACGCAGATAATTTCTCGTACTCGTCTCCCACCTTGAAGATTAAGCTGAACCAAAGTGATGCTGCCACCTCCACTTCTACGCCTACTCCGCCGATTGCTGCGACCAAGGCATCCACTTCTCAAGGCACGTCGAAGATCACTATCACTTGTGCGAAGGGGAAAACCACTAAGAAGGTGACGGGTGCTAAACCGGTCTGCCCCACCGGGTACAAGAAGAAGTAGGCTGGCTACATGAATCCGCTTCGTGCCAGTTTCGCAATTTTGTTTGCCTTTGGCCTCCTCACTTGCTCTTCACAAACTGCTACCGCTGCCACCGCGGTAAGTAAACTAAAGATTGTCTACCAAGAGTCGTCCGATTCCCCCAAGGTCACGTGGACTCTCAATTGCAAACCAAATAGTGGAACCTTTCCTGGAGTTGCTGTGGCTTGCAAGAAGTTAACTTCGCTAAAGAATCCCTTTGCTAAGCCACCAGCAGACCAGATGTGTAGCGAAATCTACGGAGGCGATCAAACCGCAGTCATTACTGGTACATGGCTCGGCAAGAAAGTAAGCCGTAAGTTTTCTCGAGTAAATGGTTGTGAAATTGATACCTGGGAGAGCCTTTACCCCTTACTTCCTCACGTCGAAGGCGTTACTCAGTAAGTCGACCCTCGCAAATGGTGAGTTCGTGAGCATGAAGCGCGCTCATCAATCGAGAGTCGTGTTCAGAGATGATGACCGTCGCCCCCGCACTTGCCCTTGATGCGAGCTTTGAAGCAAGATGCGCCACCATCGCATCATCAAGCCCAGCAGCAGGTTCATCTAAGAGAATGTGCGCAGACTCCCTTGCGAGCACGCTAGTGAGGAGAATACGTGTGCGCTCGCCGCGGCTGAGTTTCCTCCATTGTCGATCTAGCAAATCTTCGGCGCGCAATTCATCAGCCATGCCGACGCTCCAACCACCCCAGCCAAGTACATCTGTAGCGGTGAAGTTAAAAGCAATTTCATGATCTTCATACCAAGAATATGTGGCACTGCGTTCCTGCTCCGAGAGCCCACTCAGTTCGCGCCCATCAATTAAGATACTGCCAGCACCGAGTGGAATTTCCCCTAAGAGAGAAAGCAAAAACGTACTCTTCCCTGACCCATTTGCACCTTTGATTACATAAATGGCAGCCGAGAATTCATAAGTGAAGTCGTCAATGAGCGTGCGCCCACCACGGGTGATTGAAAGTGCGCTGCACTTGATCATGAGGAAGCCTTCTCCCTCAATAAAATGAGCACTAAGACTGGACTGCCGATAATTGCCAGCAGGAGTGTGAGGGAAACTTCACCCGAGGAAAGAATTGAGCGTGAGAGCGTATCGGCGGCCAAAAGCAGGAGCGCACCACCAAGTGCGGATGCCAGCATGAGTGTGCGAAGGCGCGCACCCACCAGCGGTCTGAGTACGTTGGGCACCACGAGACCCACGAAGGTCATCACCCCAGAGAGCGCGGCGCTACTTCCCACCAAGAGTGCACCTGCTACTAGTCCAAGCCACTTCACACGCCCCGTCCGCACTCCCATGAAAGTTGCTATTCGATTACCGAGCGCCAAGCGATCTACGTTGCCAGAGATCACCCACGCAAGAATCGTGCCTAGAACGAGGAAAGGGAGAAGACGAAGCAAGGCTGGCCACGTCATCAGCGAAAGTGAACCCATCGCCCAGAGAGATGTTCCTGGACCGCTTGTGCGTCCCTGCATCGCGGAAATCAGTGAACTCGAGGCGCTCCACAATGAGCCAAGACCGAAGCCCACCAAAATAAATGGTAATGGCGCCAGTCGCTTCGGAATAAGCCGAGCAGCCACTAAGGCACCGAGAGTTGCTATCGCAATATTCGGGAGTGACCCATAGGAAGCAACACCCACCGAGGTAGAAATAATGGAGAGCAGGACGCCGCCTGCAGATATACCAATAAATGCTGGGTCCGCCAAAGGGTTGATGAATAGCCCCTGCATTAACGAGCCCGCAA
>NSHZ01000054.1 GCA_002737595.1 Actinomycetota bacterium | reverse complement strand
AGATTAGGCCACCGTTGAGGTCGCCAATTTCTGGCGCCATAAAACCGCCTTGCATTGCCGTGATGGCTCCTGCAACTCCAGCGAGGCCCCCCGCGATCGCAAAGATTTTCACCCTTTGAACACTGGGTGAGACGCCTAACGCACTAGCGGTGTCAGTCGACTCCCGCAAGGCCATGGTCGCTCTACCGAAACCACTGAGAACGGTGTTGCGTTGAACCACATATGCAATGACCAAGATGGCCAAGGTGACGTAGTAAAACTGCCTGATTGTCAGATCTTCACCACGAAATGCCGGCAGATAGAGACCAGAGATAAGGCCATCATTTCCGAGCGCGTTCCTGAAGCCCTCCATGGCAATCAAATTGGCTGCGAGCGTAATCATGCCAAAATAAAGATAAGTCGCGCGCAAACTAATAAGAATCATGAGGACCGAGAAGATTGTGCTCACTAGCGCAGCGATCAAAATACCGATCCAAGGATCAATCTCGTAGTTAAGCATGGCCAAGCCAATGGCATACCCACCCATCATCTGCATGCCGGTGTGTGCAAGTGAGAGCAGGCCACCATAGCCCATACATATATTGAGAGAGATTGTCAGCACCGCAGAGGTCCCTGCAGTGATGATGACATTCATGTAGGACTCAGGATTAGATGTTGAGTTTGCCCAAAAAGGAAAGAGAAGTAGCAAAGTAATGAGAATAAAACCCAAACCCCGCAGTGAAATATTTACCATTTTCATCAGTGACCATCCATTGGCTTGCCGAATAACCCAGCGGGTTTAAGAATCAAGATCAGACCCAACGCGATGAAGACTGCGATACCTGCGGCAATGCCACCAAAGATTGCGCCGGCGAAGCTATTCAGCAGCCCTACTATGAGACCGCCAAAGAGTGCGCCCCGAGGGCTACCGACACCGCCGATCACCGCGGCCGTGAAACCACTAATGGTGAAAAATAAGCCGTTTGCTGGATTCACAAAATTCTCTGGGGCCCAGAGAAAACCAGCGAGCGCTCCAAGAACGGCGCTTCCCACAAAAGCGCCGACCACTAAACGTTTGGTGGGGACGCCAAGGATGATGGCGGTATCAGGATTGTGCGCCGTCGCGCGCATCGCGCGACCATAAATCGATCGGCGTAAGAATTGGTCGTAAACGACGATGATTGTTAAAGAGACTACGACCGCAATAATTTGCTGTGCACTTACCGCAGCGCCTCCGATAGAAAATATTTTATCTACGATCGGGAAGAAAGTGAGCGTGTCACCCACATACCGAATCGAGAAAACTGCTTGAAATATGAGCGCTGCGGCCAGTGTGGCAATAATCCACGCAAACCGACTGCCAGAAAGTTGTACTGGCAACATCACCATACGTTCCATGATCAGGCCCATCACAACCGCAAGAGCCAACATGACGGCAAGGCCTACTGGCCAGGGCATTTTATAAACGCCTATGAGTTCAAAACCCACGGCAGCTCCGAGGATGAAGGTCTCCCCTTGGGCAAAGTTCATGATGCGCGTCGGTTGGTAGGTGATCGTGAGGGTAAGTGCCACGAGGCCATAGATAGCTCCACTAAAGAGACCATCAAAGAGCGCTTGCAAACTCATATTTCGTGACCTCCGAAACTTTCCTTGATGATGAATTTACTGTTGGGCCCCACTCTAAAATTGAGGTGGGCTGAGACTTCGTTAGAGGTCTCAGCCCACCTTTCAATTCAATCTCTACTTACTTGAGAACGAGCTTGCCCTTGACTTTCGTGCACTTGAGGGTCTTGCCAGCAGCAGACTTCGCTGTAGCTCCAGCCTTTGAGCAAGCGTCACCGGCCTTGGCCTTTGCCTTAGTAGCAGCAACGACCTTGGCGATCTGGACAACGTCCTTCACTTGCTCCTCGGTGTACCAACCATTTGCGTCCTTCATCCACTTATAGATGTGGATCGCATCAGCCTGGTAGAAGTTGTGCTCAGGTCCTGGATGAATCCGGTTACCTGAAGGAGTTTGATCACCAGGGATATCCAAAGTGCTCATGGCTACAAGAACCTTTTCAGGATCGAATGACTGTGCCTTATTCACAGCAACTGCGTACGCATAGACGCAGTCTGCGGCGAGCGCAGTGCCCTTAGGCGAAGTTGCACCCGCGATGGCTCCAGTATTCGTGCCATAGGCAGCGACGATGGCATCAACGTGTGCCTTGTAACCTGGCATCCACTTTGACTTATCGCGCACTGGCCATTGATAGTTAGGCGCAGCCATGTATGTGCCGGCAAAAGCATCGCCACCCGCATCGTGGAATGCGACGTTCTGAAGTCCAGAACCACCCACAACGAGACCCTTGAAATTCAGCGCCTTAGCTGCCTTGGCAGAAAGGGCGCCGTAGGCGTTGCTGGAAATCCAGATTGCATCAGCATCAATGAACTTCGCCACTTGATCATTGTGTGAAGTCGCAGTCGAGGTGATCTGTTGCCATCCGATGTAGACCATTCCGTATTGCTGAGCCACGGTGGTCATATATGCATGGAAGTCGGTACCTGTGGCGCCTGCTTCGTAGATCATGCCGAAGCTCTTCACGCCCTTATCTTGAAGCACGGAGAGCATCCCATTGATGTCATCCTTGTAGTAATCCTGTGAGCGGAAACCATACTTGTAATCAGCGAAGTTTCCGGCCGCAACTGCCGGCTGGCAGTTGATCTTCTTGGCGGCTTCATACGCTGGGGCAGCAGCTTGGTAGTAAGCAGTGATCGAAGGTCCGACAACCAACTTCACGGTGTCGTCAGTAGCGAATTCCTTGGCGTTGGCTACAGCCTTGGCTGGAGCAAGACCATCGTCGAGGTCTCTGATTTTGATTTGGGCTCCACCGAGGCCGCCGGCCTTGTTAATTTGATCGGCGATGATAGTCATTGAGTTCTTCTGCGAGACACCGAGCACGGCGAAGACGCCAGTCATCGGAGCTTCAAGGCCAATGACGATTTCCTTCAGGCCAGAGTTCCAAGTGCCTTTAGGCACGAGGCCCGGACTATCGGCAGCTTGCGCTGGAATAATTGAAAAAGCGAGGGCCGCTACTGCAAGCGATCCAACCGCGAAACGAGTTTTACGCACGTATCCTCCAAGCAGGGTAGGGAGCGAGCCGTTTGGTTCCACCTTGCGGAACGCTGTTCCGGTAATCTTGTCGCCAGATCGTGCCGAGGTCAAGAGGCTCGCAGAGATATTTCCCGGTGGATTTTACGGTGAATTTCCCGGTGAATTTCCCGGTGAATTTTAAGGAGCCGAATTGAGTCTGGCCACTACCCGGAAGAGCTCCTGGTAGGCGGTCGCCAACACGCTGCCACCCACCGCACCCGGTGGGGTGAGCTCAAGCCAATCGGCCCACTTCCCGTAGCGCTCCTGTAATTGGCCCACCACGGAGTCGAGATCACCGTGGACTGTCATGGCATCGACTAACCCGTCGGCGAGGTCAGCGCCCACGAAGCCGCCCGAGGCCGCAACCTCATGGAAGTAAGGAACTTGTTGGTACATGGCGAAGGAGGGCCGCAGCAGGTCGCGCGCCTTCACCGGATCTGGCTCCACCAGGACCCTGACCATGGCTGAGCGCTGTGGCGATCTACTGCCCCGCGCTACCCCTTCGGCAAAAGCAGGCTCTAACACCTCGTGGAGCCACTCCTGGGTATGGAGCCAATTTACTAAGACGCCATCGGAGATTTCGCCGGAGAGCCTAGCCATACCAGGACGAGTCGCGGCGAGATGGATAGGAATCTCATCTCGCAATGGCGGGATCATCCTTTGGTAGCCCGCTACGTTGTAGAACTCACCTGCGAAGTCACACGAGAGACCGCCATGGGCCTTCCACGCTAAGCGAATGACTTCGACATATTCGCGCATACGCACTAAGGGCCGAGCGGGATCAATGCCGTAATGATCGCGGTTCCAATGTTCGGGCATAGTCCCAAGCCCCAATTCATATCTGCCGCCCGAAATCTCATCCACCGTACTTGCAGCGAGTGCTGTAGTGACTGGCGGCCGCGCCCAGGTGGCGATACCGGAGATGATCCGAGGTTTCGTCGTCAATGCCGAAACAAAAGATGCAGCTGCAAAGGTTTCATGCGCAGCTTCTCCTACACAGAGTGCATAGGCCCCAGATTTTTCAGCCTCAGCAATAATGGGGCCGTACTTTGACAGTGGAATGCCAGCAAGACCAATAGCAACTGCTGCTTTCATCATCTGATGGCCGTGGATCTCTTAGGCGCGGCGAACGTATTGACCGGTGGGTGCGCCTTGCACTTCGCCGTTTGCGTAGACGACATTTCCGCGAAGCACGGTAGTTTCTGGCCAGCCCTGCACTTCTACACCTTCGAAGGGGCAGTGATCTTGCGCAGAGAGCAACATGTCTGTGGTGACGGTGGCTTTCTTATCGAGATCAAGAACCACGAGATCAGCATCAGCACCGATATTCATGCTGCCCTTCTGCGGCCAGAGACCGTAAGCCTTGGCAGGATTACTACTTGCAAGCTCGACAACGCGAGCAAGTGAGAGACCGCGCTTGTGATGACCTTCTGAGAGGAGCACAGGATAAAGAAGTGCGGTGCCACCGAAACCGGGAAGCGCTGGCCAGAGCTGATCACCCTTCTCTTCTTCCATACAGCAAGCGTGATCTGAGGCCACCCATGAGACCGTGCCATCAAGCACACCATTCCATAATTCTTCATTATCGCTCTTGGTACGAATAGGAGGATTTACTTTGCCGCCCAGGCCACCCTTCTTATCAAGGGTTTCATAATCAAGACAGAGATGGTGCAGCGTGACTTCGATACGCATATCCGTATCGGGATAGGTCACCCGGGCGCGACGTGCGGCGTTGAGCGCCGGACCGCTGGAGATGTGCAGCAAGTTGATATTAGTGCCAGCAGCAGCAGCCAGAGTGGTGGCTTCTCCAATTGCAACTTCTTCCGTGAGCGGCGGACGCCCGTCTGAGTATGCCTTCAGATTCTGTGGGCTTCCATTAGTTTGCACGCGATCAATAAAGAGGCGCATTAACTCAGATTGTTCGCAGTGCAAGCTGAGCGAAACGCGCGTCTGCGGATTCTCTTTCTGCGCCGCAGAGACCGATTCCATGATTGAGAAGAGATGGCCAAGGTCATACTCTTCGCTCATCGTAAACGCTTTGGAGTCGCGACTATTAGCTGCGAGATTAAATCCCTTATAGAACATGTAGTACTTATACGAAGGAATGCCGTGGTTCTTTACAAGCGAACCCACCTCATCCACTTGACCGGCTGTCATCGGCGCTAAATGAAACCCAACATCGGTGTGGACTTGGCCTTTTACCGACTCGAGTACCTCTGGAAAAATATCTGCATACGTGCCCGTCTTGTTGAGGTAATGCTGGCCAGTGCGGAAGTAAGAAATAACAGTGGTAGCACCACCCACTAGCGATGAGCGCGTCTCTTCGAAAGCATCCTGTGCGATCGGCCGATAAATGCCGATATGGAAGTGCGCATCGACTGCCCCGGGCGCAACATACTTGCCAGTTGCGTCAACCACCTTTTTGCCGCCTTGAAGGTCGACACCAATTGCCGCGATCTTCCCACCAATAACTCCGATATCGGCTTTTACTTCTCCGGTAAATGGAATAATGAGAGTTCCGCCCTTGATGACGAGATCAAACGACATGACATGCTCCTTGTGTGATGGTTGAACTAGGCATTGGGGTTATAACCAAGACGGCGGGAGACTCGAGCCGTGGCCGCAAGAAGAAGCGGTACACAATCGTCGATTTCATCCTTAAAACGATCGGCTGGACCACTGAGGCTAATGACCGCCGCAGGAGAGCCTGTGTGATCAAAGACTGGCGCCGCAAGAGATGCCGCCCCTGCTTGACGTTCGCCAAAAGAACTCGCAAAACCCCGTTGCCTAATTTCCGCCAATTCCTCGCGAAGTTTACCGGCGTCAATAATGGTCTTATCAGTGACTGAAACCATCTGCTTAGCGAGATATCGAACCTGCTCATCCGGAGCTAGAAAAGCTAAGAACGCCTTCGAAGATCCTCCCGCATGTAACGGAAAAGGAACACCGATGGGAACGCTCATCACAATTTCACGTTCTGGACGTATCTGATCGACGTAAATGCGCTCATCCCCGGTGCGGATGGAAAGTGTGGCAGTCTCTTTGCTCGCAAGTGAGAGTTGTTGCAACTCAGCCAAAGCTATCTGCCGCACATCGATACGAGCGAGATAGGCAACTCCCAGCGAGAGCGAGGCGGCTCCAAGTTGATAGCGACGACTCTCTTCAATCAATTCAATAAATCCCCGCGAGCGCAGTGATGCCAAAATGCGATGGACTGCCGCTTTGGAGAGCGTGAGTTGTTCAGCAATATCAGTAACCCCCAAATGTGGGTTATTTGGCTTTGCAAAAAGTAGGAGTACATCTGCCGCACGTTCTACGGTGGCAATTGTTTGGCTGGTGGATTCAACCATCTAAGAACCGAAACCAATTGCGACGGGAGGATCTACCACCATGCGAGTTCCCAAGAATTCCCACCACTCATCCTGCGTGACGCGCAGATTCTCCCAATTTGCGTCCCCTTTAAGCGAAGCCAACGCCTTGCGGTACTCGCCAAAGCCAGCCTCATCTTCAAAAGCCGCCCAATTTTCGATCGTGTAGACATCCCCGACGAGGCTGTAATACCAGCGAACTGACTTCACCATCGGAAGATCCTGGTAGAACCAGGTTTCGCGGTCCTCGAGCCAATGCCAGAAATCCTTCATATTCCGCCGAGAGTGGGCGGAGAGACGCATCTTGTAGACGAGATAGACCATGTAAATCTCCTCATATGAAGGTTGCCGAGCCACCCGCGGAGCTAAAGACTGTTCCGCAGAGCGTAACCGTATTCCGCCTGGCGGTAAATATCCACGCTCAGACCTTGTCTGAAACCCCCCGCTCCCAGTACGGTGTGGAACGTGGTTTCACAGAGTGGAACGCCCAAGATGAGCGCCGAAGACCCATCAGTGAGCTCACCTCCGGGGGCGTTAGCCGGCGTGCGAGTTCTCGATTTGGCAACCCTCTTTGCCGGGCCGATGGCGGCCACCATCTTGGGAGACTTTGGCGCTGATGTCATCAAGGTGGAACACCCCACCAAAGGCGACCCCGTCCGAAATCATGGACCCAGCAAAAATGGCATCCCGCTTTGGTGGGCGATGCTCTCACGCAACAAGCGCACGATTGCTCTTTATCTGGGAGATCCGCGCGGCGCCGAGATTGCCAAAAAACTCATTGCAACCTGTGATGTGCTGATTGAAAACTTTAGGCCGGGCACATTAGAAGGGTGGGGCCTCTCTCCCGAAGAACTCCACCGCATCAACCCTGGCCTGGTCATTGCGCGGGTGACTGGTTTTGGCCAATTTGGGCCGTACTCTGCCCGCCCCGGGTTTGGCACGCTTGCCGAATCGATGAGTGGTTTTGCTGCCATGACCGGAGAACCGGGCGGCCCACCCACACTTCCACCATTTGGTTTAGCTGACGGCATTGCGGCGCTAGCAACTTCACAAGCCATCATGACTGCGCTCTATGCGCGCGAAAAGAATGGCGGGAAAGGACAAGTTGTTGACCTAGCGATCATCGAACCCATTCTCTCAATCCTTGGACCACAGCCACTGATCTTTGATCAACTGGGAACCGTACAGCAGAGAACCGGAAACCGCTCTGTTAATAACGCCCCAAGAAATACCTACATCACAAGTGATGGTAAGTGGGTTGCCATTTCGACTTCGGCACAATCCATCGCTGAACGTGTCATGCGGCTCGTGGGGCATCCGGAAGTGATTGATGAGCCATGGTTTGCTAAGGGATCTACGCGCGCAGAACATGCAGAGCTTCTCGATACCTATGTCGGCGATTGGATTAAAGAACGCGATATGCCCACCGTCATTAGGTCTTTCGAAGAGGCCCAGGCAGCCGTAGCTCCTATTTATGACATTCGCGATATTTTTGAAGATGAACAATTCCAAGCACTCGATACCATCACCACAGTGAATGACCCTGACTTAGGACCGCTCCGAATGCAGAACGTCTTATATCGATTGAGCGGAACTCCGGGTCGCATCCGCTGGACTGGTCGCAAACGTGGAGCTGACACCCGAGCGGTGCTAGCAGAGTGCAACGCAATTTCGGCAGACCAATGGGATCAACTGATCACCGACGAAGTCATTGCAGAAGCGGAGAAATTATGAGCAATCTGAACACAATTCTCTCTGGCCTTTCGGGCGCTCGCATCATCGACCTCGCACAACCCATGAAGCGCGGCATGCCTCAATCCCCGAACCACCCACCCTTTCGCATGATTCTTGAACGACGCCATGGAGACATGGTGCGCGCCGATGGAGGGTCTGCTTCAAATGAAATAATCGTGACCGGCGGCCACGTCGGAACGCACATCGATGGGCTCTCCCATGTATCGCATGAGGGAAAGCTTTTTGGTGGCGTCGACGCCTACGAGGCACAAGGCGCCGATGGATTTAAAACTCTTGGAATCGACACCATGCCACCCTTTGTTGGACGTGGCGTACTTCTCGATATCGCTCGTTTGCACGGAGTTAACACTCTGCCCGCCGGTTATGGCATCACTGCTGACGATTTAACACGCGCTGAGAAAGCTCAAGGTATTGCAGTACAAGCCGGCGACTCAGTGCTCATTGGTTCGGGCTGGTCTCGTCGCTGGAATGAACGAGATGCATTTATCGGCCTCACCGACGGCGTTCCTGGAGTCGACACAAGCGGGGCGAAATGGATTGCCTCGCGAGAAGTGAAGATCGCTGCTGGCGAAACGATTGCATTCGAACAAATCACGGCAGGTGCAGGACATAGCTTGCTTCCAGTCCACCGCATTCTCCTGGTCGAATATGGCATTCACATCATGGAGACACTCAAACTCGACGAACTTCTTGATGCCAATGTCTCCGAATTTATCTTCGTAGTTTCGCCGCTTCGCGTAGTGGGCGCTACTGGCGCCCCCGTGCGACCATTGGCGATACTTCCGTGACCGAATTCGTTAAACAACTTGCACAATTTGCTTACGGCGCGAAGATTACGGCGGAAATTCGCAAAGATGTCACCGAACGCATCTTAGATACGATTGGTAACTCACTCGCCGGACGAGCGGAATCCCTCAAGAGTGGGGCTCACGAACCGGATTTAGCAGTAGAGCGTGCTGTACGCAGTTGGGGTGGAGTCGGAAAGAGTGTGGTCATTGGTGGAGATGGGGGGCCACTTCCGGCAGCGAGCGCCGCACTCATTAACGGCACTCTTGCACATGTACTCGATTTTGACGATACACATCTCCCTTCCGTGCTACATCCTTCTGCATCAATCATTCCAGCAGCATTAGCAGTCGCCCAAGAAGTTGAAGCCACTCCCGATCAACTCATTCACGCCATCGCTATCGGAATAGAAATATGTAACCGACTGGGAATGGCTTCTTACATGCCAGAAATTCGTAATTCGCTCTTCTTCGAAAAGGGATTCCACGCAACTTCGATCTGCGGAACCATCGGTGCTGCTGCAGCAGCTGCCTACCTTTACGGTCTGAATGCAGATCGCATTGCAGATGCCATGGGTATCGCAGTAAGTATGGGAGCGGGAGTGATTGAGGCTAACCGCACCGGTGGAACTGTGAAGCGCATCCACTGCGGTTGGGCTGCGCACGGCGGCATCACTGCTGCAGCATTCGCGCGAGAAGGAGTCACCGGCCCACCTACCGTTCTTGAAGGTCGCTTCGGATTCTTTAACGCATACCTAGATGGAAAGTATGACGAACACGCCCTGATCGATGACTTAGGAATTCGTTGGGAGTTATTGCGCACCGTTTACAAGCCCTACCCCACCAACCACTTCACTCATCCAGGAATCGATTGCGCACTTGCCCTTCGAGGCCAGATCGCAGATCTCAATGAGATTGCCCGAATTGAACTTGGCGTAGCAATGCCCGTCATGCGCACCATTGCCGAGCCCCGTGAAGATAAAACACACCCTAAGAGTGGCTATCACGCAAAGTTTTCCGGTCCGTACACCATCGCCGCCGCGCTCACCGGCGGCGGCGGCCTTGGACTCTACCTGGATGATTTTGGACCTGGCTGGGATGCCCCGCTCCGACTTGAACTTGCCGGCAAAGTCGAGGTGCACGCCGATGAACGAGCAACCGAAATATTCCCACGAGCATTTGCTGCCCATCTAAAGATCATCATGAAGGATGGCTGCGCAGTTGAGCACCGCGTCGATGCCAGCCGAGGAAGCGAGACTGCGCCGCTCTCGCGTGAAGATGTACTCACCAAGTTCACACTCAATGCTTCAAGAGCGCTCCCTGAAAGCGCCGTGAACGCTCTCCTTACATATAGCGCCCTCAAGGATCGCGGCGAGCTCGAGCGTTTTCTCAAAGTCCTTTCATGACTCAAAAATCACCACTTCTGGTAGCCAGCGTTGCTGCCGCTGGTCTTGGAATGGTGATGTACGACAACACTGCAATCACGGTTGCACTACCCGCCATCAGAGATGCCTTCCAGGCCGACACGAGTTCTCTTCAATGGATGCTTAATGGCTTAAGTCTTATGACTGGATCGATGCTCCCCTTCTCAGGTGCGCTCGGTGATCGATTCGGTCCGAAGCGAACTTTTCGAGCGGGCATTTTGCTCTTTGCCGCAGCCGC
>NSHZ01000053.1 GCA_002737595.1 Actinomycetota bacterium | reverse complement strand
TCGCACACGCAATTCCGTAGTACTGAATCTTCATCAATCTTTCATGGTGAATTCCGGCCGCTAAAATTACCGTCATGATTGGATAAAGCGAACCGAGAACCATGACGATTGACCACAGTCCCATATGCGTTGCCATTCCCAGCAGGACATTCGCACCAAAATCAAGCGCCCCAATCACAAAGAGCAGAGGTACATCAACACGCGTAAGACCGCCTACAGTTCGCTTGGCGAAAGCGATTGTTCCCATCACTGCAAACGTGGCCACTCTCATTCCGACCATGGTCATTACTGCGCTTTCGCGCGATCCCAATGCCATGAAAACTTGTGCTGTTCCAAAACAGAGACCAGCAATTCCGGCATACATCACCGGCTTCACGCCCGCTTTCCCGCGCAACTCCGGACCACTAGCCATCACCGCACCGGCAAAGGCCACGAAAATACCGATGAGTTGCAGACTCTTAGGGTTATCACCGCGGAGCAAACCAGCAGTTACCGGAATGACTACTCCAAGAGCAGCTATTGGTGAGACCACGCCCATACGCCCCTGGGAAAGTCCCGCATAGAAAGCTAGTAGGCCGATATATCCGCTATACCCAGCGAGGATCGCGTAAATCCCGTATCCGTGCCATCCCCAGAAATTTTTCTGCCACTCGCCGCTGATAACCACGACCACAATCCCCACACCTAAACTCAGCGCCTGGGAGCCGGCCACCACGGCGATTACCTTCCGCTTCCGCGCCAAAGTGCCGCCAAGGAAGTCGGAGGTACCCCACATCACGCTGGCGATGAGGGCGAAGAGGGCAGCCATAGAGATTGACCCTAGCGCGCCTAACCAGGGCTCGCCCCCACCTTGCCTACCCTTGGCGGTATGGCCCGAGAAATAAGCGACCTGGAGATAGTTCCGCACGCTTTCACGGCCGCCCTTGCCCAACTTCGTGGCGTGGAACCAAGGCCAGAAATTGAACTTCTCGAAGCCCCGGCCCCAGCCAAGCTTGCCCCGCATGCCGTCGCGATCACCGCGGACCTCTATACATCCGCGGTTGCCGAGAGCGAAGTAGCTACTGGTCGCTTCGTGCTCCTTTATGACCCGGCCGGTCACGACGCTTGGGAGGGCAAATTTCGGTGCGTCACCTTTGTGCGCGCTGAACTTGAGTTCGAAATGGGCGATGACCCACTTCTTCCCGAAGTGGGTTGGTCATGGCTGATGGATGCGCTGAAGAATCGTGGAGTGCAATTCACCGCTCCGAGTGGAACAGTGACGCGCATCAGTAGCGAAGCCTTCGGTCAACTCGCAGAGCGCGATCGCTCGTACGAGATTGAGATCCGCGCATCGTGGACAGCATTTGATGTCTTTGATCGCCACCTCGAAGCTTGGTGCGATCTCATCTCATACTCAGCGGGATTGCCACCACTTCCGGAAGGTGTGTCTGCTCTTACACCAAAAAAAACGAAGAGTGTGGTTCGCTAACACCACATGGATTCTGCAAATTCTCACTCGGAAATTTCGAGTGCCCCCGAAGTCACTCCCTTGCTTGTTCCTCACGAAGGTTTGCCTCCGATAATTCATTACCCTTCAGATATTCCTGAGGTGGTGAGCAAACTACTCGCTGGCGTAGGTCCAGTTGCCGTAGATGCAGAACGTGCGAGTGGATATAAGTACAGCCAACGTGCATACCTGATTCAAATCCGCCGAGAAGGCTCTGGAATCTTTCTCATTGATCCCATCGCATGCCCCGATCTATCCAGTATTTCCAATGCTTTAAACGATTGTGAGTGGATCATCCATGCAAGTACCCAAGATCTCGCATGTCTGCGCGAGGTGGGCATCTCCCCCACATCTCTATTTGATACTGAGCTCGGAGCGCGTATTGCTGGTTTTGAGAGAGTCGGCTTGGGAGCACTGATTGAACTCCTGCTTCACAGATCACTTGCCAAGGAACATAGCGCGGTGGATTGGTCTACGCGTCCGCTTCCCGAGCCTTGGCTTAACTACGCAGCACTAGACGTAGAACTTTTAGTGGAATTGCGCAACAAAGTTGAATTAGTGTTGCGAGAGAGTGGCAAGCTGGAATGGGCGAAGGAAGAATTCGCATCAGTACTCGCAGCGCCACCATCTCCATCGCGCGAAGAACCATGGCGACGTACTTCGGGCTTGCATCAGGTAAAGAAGCGTCGCGCGCTCGCAATCGTTAAGTTGTTATGGATCGAGCGTGATGGCATAGCGGAGTCACGGGACATCGCACCAGGCCGCATTCTTCCTGACAGCGCGATTGTGGCAGCGGCTTTGACTCCACCGACGAACGCATCGAGCTTAATGTCAATTAGAGCATTCCATGGGCGCGGAGCCAAGAAGTACTTGCGCAATTGGTGGAGTGCCATTGCGCGAGCAATGGCGATACCTGAAGATGATTTGCCCGAGCTTGCCAAAAGAAGCGATGGCCCACCACCGCCAAAAGTTTGGAGTATGCGAAATCCACTGGCCCACGCGCGCCTTTCACACGCCCGCGCAGCCATGAAGTCGATCTCTGATGAGTGGTCTGTTCCTATCGAGAATCTGCTGACACCAGATACCTTGCGCCGACTCTGCTGGGAGCCACCCAGCGAACTCTCTTCCTGGCTCGCAGGTCGCGGCGCTCGTTCGTGGCAGATCTCACTCCTTGAAACGTTACTTGCCGAGGCCCTGCTAGCTACGGAGCCGCTCCCCGAACCCGAGCTTGAAATCAACGCGGAAGCCCCCGATGAGGGCGTCGCTGCGGAGCCTTCGCAGTGATAAATGAATTACGCAACACTTAAGTTGCGATAATTAAAGGCGCTGGGTAGGTTAGGCATACCTAAGTAACCCGACGAAGAAAGCGAAGCCATGCTCTCCACCTTAATGATCGCCTTACGCGAAGGCCTAGAAGCCTCCTTAATTATCGGAATTCTGCTGAGCGCACTCAATAAGTCTGGCCGGAGAATTGATTTTTCCAAGATCTTCCTCGGTGCAGGTCTGGCAATACTTGCCAGCCTGGCTTTCGCTGGCCTACTCACCTCAACTTCGCTCACACTCTCAGACAAGGCTGAAGAACTCTTTGCTGGAACGACTTCCATCATCGCGGTGGCACTGGTGACGTGGATGGTCTTCTGGATGAAGAGAACCGCCCGCACGATGCGCTCCGATCTTTCTCAGAAGCTGACACTTGCCATCAGCGCTCCCGCGCTTGTCGCCGTCGCCTTCTTCGCCGTCATACGCGAAGGAATTGAAACCTCACTCTTCGTGTTTGCCACCACCAAATCAATCAATTCAACGCTAGGCCCGACACTGGGCCTACTCATTGGTTTTGGAATTGCCATCGCACTCGGAGTTGCCATCTACCGGCAGAGTTTCAAGATCGATATCGCGAAATTTTTCAGCATCACGAGTATCGCGTTGGTCATCATTGCGGCCGGCGTGCTCGCTTATGGAGTGGGCGATGTTGAAGAGGCTCTTGGTGGAGCTACCGGCGGCGCCTTTGACTTCACTGCACAACTCGCCGCTGACTCAATCGGCGGCCACCTCATTGCTGGCTTCCTCGGGCTCACCCCGTCTATGACCTGGCTCCAGGTGGTTACCTGGCTCGCCTATATCGCGGTAACTTTGACTCTGTTGCGCGAACCTAAGCGCACTCAAGAGCGCGCCCATCTTGTGTCCTAAGTTACTGACGAGTAACCTGGGGTAACGGTTACACAGGAGAGCACATGAGCAAGCAACCCCAGGATGTCTATTTAGTAGATGCCGTCCGCACCCCCTTTGGTAAGGCTGGAAGTCTCTACTCAGAAACCCGCGCCGACGATCTAGTGGTGCGAGCCATTCGAGGATTGCTCGATCGCAATCCCCACCTTCCTCGTGAGCGTATCGACGAGGTAGCGATCGCCGCGGCTACCCAAACTGGCGATCAGGGTTTAACTATTGGCCGCACCGCTGCTCTGCTCGCGGGATTGCCGTTAAGTGTTCCTGGCTACGCCATCGATCGCATGTGTGCGGGCGCACTCACTGCGGTGACGACCGCTGCAAGTGCGATCGGGTTTGGTGCTATTGATATTGCGATCGCAGGCGGCGTGGAACATATGGGTCGCCATCCGATGGGCGAAGGCGCTGATCCCAATCCACGCTTCTTAGCGGAAAACATTGTGCAACAGGACGCACTCATTATGGGAGCTACCGCAGAGAATTTGCACGATCGCCTCCCCCACCTCACCAAGGCGCGCGCAAATGCGTTTGCCGTGGGAAGTCAAGACAAAACCGCCAAGGCCTACGCGAACAACCAAATTCAACCCGACCTCATCCCAGTAGCCGTGCGACATGCAGAACTGGGATGGACATTAGCCATGGTCGATGAACCACCTCGCCCCGGAACCACCCTCGAAGCACTCGACGCTCTAAAAACTCCGTTCCGCGCAAATGGTCGCGTGAGCGCCGGAAACGCTGCCGGACTCAACGATGGCGCCACCGCCGCGCTCCTCGCATCCGGTGCGGTAGCCGACGAATTGGGACTCACCAAGAAAGCCAGACTTGTCACCTTCGCATTCGCTGGCGTCGAGCCAGAGGTCATGGGTTATGGCCCAGTGCCAGCAACTGAAAAGGCCCTCAAGAAGGCCGGGCTTGCGATCTCTGACATTGGACTCTTTGAAGTCAACGAAGCATTCGCGATCCAAGTGCTTGCTTTCCTCGATTACTTTGGAATCGCCGATGATGATGCACGCGTCAATCAATTTGGTGGCGCAATTGCCGTCGGCCATCCGCTTGCCTCATCAGGCGTACGACTTATCGCAAACCTGGCTCGTGGATTTGAAAACGATCATTCTGTTCGTTACGGAATCACCACTATGTGTATTGGCCTAGGTATGGGCGCCACTGTTATCTGGGAAAACCCAGCTTGGGAAGGAAAGAAATGAGCACCATGGAATTGCCTGCTGGCGCGCCCGAAGAAGTAGTTACACACGCCCTACGGCGCGATCTCGATCTCGCACCTTTCGGAGTTCCCGGAAAGCTCGCCATCATCACCCTTGAAAACGGTTTGGATTACACACGTCCCAACACTTTTGGGCCACAAGGGCTTACCGAAATTGGTGAAGCTCTCGATGGAGTGAAGGCTGACTCGAACGTGGTAGGTGTTGCAATCACTGGAAAGCCGTACATTCTGGCTGCTGGAGCCGACCTTTCTGCGGTTCCATTTGTTACTAATACCTCTCAAGCAGCTGCCATTTCAAAACTCGGCCACGACGCATTTCGCATACTTGGTGAGATGGGTAAGCCCACCTTTGCTTTCATCAACGGGCTGGCCCTTGGTGGCGGTCTCGAAATCGCGCTGCACTCGCAATACCGAACGATTGCGGCGAGTGCCACCATCGGTTTGCCTGAGGTCTTCCTCGGCTTGGTACCAGGATGGGGTGGAACACAACTACTCCCCCGTTTGATCGGACCCGATAAGGCTGTTCAAGTAATTGTTAGCAATGCCCTCAATAACAATAAAATGCTCAGCGCACCCGAGGCTTTCGAATTCGGCATCGCCGACTTGCTGCTTGCTCCCGCTGATTTCTTAGAGAAGTCAATCGAGTTCGCTGCCGATATTATCTCTGGTCGGAATAAGATTGAACGTGCTGACCACACGAAAGATGTGGCAGCATGGAATTCCGCAATAGCGGTGGGTAGCGCAGTTGCTGCCAAGAAATACATTGGTGCCGATATCGCCGCACCACGCTTAGCTCTCGAACTGATCGCGCTGTCGCGCACGGCATCTCGAGATGAAGGATTTGATGCAGAGGATCAGGCACAAATCGAACTCATCATGTCAAACGAATTGAGAGCCTCTATCTACTCGTTCAATCTCATCCAAAAGATGGGTAAGAAAGTTCAAGGCGCTCCTAAATCTTCGTTGGCTCGTAAGGTAACAAAGGTCGGCGTCGTGGGAGCAGGCCTGATGGCCAGCCAGCTCGCATTGCTCTTCGTGCGACGCATGAAGGTCCCGGTGATCATGACCGATATTGACCAGGAGCGCGTCGACAAAGGTGTGGCATACGTTCATGCAGAAATCGCTAAGTTGGTCGCCAAGGGGCGCCTCAGTGAGCCTGCTGCACATCGCCTCACAGGGCTCGTCACGGGCACTGTCGACAAGAGCGTCTACGCAACATGTGATTTTGTGATTGAAGCTGTCTTCGAAGAAATGAGCGTGAAGCAGAAACTCTTCTCCGAATTGGAAGAAATCATCACACCCGAATGCATCTTGGCCACTAACACTTCATCGCTCTCCGTGGAAGGTATGTCAAAGCACTTGAAGCACCCTGAGCGGGTAGTCGGCTTCCACTTCTTCAATCCAGTCGGCCTCATGCCGCTGCTCGAGGTAGCCCGAACTCCGCACACCACCGATGAAGCCACCGCCACAGCCATAGCCGTCGGTAAAGAACTCAAGAAGACGATGGTCATTACAAAGGATGCTCCTGCATTTGTGGTCAACCGCCTTCTCACCCGTTTCTGGGGCGAAGTCACCGATGCAGCAGATGAAGGCACGCCATTTGAGATTGCCGACACCGCCATCTCACCGCTTGGTCTTCCGATGACACCATTCACGCTCTTTGGCTTGGTGGGTCCAGCCGTAGCGCTTCACGTTTCAGAGACTCTGCACGACACTCTTGGCCCCCGCTTCACAGTGAGCGAGAATATGAAATCAATCGTGGCAGCCGGCGTGCGCACCTTCTACATCAAAAACGATGCCGGGAAGATTGTGCAAAACCCAGAGGCCTTTGCGTTGATGAAGCAGGGATCATCTCCATCAACTGCTGATCAAGTGCGCGTGCGTGCTCTCACCGCAATCGCGGAAGAGGCTCGCATGATGCTTGATGAGGAAGTTGTCGCGACGCCACAAGAGATTGATCTCTGCATGATGATGGGCGCAGGATGGCCGCTTCATACAGGCGGTATCTTGCCTTACCTCGACGAGAGTGGAATTAGCGAGGCTGCGACTGGCCGGAGATTCCATCCCAAGGGAGTGGCGAGTCTTCCGTAACTCGCCACCAGTGGCGTAACTGCTTCAGCACTCCAAGAGTGTCGAGTGCTATTTCGGCCAGAATTTCAGCGCGCTTCCCATGGTCGAAGAATGCACCAGGTACCGCAAGTGAGTACACAGGTGTGTTTACGCCGCGCGCGGCCAATTCTGTGCGCAAAGCGGCGCCGATTCCACCCGTAACCACTCCGTCTTCAAGCACGTACACGACTCGATAATCCGACACCATCGAAAGCAGTTGCTCCGGGAGTGGCTTCACCCACCGAGGATCCACCACGGTGATGCCAATTTCACTTGCTTCTTTCGCCGCTGCCACGCCAGTGTGCGCAAAAGCACCGATGGCAACTAAAAGGGCATCTCGACTCGCACTGCGATACAGGATATCTACGCCGCCTACGCGCTCAATTGCTGGTAAATCGGCTGGCACTGCCCCTTTAGAGAAACGTAGAAGCGTCGGCGCATCGGAAATTGCGATTGCCTCCCGCAACTCCTCGCGTAGTGTCTGCGCGTCGCGCGGTGCGGCCACAGAGAGCCGGGGGACGATCCCCGTCAATGCCATATCCCAGATTCCGTTATGACTGGCTCCATCATCACCTGTCACGCCCGCGCGATCTAATACAAAAGTAACTCCAGCATTGTGCAGCGCGACATCCATGATGAGTTGATCAAATGCCCGATTAAGAAAAGTGGAGTAAACAGCAACCACTGGATGCAGTCCAGCAAAGGCCATTCCTGCAGCCGAGGTTGCCGCATGCTGTTCCGCAATTCCCACATCAAAGGTGCGGCGTGGAAACTGTGCTTGGAACTTATCTAACCCTGTGGGGCCCAGCATGGCAGCAGTGAGTGCCACTACATCTGATCGCTCATTACCGATTTTCACAAGCTCATCAGAGAAAACTGAGGTCCATGAAAGTGGAGCACTCTTCAAAGCAACTCCAGTTTCAGGATCAACCACGCCGACCGCATGGAATTTCTCTAATTCGTCATTTATCGCGGGTAGATGACCGCGTCCCTTCTCAGTAATCACATGAACCAGTACTGGACGTCTAAAATTCTTAGCGAGTAGGAGCGCGTGTTCCACCGCAGCGATGTCGTGTCCATCAACTGGTCCTAAATACTTCAAACCCAAGTCTTCGAACATGCCTTGAGGAGCAACAATATCTTTGAGCCCCTTCTTCAGCCCATGCAAAGTTTCGTAAATGGGGTTTCCGACAACTGGGGTACGCGAGAGCACGTGCTTTCCCCAATCGAGAAAACGCTCATACCCTTGGGTCGCGCGCAAAGTTGATAGATAAGTTGCCACTCCACCCACTGTCGGTGCGTAGGAGCGCTCGTTGTCATTGACTACGATCACTAATGGAAGATCAGAAGAAGAAGCGATGTTATTCAACGCCTCCCAAGCCATACCTCCTGTAAGAGAGCCATCTCCCACCACCGCAACAACATGGCGATCACTCACGCCACGAACTTTGTGCGCCTTAGCGATACCGTCTGCCCAAGAGAGCGCCGTAGACGCGTGGGAGTTCTCTATGACGTCATGAGGGCTCTCGGAACGACTCGGGTACCCAGAGACACCTCCGCGCTGGCGAAGCAGGTCGAAACCATCTCCTCGACCAGTGAGGATTTTATGAACATACGCTTGGTGACCGGTATCAAAGAGCACGGTGTCTTTCGGGGAATCAAAAATCCGATGGATCGCGATCGTAAGTTCAACCACGCCTAAGTTGGGTCCGAGATGGCCACCGCTCTTGCTCACGGAAGCGATCAGGAAATCACGAATCTCACTTGCTAGCCGATTGCTCTCTTCAAAATCCAGCGAACGAAGCGTGCTCAATCCATCTGGAGCCTTCAGAGCAGCCATGATCTCGGCGCCACTTCTCCCGCTCATGCCCTCAGTCTAAGCGCCCGGAAGAATTAAAGCGCGCTCGAGTGCCTCGAGAACCAACGTGACCTCGCGCTCACGCGAGACAAAATGCGCACCCTCGCGTTCGAGCATCGAGATGGCCTCCTCAATGGCTGGTGGTGGCATAAAGGCTTTCTCTTCCACTCGAACGCGCGACCAGGCCGCTCGTGCTTGCGCGAGTGAGCCTTGAACCGATGCCAACGCGAGCCTTGCCAAGAGCACAGGGTACTTACGAAGCACCGCGTGGGTACGGTATTCGCCGGGGAGAATGTCGAGCAACCATTTCGTCGACTCTTCGATCCATTCGTCGCTTCCAGGCGCCCTTAAATCCGTTGGCCAACCGGGAGGTGCACCGCGCATCGAACCCCTTCCAGGTCAGGCGATTAAGTGAGGAGCGAACGTAAGACGTACTGCATGATGCCGCCATGGCGATAATAATCTGCTTCGCCCGGGGTATCGATGCGAACGCGCGCTGTGAAACTCTTAGCACCAGCCTGCACTGTTACCTCGCGAGGAACCACACCATCATTTAGCGCGGTAATACCAATGATGTCGAAAGTCTCTTCACCGGTCAGCCCCAATGTTGCAGCGTTCTCTCCCTCTGTGAACTGCAGAGGGAGAACTCCCATGCCTATCAAGTTAGAGCGGTGAATACGCTCAAAAGATTCTGCAATGACCGCACGGACACCAAGAAGTGCAGTGCCTTTTGCTGCCCAATCTCGTGATGATCCCGAGCCATACTCCTTGCCCGCAAGAATCATGAGCGGGACACCGACTGCTTGATATTCAACCGATGCGTCATAAATGGTGGATTGCACACCGCCTTGTAGGAAGTTGCGAGTGAAGCCGCCTTCAACGCCATCAAGGAGTTGGTTCTTAAGGCGAATGTTTGCGAAGGTACCGCGAATCATTACCTCGTGATTTCCACGACGCGAACCGTAGGAGTTGAAATCCAGACGAGCGACACCATGCTCGGCCAAGTACTTGCCGGCAGGTGAGTCTGCCTTAATAGAACCCGCAGGTGAAATGTGGTCAGTTGTGACCGAGTCACCCAGAATCGCGAGTACTCGGGCACGCGAAATTTCTGTTACGGGAACTGGATTGCGAGGCATGCCTTCGAAGTACGGAGGCTTCCTTACGTAAGTGGAGTTGGCATCCCACTCGAATGTGGCACCTACCGGAGTGGCCAGTGATTGCCAGCGATGATCGCCATCGAAGACCCCTGCGTAATCCTTGGTGAACATCTCAGAAGAAAGTGCGCGATCGATCGTGGCCTGGATCTCTTGCGGAGATGGCCAGATATCGCGAAGAAATACAGGAGTATCTCCGTCATAACCCAATGGATCTGTTTCGAAATCGAAATCCATCGTTCCCGCGATCGCGTAGGCGACAACTAACGGCGGTGAAGCCAGGTAATTCATCTTCACGTCGGGGTGAATGCGGCCTTCAAAGTTTCGATTTCCAGAGAGCACTGCTGCTACTGCTAAATCATTTTCATTGACCGCGGCACTGACGGCTTCAGGAAGTGGGCCCGAGTTTCCGATACACGTGACGCATCCGTATCCAACCAAGTGAAAACCGAGTTTTTCCATATAGGGAAGGAGGCCAGCGCGCTCGTAGTAATCCATAACGACTTTACTTCCAGGGGCTAGCGTGGTCTTTACCCAAGGCTTTGAGGAAAGCCCGCGCTCAACTGCCTTTTGAGCTAGCAGTGCGGCGCCCAACATCACCGAGGGGTTCGAGGTATTGGTGCATGAAGTGATTGACGCAAGCACCACCGCACCATTTTTAAGTTCGTAGTGAGCGCCCTCAACTCTCCCAGATGAAGATTTGGTCGCATAGGTAGGGAGGACCTCAGCAAAAGCTTTCTTGGAATCCGAAAGCGAGATGCGATCTTGTGG
>NSHZ01000052.1 GCA_002737595.1 Actinomycetota bacterium | reverse complement strand
TTCACAACCCGCAGATGAGCGTGAAATATTTCGATTTCGTTATAAATACCTCAGCTCCCGTGCGGGGCTTGGATTTATTTGTTGGGTACGGCCTCTGGATTTATCACTGCCTCGGCGATCGCCTTCATGCTCAAACGCCTATCCATAGCCGCCCGCTGAATCCAAGAGAAGGCCTGCGGTTCAGAGAGATCGAGTGCCTTCATCAAAATACCCTTTGCTCGATCGATCAATTTACGTGTCTCTAGACGCTCATATAAGTCAGAGACCTCATCGGCCAGAGATTTCATCTGCACATGCCTACTGATTGCAATTTCAATCGCTGGGACTAAATCACTGATGGTGAAAGGCTTAACAACGTAAGCCATAACACCAGCATCACGTGCACGATCAACGAGCTCTCTTTGAGAGAAGGCGGTGAGCATGAGCACAGGAGCAAGTGCGATGATTTTCTCAGCCGCTGAAATCCCATCCAATATCGGCATCTTGACATCGAGAATGGCAAGGTCAGGTTTGTGTAACTGTGCTAACTCGATCGCCTCTTGCCCGTTACTTGCCGCAGCGATTACTTCGTAGCCAGCATCGCGCAGCATCTCAACCAAGTCCATACGGATAAGCGCCTCATCTTCAGCGACGAGAATACGGATCACTAGGAATGTTCCTCTCCGATTGCACATACGCTGCGCGTGCCCCGAGTCGGATTCGAACCGACACTATGCAGTGTTTGAGACTGCCCTCTCTACCGTTGGAGTACCGAGGCGTAAGGCTAAATCTTAGCGGTAGGCGGGAGCGGCCCCGCCAACGGCATCTCCCACACGGTGAACACGCATCGCATTAGTAGAACCGGGAATCCCTGGAGGAGAGCCGGCGACGATCATCACGTTGTCCCCGATGTGAGCGCGCTTTGAGTCGATCAAAACTGAGTCAACGAGTTTGACCATCTCATCAGTTGCCCCGACGATCGGAGTCAACATCGATTCAACTCCCCATGAGAGAGCTAAGCGATTGAAAGTACCGATCTCTGGAGTCATCGCAAGAATTGGAATGGGTGAGCGCATACGTGACATACGACGGGCCGAATCACCGCTTTGTGTAAATGCGACCAAGTATTTAGCACCGACAATTGCCCCAACCTCAGTTGCAGCCTTTGTGATGGCACCCCCTTTAGAGCGGGGGGCTGTCTTGATGGGACGAATCCGATCAAGTCCACCCTCCTCCGTCTTTTGAATAATTCGCGCCATCGTGAGCACCGATTCGATCGCAAACTCGCCCACACTAGTCTCTCCCGAAAGCATCAAGGCATCTGCGCCATCGAGTACCGCGTTAGCACAATCCGTAGCCTCGGCGCGCGTTGGCCGAGAGTTTGTGATCATCGAATCCAGCATCTGAGTTGCAACAATGACTGGTTTTGCCATGTCGCGCGCGAGTTCGACACAGAGTTTTTGCACCAGCGGCACATCTTCAATAGGTAGCTCTACCCCAAGATCGCCTCGTGCCACCATGATGCCATCAAATGCCTCGATGATCTCGTTTATATTTGCGACGGCCTGAGGCTTTTCAATCTTAGCAATCACTGGGATTCGAATGCCCTCTTCATCCATAATTGTATGGACATCTTTGATATCGGCAGCATCTCGTACAAAGGAGAGTGCGATGAAATCAGCACCGGCGCGAAGACCCCAACGCAGATCCTCAATATCTTTCTCTGACATCGCAGGAACGGAGACAGCTACACCTGGCAGGTTGATTCCCTTATTATTACTCACCATACCTGCTTCAATCACTGTGGTAATTACATCGTTACCACTTACTTGCGTGACTTGAACGGTGACTTTCCCATCATCGATCAGTATGTGGTCCCCAACCTTGCAATCACCTGGCAGGCCCTTATATGTCGTTCCAACTCGATCCCTTGTACCGTCAACTTCATCAGTTGTAATCGTAAAGATATCTCCCCGTGCCAACTCGTGAGGACCGGCAATGAAGCGTGCAAGACGGATCTTCGGGCCCTGGAGATCAACTAAAATCGCAATAGGGCGTCCAGCGGCTTTGGCCCCGGCTCGCACTTGGTTAAAACGCAGTTGGTGTTCGGCATATGTTCCATGAGAGAGATTCATGCGGGCCATATTCATTCCCGCATCGATGAGCTCTTTAACTTTCTGCTCTGAATCAACTGCAGGACCCATTGTGCATACGATCTTGGCTCTGCGCATATCAGGATTCTAAACCATCAATGGGCGGGTCGTTGGCTCTATCGAATACGGAAGCTGTGTATCACCCGTGAGATATCTATCCACTGATGAAGCGGCGCTGCGACCTTCGGCGATAGCCCAGACAATCAATGACTGTCCACGTCCAGCATCACCAGCGACGAAGACTCCATCATCATTCGCAGCGTAGTTTGCATCGCGGATGATATTTCCACGATCATCGATTCCAACCTCCAACTGCTCAAGTAAGGCAGAGCGTTGCGGTCCTGTGAAACCCAATGCGAGGAAGACAAAATCGGCAATGATCTCTTTCTCACTCCCTGAAACTGGCTCGAACTTACCGTTAATAAATTCGGTCTCGACGATTTTGATTGCTCGTAAGTTTCCAGCCCCATCCCCCAAGAACTCCTCTGTGCTCACAGAGAAAAGACGGTTATCTCTCTCCTCGTGGGCACTTGAGATGCGATAGATCATCGGATACGTCGGCCATGGGTGCTCATCTGCCCGTTCATCACTTGGCCTTGGCATAATCTCTAACTGTGTGATGCTTGCAGCACCTTGGCGGATGGCCGTGCCCAAACAATCTGCGCCGGTATCTCCTCCGCCCAGAATCACGACATGCTTGCCGGCAACGTTAATCCCATCCGGTTCAAGCACACCTAGGGCCTGAGCATTGCCCCAGGGTAGATACTCCATCGCTTGATAGACACCAATTAGATCGCGACCAGGAATATCAAGATCACGCCACTTAGTTGCTCCAACCGCTAGAACGATCGCATCGTATTTTTTGCGAAGAGCAGATCCCGTCAACTCCCCACCCACATCGACACCGGGGCGAAAACGAGTGCCCTCTCTCTCCATCTGATTCAATCTACGATCGAGAATATGTTTCTCCATCTTGAACTCAGGAATCCCATAGCGCAGAAGCCCACCGATTTTCGCTGCACGCTCGTACACGGCGACGGTATGGCCTGCGCGTGTTAACTGTTGGGCAGCGGCCAGACCTGCAGGGCCCGAGCCAATCACCGCAACTGTTTTGCCAGTTATGCGATCAGGGGCCAATGGCTTGACCATCCCACCTGCAAATGCCTCTTCCACGGTGCGAAGCTCTATCTGCTTGATCGTCACTGCATCAAGATTGATTGCAACGACGCATGCACTCTCACATGGAGCAGGACAAAGACGCCCGGTGACCTCGGGAAAGTTATTGGTCGCATGCAAACGATTAATCGCCTCCTGCTTATCTCCTCTATGAATCAGGTCATTCCACTCAGGGATGAGATTTCCTAGGGGACAACCTGAGTGACAGAAAGGAACGCCACAGTCCATACAGCGACCTGCCTGCTTTTGTAGATTCTCAAAGCTCTGTGGCTCATAGACCTCACGCCAATCTTGAATGCGCACATCTACAGGACGCCTCGAGGGGAGCTCGCGCGCTGTTGTAAGAAAACCCTTTGGATCAGCCAAGTGCTGCCACCTCCATCACAAGAGCGTCCACTGGAAGGCCTTCGCGAGAGGCCCGTGCCATGGCATCGAGCACGCGGGCATAATCACGTGGCATGACTAAGGAGATGCGCTTGATTGATTCATCCCAATCTGAGAGAAGTTCAGAGGCGATGATTGAATCGGTATTGTCGGTGAATTCCACAATTAATCTCTTAAGCAGAACTCTCTGATCATCTGGAACGGCAAGAATATCAACCATATCTGGATTGACCTGTGCGTAATCCAGATCTAAGACAAAGGCGCGTCCGCCTGACATTCCAGCGGCAAAATTTCGCCCAATCGCCCCAAGCACGATGACAGTTCCACCCGTCATGTATTCGCAGCCATGATCACCAATTCCTTCAACGACTGCAGTGGCGCCAGAGTTGCGTACACAGAAGCGCTCCCCAACGATGCCGCGAATCAAAATCTGACCAGAGGTTGCTCCGTAGCCAATGACATTTCCTGCAATGACATTTTGATGAGATGCAAATGGCGATGTGATATCTGGTCGCACAATGACGCGACCTCCCGATATCCCCTTGCCGACGTAGTCATTTGAATCACCGAATAAGCGAAGCGTGAGTCCAGCTGGGATGAATGCGCCAAAGGACTGACCGGCCGAACCACGCAACGTAATATCAATCGTTCCGTCGGGCAGGCCTGTACCACCGTACCTGCGTGTGATCTCTGCCCCCAGCATCGTCCCAACCGTGCGATTGACATTTCGCACTGGCAGATCGATGCGTACCAGATCTTTTTTCGTCAATGCAGGCTCTGAAAGAGAGATGAGCTGGTTATCTAATGCTGCATCCAAGCCATGGTCCTGGACCTGCGTATTATGTAATGAACTTATGACCTGTGGTCGAACAAGTAGTGGTGCTAAATCCAGACCACTTGCCTTCCAGTGTTCAACCGCCTTTCTAGTCTCTAAGTACTCGACATGACCTATCGCATCTAGAAGAGTCCTAAAGCCAAGGCTGGCCAGAATTTCACGCACCTCTTCGGCGATGTACTCAAAGAATGTTTCAACGAACTCAGGCTTTCCAGTAAAGCGGGCCCGCAGTTCAGGGTTTTGAGTCGCAACTCCTACGGGGCAGGTATCTAAATGACAGACACGCATCATGATGCAGCCTGAGACGACTAGAGGCGCAGTTGCAAATCCATACTCCTCTGCACCTAATAGCGCCGCGATGACGACATCACGGCCCGTCTTTAACTGCCCATCGGTTTGGACAACTATGCGATCACGCAGATTGTTCAAGAGCAATGTCTGTTGAGTCTCAGCAAGGCCTAACTCCCACGGAGCACCTGCATGCTTAAGTGAAGTTAATGGAGATGCTCCAGTTCCACCATCATGGCCTGAGATCAGAACCACATCGGCATGTGCCTTACTGACACCTGCCGCGACTGTTCCAACGCCAACCTCTGCGACAAGTTTCACATGTACGCGAGCATTTTTATTTGCGTTTTTTAGATCATGGATGAGCTGGGCTAGATCTTCAATTGAATAAATATCATGATGGGGTGGAGGTGAGATAAGTCCAACACCTGGAGTCGAGTAACGTACCTTTGCTATCCATGGATAGACCTTGTTACCAGGTAACTGTCCACCCTCACCAGGCTTGGCACCCTGTGATATTTTGATTTGAATATCATCGGCATTGACCAAATACTCACTTGTGACCCCGAACCGACCCGAAGCAACCTGTTTGATGGAGGATCGTTTTGAATCTCCATTTTCCTCGGCGATATTGCGTGAGGGATCCTCGCCTCCCTCACCAGTATTTGACTTACCGCCCAAGCGATTCATTGCAATCGCAAGAGTTTCATGAGCCTCTTGCGAAATAGAGCCATAGGACATCGCTCCAGTCGAGAAACGCGCCATGATCGCTCTTACGGGTTCGACCTCATCGATTGAGATCGGCCTTTGATCTTTGAATTCGAAGAGTCCGCGAAGAGTCATAAGGCGAGAGCTCTGATCGTTAACACGTTCGGTGTAGCGCTTGAAAATGTCGTAGCGCTTTGTGCGCGTGGAGTGTTGCAGCGCAAAGACTGTCTCGGGATCGAACAGGTGAGGCTCACCCTCACGTCGCCACTGATACTCGCCCCCGATAGGAAGGCGCTTTGTGCCAGGGACTTCTCCCCCAGGTGGATATGCGATGTGATGGCGTGCAATCGTCTCTTGTGCGATCACATCGAGTGAGACACCACCTAGTCGAGAAGTCGTTCCAGTGAAATATTCATCCACGACTTGGGGACTCAAGCCGATAGCTTCAAAGACTTGCGCACCCGTATAGGAAGCGATTGTGCTGATACCCATCTTCGACATCACCTTGAGTACACCTTTGCCAAGTGATTTGATGAGATTGCGCACCGCTTTCTCAGGAGTGATCCCGGTGATGACGCCCTGGAAAACTAAATCCTCGGCACTTTCCATCGCAAGATATGGATTCACTGCCGCCGCACCGTAGCCGATAAGGAGTGCGACATGATGGACTTCACGAACATCACCTGCCTCAACAACTAGTCCAACCTTTGTACGGGTCTTTTCACGGATCAAATGATGGTGCACTGCTGCGGTCAATAACAATGATGGGATAGGTGCCTCTTCGGTATCCCCATCACGATCGGATAAGACGATAATGTGCGCGCCATTCTCGATTGCAAGAGAGACCTCAGATTTAATCTCATTGAGCCGAGAACGAAGTCCATCTCCACCCTCTGCGACAAAGAAAAGTCCACGAATTACGTGAGCACTCAATCCTGGATAATCTCCATCTGCATTGACGTGAATTATCTTTGCGAGCTCATCGTTATCGATTACGGGAAATGCCAAGGAGATATGGCGACACGAGGCCGGGCCTGGATCCAAAAGATTGTGCTCAGGTCCCATCGCTGTTCCCAAGCTTGTGACAAGCTCTTCACGAATAGCATCCAAAGGTGGATTTGTTACTTGAGCAAAGAGCTGTGAAAAATAATCAAAGAGCAGGCGAGGTTTAGTTGAAAGGGCGGCAATAGGGGTATCTGTTCCCATCGAGCCAAGGGCCTCCATGCCATTGCGTGCCATGGGGGTAACTAACATGCGCAAATCTTCTTCGGTGTATCCGAAAGCGCGTTGGCGGCGAATAACCGATGAGTGTGGATAGACGATGTGCTCCCGCGATGGCAGATCACTCAACTTCACCATTCCATCTCTGAGCCAATCTCCATACGGAGCGGCCTGCGCAAGAGAGTCCTTGATCTCCTCATCTTCAATGATTCGTCCTGCTTCAATATCTACCAGAAACATTTTGCCAGGCTGCAATCGTCCCTTTCGAAGGATCTCTTGTGCGGGGATATCCAAAACACCAACCTCAGATGCGAGCACAACGAGGCCACCTTTCGTCACCCAAAAGCGAGAAGGTCGAAGTCCATTGCGATCAAGGACTGCACCTACCTGATGGCCATCAGTGAAGGTGACACAGGCAGGTCCATCCCATGGCTCCATCATTGATGCATGAAAGGCATAGAAATCTCGCCGTGACTGCGACATCGAACTGTGGTTTTCCCAGGCCTCAGGGATCATCATCAATACTGCATGTGGGAGTGATCTTCCTCCTAAGTACAAAAGTTCGAGCACCTCATCAAATGATGCAGAGTCACTTCCCGACATCTCTACTATGGGAAATAATCGTTTGAGATCACCTGGGATCACATCACTCTCAAGCAGAGTCTCACGGGCACGCATCCAGTTGCGATTGCCTTTGACTGTATTGATTTCGCCGTTGTGGGCAATAAAGCGATATGGATGCGCCAGTGGCCATGATGGGAAAGTGTTTGTCGAAAAACGGGAGTGAACCAAGGCTAGGGGCGAAACAACACGCTCATCACTTAAATCTGGGAAGAAATCCTCAAGCTGGCCAGTTGTGAGCATTCCTTTATAAACGATTGTTTGAGCAGAAAGGGATGGGAAGTAGAGAGGTAATGTGTGCTCGGCCCGCTTGCGAAGACAAAAAGCCATGCGCTCCAAGACAAGACCATTCTCAGCCTGTAACCCACTAAGAAATACCTGATGAAACTCTGGCATCACTGAGCGAGCTGTAACACCCAATCCCACTGGGTTGATAGGTAGTTCGCGCCAGCCAAGCACCTGTAAACCCTCTTCGGTGGCGATACGCGAGATTTCACCTTTTACATCTTTGCCCTTCTCAACAAATGCGATGCCCGTTGCATACGAGCCTGCAAGCGGAAGTTCAAAGGAGGTAACGGCTTGAAAAAAACTATCTGGGATACGGATGAGAATTCCTGCTCCATCACCGCTATCTGGCTCAGCACCTGATGCACCGCGATGCTCAAGGTTGCGCAAAGCCGTCAAAGCTTTCTCTACGATCTCATGTGAGGCGGTTTTGGTAAGTGTTGCAACCATCGCAACGCCACATGCATCATGCTCTTGGGCAGGGTTGTAAAGGCCCTGTGCAGGTGGGTAGTTGAGAGGTAAAGCCATGGTTGAAGAGCTCCGATTGTCGATTCAGATGCGGGACAACCTTGGCCCGTTACTATCTTTTTATCTCTGTGCGATGCCACAAGGGTAGCAAGGATGCATCAGATTGGTAGAGCTTAAATACCGGCTATCTGAGCAAATCGCCCGATTACAGCGGTGATGAGCATGCCCAAGGCGCCTCCAAGCAATACCCGGGTCGTAGTCGGGAATAACCTAGATCCAGCGGTGCGAGCACTCGTCACCCCAGTCAAGATCAGTCCCATAGTTGTAAAGGCCACGATGCTCGATGTGATGGCACCTGGTGTTGGTGCAAAGGCCCCAGCAAATGGAATCAAACCACCGACCGTGAAGGCCATAGCAGATGCGATCGCTGCCTGAAGGGGACGAGCCTTTGTCTTTGGGTTCTGCCCGAGCTCATCGCGCAAATGGGCCTCGAGTGGATCCTTAGCATGCATCTGCAGAGCCACTTGCATTGCAAGCTCTGGTGTCAAACCCCGTTCGATATAGATGTGTTGGAGCTCTATGAGCTCTGCCTCTGGATCGACGGAGAGATGTTGGATCTCCATTTCACGATCAGAGATCTCAATATCATTTTGTGAGCGCACTGAGACGTACTCTCCCACTGCCATCGACATCGCCCCTGCTGTAATTCCGGCAAGTCCTGCAGTGACTAGAAACTCATTCTTACCTGCTGCCACCACACCAATCATCAACGAGGCGGTGGAGACAAGGCCATCATTTGCACCCAGCACTGCCGCGCGCAGCCAGCCCGCACGGCCCGCACGGTGTTGCAGGTTACGCGCATAGACATCCTCAAGGGCCATAACCCCTACTCTACCTGAGATTATCTGCGCCATCCTTATTTAACTTAGCAAAGACAAAGCAGGCTCCCACCGCTACGCAGATAGCGACCCAGACATTGATTCGAAGGCCAAATAATTCATTGGCCTGATCGATTCGCAGCATCTCAATCCCAATGCGTGCCAAGCAGTATCCAAGAACATAGAGAGTGAAAATCTGCCCTGGATACAATCTCTGTTTACATCGAATCAAAATAAGAGCGAGAATGGTGCACCAGATCGCCTCGTATAAAAATGTCGGATGAAAAGTAGAGAACTCCACAAAACTAGCTGGTCTGCTCGGTAATGGGACCTCTAACGCCCATGGCGCATCTAAGGGCCGACCAAAGAGTTCAATATTGAACCAGTTTCCAAATCGACCTATGGCTTGAGCAAAGAGGACTCCAGGAGCAAGGGCGTCCATGAAGTATGCAAAGGATGGCAGTTCAATCCTTTTAGCCAACATTCGATATCTCAAACCGGCGGCAACCGTTCCAAGAGCGATCGCGCCCCAGATTCCAAGTCCTCCCTGCCAAATCTTGAGAGCATCTACTGGATTGCCGTTGCTGCCAAAATACTGTGCTGGGGATGAGATGACGTGATAAAGCCGTCCCCCGATGATCCCAAAAGGAACTGCAGTGATTGCTACTTCAGAGACGACAGAGGCGCCATGTGGGGCAACGGCCCGAAATCTCTTATCGCCCAACCAAATAGCGAACGCTATTCCTGTAATGATGCATAAGGCGTAGAGATATATGGTGAAGGGCCCGATCTCCAACGCCGAAACTGTTGGCGATGGGATCGAACGAAGCAATTTTTAACCAGCCTCTACAGCAAGACGGAACTCATTCTCATCAAAGCTATTCGACATGCGCTCCCACAACTTACCGTTGATAAATACCGTTGGAGTTCCCTGAACATTGTATGCGGCCATCGAATCGGCATGAGTTTTTACTAACTCGAGCTTTGCACCATTTGTCACGCACTCCTTAAATTTCTCTGACTTAATGCCGATTTTTTCGCCGATCTTGATGAGATTTTCATTGGAGTAGAAGCCAGAGTTCTCAAGTGCAGGCTGCACGATATATACCGACTTTTGAAAATCAAGATACTGACTCTCATCGGCTGCGCACATCATCGCATTTGCACTACGAATAGATTCAGGCCCAAGAAACGAGAGGACGTGATAGACGACCGTGGCCCTCTGAGATCTGATCATCGTCTCTACGTACGTGCCGAGGGAGCTCTCAAATGTACGACAGACTGGACATTGAGGATCCTCCCAGATGTCAATTCGCACTGGCGCACCCGGATTGAGAACTAAGCCCGAGCCAGCGGCACTATCAAGAGTGGTGGAGACGGGGGCGCCCAGTTTGTAGTTATCCAGGGCCTCAAAAGATTCATCTGCCTTTGTCGAGGAGCTCATCATTGAAAAGACAACCCCTGTAACAACGACAAGTGCGACCATTCCGATGACCAACCATCGAGTGAAGTTATCCTTACCCGAACCTGCACTCGCCTGCTTAGACATTTTCACTCTCCTTCTTCACGGATTTTGACTTCTCAAGGCTCAACAGACCATAGGGGAAAAAGTATAGATAGAGCGCGCACAGGGCCAAGCCTAAGTCACGGGCGATCTCTATCGCATAGGCGCGATGTGCCTTTGCAGCTTGGGATGGATCAATCACACCGCCTCCGCCAAAACAGCCGCAGTCGATGAGAATCCCGCGGGCCCAGACGCTGATAATCGCTGCGATGAAAACGACCATGATGGCACCAGAGACGAATGACATCATACGAACTGAGAGGCCAATGATAAGGAGAGTTCCTATTGCGATCTCAAGCCAGGGAAGGGCATAGCCCACAATATGGGCTATCTGCGTAGGAAGAATTTTATAGGCCGCAACGGCGCTGGCGGCCTCGGCGGGAACAAAGGCCTTCAATCCTCCCGCAACAAGCAGCACTGCACCGAGGACTAAACGTGCAAGCAGTGTGATTGTTGGCTGATACTTATCATGCAGTTTTTTCATCGACCCTCACGTACCCCCGCCGCTAACTCTTTTGCCAAGAGCGATAGTGCATTCATAGCAATCTCCTCACTCTCATTCGAGAGCAAAATCTTAATGAATGCCGAACCAACAATAACTCCATCGGCGTAGGCGGCCAC
>NSHZ01000051.1 GCA_002737595.1 Actinomycetota bacterium | reverse complement strand
GACTCAACTTTGCAAGCCGAAGCGCTCGCGGACGCGCTCTATTTAGTCGGTGTGCGAGACGTCGTGATCGCACCTGGCTCACGAAGTGCGCCGTTGGCACTGGCGCTGGCACGACGTGATCAATTCAACCGGCATATACATATTGATGAGCGCTCTGCTGGTTTTGTCGCCCTGGGAATCAGTAAAGCTAGCGGGCGGCCAGTAGCCACCGTCTGCACCAGCGGAACCGCAACAGCAAATTTCTTCCCCGCGCTCATGGAGGCTTCGCATAGCGATGTTCCGCTCATTGTGATCACGGCAGATCGCCCCAGCGAGCTCCAAGGAATTGGCTCAAACCAAACTACCAACCAATCTCAATTATTTGGATCCGCAGCTCGTCATTTTGTTGCAATTGATGCAGGGGATTCACTCTCCTGGCTGGAGGATTTTTCTAAAATCTTTGATGATCTGGATGGACCCGTGCATATCAATATTGCGTTTCGCGAACCGCTCCTTCCAGAAGATAGTCATTCCAAACCAGTGACGGCAGTGACGGAAAGGCAAAACAAGGAGAAGTGGGAATTATCAACTCACAAATCACTTTCCGAGCTCGGCGTCTCATCAGATCACCGCGGTGTGGTGATTCTCGGTCACGGGTTGGGCGTCATCTCGCCGGCCGAGCTTCTCACTTGGACGAGCGCACTTGGTTGGCCAGTAATAGCAGAGAATCCACTTAGCCATGCAAACGCAATTGCCCACGCATCGCTCTTTGTCGGTTCAGAGTACGCGCTCAACTATTTGCAACCAGAAGTAGCAATTGTGGCGGGAAAAATCGGTCTTTCTCGTTCCGTGATGGCGCTCATCACCAGAACACCGCAAGTCATTGGCATTGATTCTCATCACGAAGTCTCTAACCCACTTCGCAAGAACGAAATTCAACTTGGCGCTCTCCCACCAGTTGATGTCTTTGGTAACGAGAAATGGCTTGAACTCTGGCGGGCAGCAAGTGCGCGAGTGAGCGCCGCTTTAGACCTTCCGGAGTGGTCAGAGCAACGTCTCGCTAGCATCTTTGCTTCATCCCTGCCGAGCGGTGCATCGCTTTTTATTGGGTCATCACGGCCGATTCGAGATATCGAGGGCTTCGCCGCTCCACGCGGAGACCTTGCAGTTTTCGGCAATCGCGGACTTGCTGGTATCGACGGAAATGTTTCCACTTCCATTGGTATCTCCCGAGCAAGATCTGGGAGAACGTTTGCCTACCTTGGCGATATCGCATTCCTACACGATATAAGTGCGCTATTGAGTGATGCTCCTGATCTGACTGTTGTGGTGGTAGATAATAACGGGGGTGGAATTTTCTCTACCCTGCCTCAACGCGGGATAGATCACTTCGAGGAGGTTTTCGGTACCCCACACAATCGTGACCTCACGGCTATCGCTTCTGGTTTCGGTGTTCATGTGACGCGAGTTGCGACACTGAAAGATTTTGAACGAGCACTCGCCGAAGATCATCCCGCACTCAATGTCATCGTCGCAGTGATGCCGAGCAGAGATGCCAGCGCAGATAATCTTAAGAGCGCTGTAGCTGCTGCGGAGAAGGCACTTACTGTATGAGTAGATCTTTTCTCTTTCTTCACGGATGGCGAAACCTACGACCAGCGGGGCATTGGCAATATCAGACGGCGATGAACCTGGCAGCCAGGGGAGAAATTGTTGAGTATCCGTCAATGCCCTTGCCTGATACTCCGCAACTCGAAGAATGGCTCAGAGTGTTTGAATCCTCATGGGAGCGAATGAAAGGTGAGCACATCGTCGTTGCACATTCACTTGGGACCACGCTTTGGCTTCATGCGGCGGCGCTTGGTTTTGTTGCTGATCGTGTCCTTCTTGTGGCTCCTGCTGGACCAACTTTTTTGAAAGAAGAAAAGCTAGTTTCCTCGTTTGCTTCACTTCCGCCGAAACTTGCCGATCCGAAATGGCGGGTGGTGTGTAGCGATGTAGACCCTTTTTGCATTGAAGGTGCAGTGAATTGGCTATCACCTGAAGATTTCGATCTGATTCCTGGCGGAGGCCATCTAGCGCTCTCTGATGGCTATGGAAATTGGCCATCACTCTTGCAATGGTGTGAAGAGCCACAAACTAGAATCGTAGGACGCTAGGACTCGAGCGCATCTCGCATAGGAACAAGCTTTGCTTGGCTTTCAGCGAGTTCATCCTGCGGAATAGAACCTGCGACAATTCCACACCCTGCGAAGAGACGAACCTTACGGGCATCTTTAGCGTCGATTTCGGCGCATCGAAGTGCGATGCCCCACTCGCCGTCGCCGCGCGCATCTATCCATCCGACTGGTCCGGAGTAACGCCCACGCTTCATCACTTCATACTCGTTGATGAGTTTTTTTGCCTTTTCTCGAGGCGTTCCGCACACCGCAGCGGTGGGATGGAGTGCATCAACTAGTGAGAGAGCGTTAGTAACTGCCATGGAATCAGAGACAACTCCCGTGACATCGGTAGCTAAGTGCATCACGTTCGCTAAGTGCAAGACAAAAGGAGCGTCGGGGACGTTTATCGAGGAGCAGAAGGGTTCAAGAGCATCAGCTACAGAGCGAACCGCGTAATCGTGTTCTTCCAAATCCTTAGACGATCGGGCAAGGGATGCGGCGAGTGCTAAATCTCTTTGATCATCACCGGTGCGCCGAATCGTTCCAGCAAGTACGCGAGATGTGACGAGACCTTTTGTGAGGCGAACCAAAAGCTCGGGAGTTGCTCCTACTAATCCATCGACTGCAAAGACCCAGGTATTCGGATACTTTTCTGCGAGTTTTTCCATTACTACTCGCGCGTCGATTGGCTCCTCCGAGGTTGCGGTGACATCGCGAGCAAGCACAACTTTTTCTAATTCTCCTGCAGTAATGCGCACAATCGCATGACCTACTGCAGCTTCCCATTCGCTTGCCGAGAGGCTTCCCTCACCCCATGAGAGTGGTGAGCTTTTTCGTGTCGGTAGCAATTCGTGATTGAGCGGTGCAGGCGCGCCAATTCGGGTTATCCAAGAAGTATTCCCGCGCTTTCCAACAACCACCCGTGGAATAATAAAGATGGAATCTTCGGCTTCGTCAAACGAGAATGACCCGAAAGCGATGGGACCACTTCCGGGGACGCGAATATGGTCATTGATGCGAAAACCTTTAAGTTGTTCTCGCCACCATTGCGCCGCATCTTCAAAACGCCTGGGTCCCGAGAAGTGCACTCTTGCAAATTCTCCATATCCAATAATGCCTTCACCGTTACGTACCCAGGTAAGTGGGGAAGCATTGGGGAGTAGTGAGATGAGTTCTCCGGTGCCTTCGAATACGACGCTTTCGACATCGACGCGAGAAAGTGGGGCATCCATATTGGCTATTTTGCGCGCAACCGAGCCAGCACTGCCCAGATTCCAGGAAGCAGCGTGCCAGCTAGTGCGATTTTGATTCCTTCAACTCCGAGAAACTTCACGCAGCCATTATAGAAAGCATCGCCTAAACCCATGCGATAACTGGCAGCGAGCATCAATACTCCGGGAATGAAAATCAGTGCCTCACCAATTAGCATCTGTAGCAATGCAGTGGGGACTTTGCTATCCCACTTGCGTTCGGCCAAGTATCCGACCGCAAAAGATGCAAGCAGCATTCCAAAGAGATAACCACCCGTGGGTCCAAAGAGCACAGCAAATCCACTGTTACCTTGACTAAAGATTGGAGCGCCGAGTGCGCCAATGAGTAAGTAGGCCCCGAGAGTAGAAACTCCCAGCCCTGCGCCATACGAGGTGCCAATAAGAAGCATGCCGAACGTCTGCCCAGTAATGGGAACTGGCCAGCCAGCTGGTTGGATCGCGACTTGCGCCATCGCTGACATAAAACCCACCCCGACGGTGATGAGGATCGTGTTGGTCAGGCTCTGCGAAAGGCGAGCCGTGCGTGGAATGAGTGCCAGCCGGAGCGGATGGGCAAGGGTGGTCATCGGTCCTCCGTAGTGAAAGCGAATATGCGCTTACGAGAGCGTAGCCGACTGGCAGCAGATGAGTCAGATAGGAGATGATTGCCCCATGAGTCGCGCCCACCTAGATAAGTCACCGAACGAAGTGGCATCGATGTTCGATCAGGTCGCTAAGGCGTACGACTTCACCAATGACCTTCTCTCATTGGGCCAGACTCGTAGATGGCGCAAGGTGGTGCAATCTGCCATTGAACCCAAGGCGGGTGAGTACATTCTAGATCTGGCTGCCGGCACTGGTTCTTCTTCGTTGCCGCTTGCATTGGCCGGTGCCACTGTGATCCCCTGCGATTTCTCCATCGGGATGCTGGAAGTAGGCAAGAAGCGTCAGCGAGGCTCTGCGATCGAGTGGGGATTCACTGCGGGCGATGCTCTCAAGTTACCTTTCTCTGATAAGTCATTTGACGTGGTCACTATTTCTTTTGGCCTGCGAAACGTTTCAAATGTTGATACGGCACTTAAAGAAATGTTGCGCGTTACAAAGCCTGGCGGACGTTTAGTTGTTTGTGAGTTTTCGCACCCCACTTGGCGACCATTTCACACTCTATATAACGAATACCTGATGAAGGCGCTACCTTCCATCGCCCGAAAGACTTCTTCAAATCCTGACGCTTATGTTTATCTCGCAGAATCAATTCGCGCATGGCCGTATCAACATGAATTGGCTGATCAAATCGAAGATGCCGGCTGGGAAAGTGCACAATGGCGCGATCTCACCGGTGGAATTGTGGCAATCCATCGGGCAACTCGTTCTGCAGAAAGCTCAATAAACCAATAGATTTCTCTCATTGATCGATATCAAGGAGCAGTATGAGTAAGCCGGAAAACGATGCAGACGTCATCGTTGTTGGCGCAGGTCCTGGTGGTTCAGCCACAGCCGCTCATTTAGCGCGCGCAGGCATAAAGACTTTGCTTCTTGAAAAAACAGAGTTTCCTCGCGAAAAAGTTTGTGGTGATGGGCTCACACCTCGTGCCGTAAAAGAATTGTTGGCGCTCGACATTGATCTTACGACGCAAGGTTGGATCAAGAACAAGGGCTTACGCATCATCGGAGGCGGTCATCGACTAGAGCTTCCATGGCCTGAACTCTCGGTCTTTCCTGATTATGGCTTGGTACGTACTCGCGCCGATCTTGATCAAATTTTGGCGCAAAAAGCAGTGGCAGTTGGCGCAGATCTGCGTGAATCAACTTCAGTGACCGGTCCCGTGATGGAGCAAGATCGCATAGTGGGCGTTACCACCAAGAACGCGGCGGGTGAAGAGCGCACCTATCGCGCACCAATTGTGGTGGCTGCTGATGGCAATTCGTCGCGACTTTCACTCTCGATGGGACTCACTAAGCGAGATGATCGCCCACTTGGTGTGGCTGTTCGAACCTACTTCCGCTCACCTCGCCATGAAGACGATTGGCTGGAGTCATGGCTTGAACTCTGGGATCAGGATCGCCTCCTACCCGGGTATGGGTGGGTCTTTGGAGTAGGCGATGGCACCAGCAATGTCGGGCTCGGCATTTTGAACTCATCTCCAGCCTTCGCCAACGTGGATTACCGAGCGCTTTTGATGCGGTGGGCGGATTCCATGCCCAAGGAGTGGGGATATGTGCCCGAGGAGATGGTCGGCCCTATTCGCGGCGCCGCGCTCCCGATGGGCTTTAACCGAACGCCACACTTCCATCAGGGGATGCTCTTGGTGGGCGATGCCGGTGGCATGGTCAATCCATTTAACGGCGAAGGTATCGCATATGCTATGGAATCAGGACGAATCGCCGCAGAAACCATCGCCGAAGCGCTGGCAAGTGGGCGCGAGCAGGCTCGAGATCTCCGATTAGCCACCTATCCCACCCGACTGAAGAGCGAGTGGGGTGGTTATTACACGCTTGGCCGAGTCTTCGTAAAGTTAATTGGAAATGACCGGGTGATGAAGGTTGCCGCCCAAAAGGGCCTGGCCCACCCCACTTTGATGAAGTTCACCCTCAAGCTCCTCGCCAACCTCTCAGAGCCCAAAGGCGGAGATGTGGCCGATCGCCTCATCAGTGCACTCACCCGAATAGCGCCAGCAGCATAATTCGTCGGTGTTATCTCGCTCACTCGAGCGTGAGTGACTGGCGTCACCTCGCAAGGTTCAGTGCGCTTTCGCCCCTAAGATTGCACTGTGCGCACGAGAGATCTCAAGAGATGAACCCTTACGTACCGATTCTCACTATCGGCGCCATCGGTTTTGGCTTTGCTGCCTTCTCTATTGTCGCTGCAGCAGTCACGGGGCCTAAGCGCTACAACCGCGCAAAGCTAGCTGCTTATGAATGTGGAATTGAACCATCACCGCAAGCTGCCGGCGGTGGACGGTTTCCCATCAAGTACTTCCTTACTGCGATGCTCTTCATTATTTTTGATATTGAAATTGTTTTCCTCTACCCATGGGCTGTCTCCTTCGACCAAATGGGTCTTTTTGGATTAGTTGAAATGCTCTTGTTCATCGGAACTATTTTCGTTGCATACGCCTACGTGTGGCGTCGCGGCGGACTTGAGTGGGATTAGAAAGAGACTGTGACACATGGGAATTGAAGAGAAATTACCGAGCGGTTTTCTTCTTACTACGGTAGAGAAACTCGCTGGATACATGCGCAAGAATGCGCTATGGCCAGCCACCTTTGGCCTCGCATGCTGTGCGATCGAAATGATGGCCACTGGCGCCGGTCGTTACGATCTTGCGCGCTTTGGAATGGAAGTTTTCCGCGCCTCCCCACGTCAAGCAGATCTCATGATCGTGGCTGGCCGAGTAAGCAACAAAATGGCGCCGGTCCTCCGCCAGATTTATGACCAAATGGCGGCACCTAAATGGGTCATCGCGATGGGTGCTTGCGCTTCATCAGGTGGCATGTTCAACAACTACGCCATCGTTCAAGGCGTAGACCACATCGTGCCGGTTGATATTTACCTCCCAGGTTGCCCACCACGTCCAGAAATGTTGATGGATGCAATCCTTAAACTTCACGAGCAAATCGGAAATGAGAAACTCGGTCCTCACCGCGCAAATGTGATTCGCGAAGTAGAGGCCGCGGCGCTCGCAGCCGTACCCACCATCTCCATGAAGGGGCTGCTGGCGTGACGCAACAAGGGATGTTCGGTGCCACCGGGAGTGGAGACACTTCTGGTTATGGTGGTTTGGTTCATTCCAACGTAACTCCCGGATCTTCGAGCCGTCCGTTTGGTTCTTACTTTGACGACGTAGTCGATTCCCTCGAGCGCGCTTATCCAGCATTTTCTGACGCAATCGAAAAAATTGTGATTGATCGAGGTGAGCTCACCATGCATATTCGCGCTAGCCGCTTGCAAGAAGTTGCAAAGATTCTGCGTGATGAAGCGTCACTTCGATTTGAAATGTGCCTTGGCGTATCCGGTGCGCACTACCCAGCAGAAACTGGTCGTGAATTACATGCAATTTTCCCGCTGCTTTCGCTGACGCATAACCGCCGTATTCGCCTTGAGGTATCAATCCCAGATGCCAACCCACATCTGCCTTCGGTGGTTTCAATTTGGGCAGGGAATAATTGGCATGAGCGCGAAACCTTCGATATGTTTGGCATCATTTTCGATGGCCATCCTGGGCTTACCCGCATCTTGATGCCAGATGATTGGGCCGGTCACCCACAACGTAAGGATTATGCACTTGGCGGTATTCCTGTGGAGTACAAGGGTGCAACTGTGCCACCGCCGAGCGAAAGGCGGGCATACCAATGACTTCCGATCCATATGCATCGTCTCGCGAGACCACTGAAGGCACCATTTACTCTGTCACAGGTGGTGATTGGGATGATGTCGTCACTGAAATTGGTTCCACCAAAGAAGAACATGTAGTGGTCAATATGGGACCGCAGCATCCTTCAACGCACGGTGTACTTCGTTTAATTTTGGAGCTCGAAGGAGAAACTGTTAACGAAGCTCGTTGTGGTATCGGGTATCTCCACACCGGTATCGAAAAGAATGCTGAATACCGTAATTGGACTCAAGGCGTCACTTTTGTTACGCGCATGGATTACCTCTCTCCGTTCTTCAACGAAACTGCTTACTGCCTGGCAGTTGAAAAACTTCTTGGGATCACGGATCAAGTTCCAGCACGCGCGAGTGTTATCCGCGTAATGATGATGGAGCTCAACCGAATCTCATCTCACCTTGTTGCTCTTGCAACTGGCGGCATGGAACTCGGAGCCCTTTCGGCGATGATTTTCGGATTCCGCGAGCGTGAACTTGTACTCGACATCTTTGAATTAGTGACTGGGCTTCGGATGAACAGTGCATATGTCCGCCCAGGTGGTGTTGCTCAAGATATTCCAGAAGGTGCCACTGACAAGATTCGCGAAACGGTTTTGCAATTGCGCAAGAATCTCAAAGACACTGAGAAACTGCTTGTTGGAAACTCTATTTGGCTTGCGCGAACTGACGGCGTGGGCTACTTGGACCTTGCAGGTTGTACCGCGCTTGGAATCACTGGTCCGATTTTGCGATCGACGGGGTTGCCTTGGGATCTTCGCAAAACCCAGCCATATTGCGGCTATGAAACGTACGATTTTGATATTGTTACCGCGCAATCTTGTGATGTTTATGGACGATTCCTCATTCGTATTTACGAAATGGGCCAGTCGCTACGCATCGTCGAGCAATGTGTCGAACGCCTTGACTCACCTGAGTATCAGGGACCAGTCATGGTCGAAGACAAGAAGATTGGCTGGCCTGCCCAATTAAGTCTTGGCTCAGACGGATTGGGCAATTCACTCGATCACATCCGCGAAATTATGGGGACTTCGATGGAGTCGTTGATTCATCACTTCAAGTTGGTAACGGAGGGCTTCCGAGTCCCTGCTGGCCAGGCTTATGCCGCGGTGGAGAGTCCGCGCGGAGAGCTCGGCGCCCAACTCATTTCTGATGGAGGCACGAAACCGTATCGCGTGCACTTCCGTGATCCGTCTTTTAATAATCTCCAAGCCACTGCAGCAATGTGTGAAGGCAGTCAGATCGCCGACGTCATCGCTGCTGTTGCTTCAATTGATCCAGTAATGGGCGGGGTGGACAGGTAATGAAAGACGAAGCGCTGCTCGCGCACATGGATTCGATCATCGCTCGGTACCCCAAGAGTCGCTCGGCCATCATGCCGCTTCTGCACCTCGTGCAAGCGAGCGAAGGTTTTGTCACTCCCGAAGGTGTGGAACTCGTCGCTAAGAAATTAGACCTGGCTACGGCTGAAGTTGCTGCAGTTGCCACTTTCTACTCGCAATACAAACGTCGCCCAGTGGGGGATTACCACGTGGGCGTGTGCACAAATACTCTTTGTGCAGTCATGGGTGGCGACGCCATCTTTGCTGGACTTAAAGATCACCTTGGAATCGGAAATGACGAGCGCACTTCAGATGGAAAAGTTTCGCTCGAACATATCGAGTGCAATGCAGCATGTGATTACGCGCCCGTGATCATGGTCAACTGGGAGTTTTTCGATAATCAGACTGTCGAGAGCGCTAAGGAGTTAGTTGATCAATTACGTAGCGGAAATCCACCAGCTCCGACTCGAGGTCCACACACTCTGCCTACCTGGAAAGAGAATGCGGCTGTACTTGCCGGTATCTCGGACGGACGCGCACATGAAGGCGTACAAGCTGGTCCGGCAACTCTTGCGGGACTCAAAATTGCCCACGAGCGAGGTGAAGCGTAATGACTGCACTCATGCCGATTCTTTCAAAGCATTGGGACGAAGCTGATTCGTTCACCATTGCTGGTTACCAACGTAATGGTGGGTATGAAGGACTGAAGAAGGCTCTTGCTATGGAGCCAGATGCCGTCATTACTGCTGTTAAGGATTCTGGGCTTAGAGGACGTGGTGGGGCAGGCTTCCCTACTGGCATGAAGTGGTCTTTTATTCCACAGGGAGATGGCAAGCCGCACTATCTCGTGGTTAATGCAGATGAGTCCGAGCCAGGTACTTGTAAAGATACGCCGCTGCTCTTGGCCAACCCACATTCACTCGTCGAAGGCATGATCATCGCCTCTTACGCGATTCGAGCAAACCATGCTTTTGTTTATATTCGTGGAGAAATAACGCACGTGATTCGCCGTATGCAACAAGCAGTTGACGATGCATATGCGGCTGGTTATTTGGGTAAGAACATCAATGGTCAAGGTTTTGACTTAGATTTGATCGTCCATGTAGGAGCGGGTGCCTATATCTGTGGCGAGGAGACAGCGCTGCTAGATTCTCTCGAAGGCTTCCGCGGTCAACCTCGCTTGCGTCCACCATTTCCGGCAATTGCTGGTCTCTATGCATGTCCCACTGTGGTGAACAATGTCGAATCCATCGCTAGCGTGCCTGCGATTTTCGCCCATGGCGTTGAATGGTTTCAATCGATAGGCACTGAAAAGAGCAAGGGCTTCACGCTCTACTCGCTCTCTGGTCACGTCACTCGTCCTGGCCAATATGAGGCGCCACTTGGGATCACTCTTCGTGAGTTACTTGATATGAGCGGCGGAATTCGAGCTGGCCATACCATCAAGTTCTGGACACCTGGTGGTTCCTCTACTCCCATCTTCACGGCGGAACATCTTGATGTACCACTTGATTACGAAGGTGTTGGTGCCGCAGGGTCGATGCTTGGCACTAAAGCTCTTCAGATTTTTGATGAAACTACCTGTGTGGTGCGCGCGGTACTCCGCTGGACCGAGTTCTACAAGCACGAATCCTGCGGCAAGTGCACCCCGTGCCGAGAGGGCACTTGGTGGCTGGTACAGATTCTTAAAGATCTTGAAAATGGGGTAGGTAAAGCAGAAGATCTCGAGAAGTTACTCGATCTCTGCGACAACATTTTGGGAAGATCTTTCTGCGCACTTGGAGATGGAGCGACGAGTCCGATTACCTCGTCAATTCAATATTTCCGCGAAGAATATCTCGCACATCTTTCAGCTGGAAAGTGCCCATTTGATCCAGTTGCATCAACACTTTTCGTAGGAGCGCGTGCGTAATGACTCTTACCAACAATGAGGTAGCCACAAGTGTCGAAATGATCACGGTAACGATCGATGGTTTCGAAGTAGCTGTTCCAAAAGGCACGCTGATTATTCGCGCGGCTGAAATGTTGGGTATTCAAGTTCCACGTTTTTGTGATCACCCGCTCCTTGATCCGGTAGGTGCCTGCCGGCAATGTCTGGTAGATGTAGAGATCAATGGCCGTGCATTTCCAAAACCTCAAGCATCTTGCACGATGCCAGTTGAGAACGGCATGGTTGTAAAGACGCAGTTGACTTCCCCTGTCGCTGCCAAGGCGCAGCAAGGTGTGATGGAGCTACTCCTGATTAATCACCCACTCGATTGCCCCGTCTGTGACAAAGGTGGAGAGTACCCACTTCAAAATCAGGCGATGTCTACC
>NSHZ01000050.1 GCA_002737595.1 Actinomycetota bacterium | reverse complement strand
GGTGAAGGAGCGCTCCATTCGCCACTTGCTTAACGGACGAGCCGCGTTAAGGCCAGCGACCACTTGTGTTCTATCGAGATTGAGGGCTTCACAGATCGCCAAGGTGGCCTCCGCGTTCGCAACCTGGTGAGCGCCAGTGAAATGCAGATGAATCTTCTGGTCATGGACGAGGAATGTCGGTTCGCCATCAATCAATGACATTTTTTCAGCGTGGATCTTTCCGTGTGGACCAAAGGTGACAACTTGTCCGGGAGCACGAAGAGCCATATCAATTGTGTGAGGGTCATATGTTCCAAGTACTGCTACTCCCCCATCGGAAAGCGACTGAACCAATTCGAATTTTGCTTGTGCAATATTTTCTACGGATCCAAATTCGCCCACGTGAGCATTGCCTACCACCAGCACAACAGCTACATCAATATTTGCGATTGAGGCAAGCTTCTCAATGTCCCCAATGTGCGTGGCGCCAAACTCGAGCACAAGATATTTAGTCTTTTGAGTACATTTAAGAATCGTGAGGGGAAGTCCAATTTCGTTATTGAAAGAGTCTTTTGGTGCGACCGTTTCGTCAAATTGATTGAGCACCTGAAGCAGCATGTCTTTCGTAGTCGTTTTGCCTTGAGAGCCAGTAATTCCCACGACAATGAGATGTGGCAATCGAGCACATACCTCGGCAGCTAGACGTATGAGCGCAACACCAACATCTGGAACAACAATCGACGAGATTTCAGCGGCGCCTAAATCGCGTGCCACCAGCGCTAAGACGGCTCCACTACCTACCGCCGCCTGCACATAATCGTGCCCATCAACGTGTTCGCCAGGTAACGCAACAAAGAGTGAACCAGGTTCGGCCTCTCTGCTATCCATCACTACCGAACCGCAGAAGAGGAAATCCGCTCCGTAGAGGCGCCCGCCGACCACTTCAGCAATCTCACTAGCACGCATAGCGATCATGATCGCCCATGTTTCGCAAGCATCTCGAGCGCGACTTCGCGATCATCAAAGGGGGTGATTACACCATTTACTTCTTGACCTTGCTCATGGCCTTTACCGGCGATCAACACCAGATCAACGTCAGTGGCTTGGCTAATGGCATAAGAAATGGCTTCTTGACGGTCAAGAATTTGTAACCCTTTGAAATTCTCTCCACACATCGCCGCCAAAATTGCAGCTGGATCTTCTGATCTCGGATTATCACTGGTGGCTATCGCAAGATCAGCTCCCTCTTGCAACGCCCTTCCCATCGCGGGACGTTTGAGTGGATCTCGATCTCCGCCACAACCTAGAACCGCAATGATGCGTCCGGACGTATGAGAACGAAGCGAGGCAAGAACTCGAGTCACAGCATCAGGTGTATGTGCGTAATCCACCAAAACTAATGGTGCTCCACTGCCGACCTGCTCTAAACGACCCGGAACACCAGGGAACCGTCGAAGCAATTCGATTCCCTCTTCCATGTCACCACCAGTCTGTGCGAATGCCACGAGGGCCATAGCCGCATTCATTTGGTTGAAGTCACCTACGAGAGGTGAGTCAAAAATATGCCGCTTGCCATTTGGGCTAGTCAATTGCAAGTCACTGAGGGAAAGTTGCCAATCGCCGACACTAGTTGAAATTGAAACAGTGGAAATATCGCAATTAGCGAAGAGTCGCTTCCCATACGGGTCATCGATGTTGATAAGAGCGCATTCGGAAAAGTTCGAAGTGAAAAGCTTTGATTTAGCCAAGAAGTACTCATCCATCGTATGATGAAAATCAAGATGATCCTGAGATAAATTTGTAAATAGTGCGAGCTTGAAATGAATTCCATCTACTCTATGTAGCGAAAGAGCGTGGCTAGAAACTTCCATTGCAACGGCTTTGACGCCAGCATCCCTCATGAGAGCCAACTCCGCTTGAAGCTCACAAGATTCTGGAGTGGTGCGCGCCGTGGGCAAAGAGACCAACTTCCCTTCGGCGTAGTAGCGCGCGCCAAGGGTTCCTATCACCCCAGCCGATATTCCGCTTCCGTTCCAGAAGTATTCAAGCAGTGAAGTCACAGTAGTCTTGCCATTTGTGCCGGTGACGGCAACGACCTGCATTGACGCGCTGGGATCCCCATAGACGAAGGAAGAGAGCGTTCCTACCATCTCTCGCGCATTTTCAATTTTTATCAAAGGGATTTGCACACTAGAAATTCTTGCTCCCTCTTCATCAGTGATAAGAGCTATTGCTCCTCGACTTAATGCGTCAGCCACAAAGTGGGCTCCATGGGTGTGCTCGCCGGGCAACGCAACGAAGATGAAGCCACTTGATATCTTCGAAGACTCCACCGCAATGCCTAGTACGGGAGTGGCTAACTGGGCAGCTGAAAAACTCTCGGTCGAAGCTCCAAGTAGGTCAATGATTTGGCGCAAACTTTTCGCCGTGTCAGCGACATTCACGCTTTACTCGCCGTCCTCGTATCGACCTGCGACTTCTGCGCTGCCCGCGCTGCCAGTTGCTTCTCGTTCATCGGCAATAACGTTACTGGTTGCGAGGAAGGTGGTATGTGATAGCTCTTCAAGGCAAAGGACATGACTTCCTTGAACACTGGTCCACCAAGCAAACTACCGAAGTGCACACCCTTTGGATCCTGAATCGTGACGTTAATGACAAATTTGGGATTCTCGGCAGGCGCGAACCCAATAAAGGACGCTGTATATCCGCGGTATTGGCCAGTTGCATCAATGCGATTAGCGGTACCAGTCTTCCCGGCAACGCGATATCCAGGGATACGAGCCCCTGGGGCGGTGCCTTCATCGCTCAGCACACTCTCCATCATTAATCGCACTTTCTGCGCGGTTTCACTGGAAATGATTCGTACGCCTTGAGATACCGATTTAGGTGAGTAATGCCCGTCTTGGTCTACGTAACCGGCAATCAATGTCGGCTTCACTTGAACTCCATCGTTTGCTATGGTCGCAAAGACGCGCGTTGCCTGGATGGTGGTGAGCGAATATCCCTGCCCAAATGCGACAGTTGGGGCGGTCGTACCTGACCAACGATCCACCGGAGCTAATACACCGCCACTCTCCCCCGCCAACTCAATGCCCGTCGTTTTTCCAATGCCGAATTTGCTGAGGTAGGAGTGGAGCGTTTTTGGCTTCAATTTTTCGCCGACTTGGATCGTTCCTGTATTGCTCGACTTAGCCAAAATCCCAGCAGTCGTCAGCTTCCACGTGGAATGCTTGTCGTGATCGCCGAAGTAACGATTCCCTCGCTTGATGCGATCGGGAACTGTGAAGAGCGTGGTAGGAGTGACAGCCTTCTCTTCAAGTGCGGCAGCCATAGTCATAATTTTCCCTGTTGAACCGGGCTCATAAGGGTCAGAGACTGCTGGAGTCGCTAATAAATCTGCTGTGGCTTTTGAAATATTGTTCGGATCGAAGGTGGGCGCCGTAGCCATCGCCAGAATCTTGCCGGAAGCCGGATCCATCACAATGACCGTTCCTGAAATTGCACCCGACTCTTTTACCTTTGCCGTGATGGCTTCCTGCGCCACCCACTGGATATCGCGATCTATAGTCAGTCGTACTTCTTTGCCAGCAGAGGCGGGTGTGAGGACGTCACGTGCCGTGGGAATAACTTGCCCGCCGCCATTCTGGGCATAGGTATATGAACCGTCTTTACCAGCCAAAACAGAATCAAGTGCGTACTCCAAGCCACCTCCGCCATGTCCAGAGGCGCTTACAAATCCCAAGAAACTGGCGCCCAAAGCATCTGCTGGGTAATCACGGTGAAAAGCATCTTCTGCGTAAAAACCGGAAATGTATTTTCCGTAAGGGCGCTTAGTGTTCTCCGCCGCGATTGCCTCTTTCACGGATTTCCACACAGCAGGGGTGACATCTTTAGTGACATATGCAAATCTTCGGTCACCAGTCAATCTATTTTGCACCGAAGAGGTCGGAAGGGCTATGAGAGGAGCGATGATCTCTGCAGCACGCGCAGGATCCAGCACGAGTTGTTGGTCAACAGTGATATTCACCGAAGCAATACTTCGAGCGAAGGGCACACCATCTTTATCTGTGATAGCCCCTCGCAAGGCGGCGAGTGGAGCCGTCTGATATAGCTCTCGACTGGCTCGAGAGGCGTATGCAGATGCACTCACGCCTTGAACTTGTACCAACCGACCAGCAATGATGACAAACACAATAATAAAGAGTAGGTAGACAGCTCGTACCCGCTGATTGTTCGATTTCATTTCTTTACGTTCATGTCAGGTGCGCCGAGAATCGTCCCACTCCCTAAATCAATAAATGCAGGGGCATCTCCAGTTTTCATGCCTAACTGCGCGGCACGTTGCGCCAAAATTGTGGGCGAGGATATACGGGCGGCTTCTTGAGTTATCGCCTCTTCTTGCGCAGAAACCTCTGCAGCTTGGCGCTCAAGCTGACTGAGCGTAAATGCATCCTGTGTGAGCATAATGTTGATAAAGAGCAGCAGCGCAGTTCCAATGCTCAGAACTATCGCCATCAATTTAATAAATGCCAACGGGCGAATCTGTTGACCAGCAGGAACTCTGAGATCTGGGACTAAGCGCAAGAGCGCACGTTGAGCAGGAACGAATACGTACGCCTGTGCGCCGCGGACTGGATTTGCGAGTGCCATTACGCCGCCACCCGCTCTACCGCACGAAGACGAGCCGAAGCAGCTCTCGGATTCTCCAAGATTTCACTTTCAGAAGGTGACTCACCCTTGGCAACCACGCGAAACTTCGCTGCCAAACTTGGCATATCGACGGGCAGATCAATGGGAGTATCTGAAGCGACAGCCGCCATGAAATAGCGCTTCACAATCCGATCTTCTAAGGAGTGGTAGGCCATCATGACAACCCGGCCTCCCACTTCAAGAACCTGAAGTGATTGCGGAACTGCACGCTCCAGAATTCCCAACTCGTCATTCACCGCTATGCGTAAAGCCTGAAAAGTACGCTTAGCTGGATTTCCGCCAGTGCGCCGAGTTGCGGCCGGTATGGCGTCCCGCACGATGTCGACAAGCTGAGAGCTTGACGTCAGCCGCCCGATCGCACGTTCCCGAAGAATTGCAGAAGCTATCCGAGGAGCGAACCGCTCTTCACCATATTCACGAAGAATGCGGACGATCTCTGGTGCCGTGTATTCGTTAACAATGATTTCGGCTGTGAGGTCATCACGTGGATTCATTCGCATATCTAGACCGCTTTCGCGAGAGTAGGCGAATCCACGAGCCACTTCATCAAGCTGGAGAGATGAGACGCCGAGGTCACCTAGCACGCCCTGAACTTTTGTAATGTTGTGATCGCGCAATACCTCAACTAATTGATCGTAGGTAGCGCTCACCAAATGAGTGCGATCAGAGAATCGGGCAAGGCGCTCTCCGGCAATTTCGAGGGCCTTGGGATCGCGATCGATGCCGATCAAGGTCAGCTCAGGGAAACGGTTGAGAAGAGCTTCGCTATGTCCACCCATACCAAGGGTCATATCGACACAGACTGCGCCGGCAATATCAAGGGCGGGAGCAAAGAGATCAAGAGAGCGCTGCAAGAGAACCGGCTGGTGCGGATACTCCATCTCTTCCCCCTTTTCGTTCTTCTTACATCTACGGATTTTTTTCTGCTTTCGTTACTGCTGGCCATCACGAGTGGTCGTTGCCCGGGAGCGGCGCCGGGGAAGTGGCGTCGCTACGCGGGCAACGGCCATCCGTGAAGGAGTTAGAAGATTCCGGGGAATACCTCCGAGGAAACGTCGGCAAATCCTTCTTCTTGAGCGGCCAGGTAAGTCGCCCAGGCTTGGGCATCCCAGATCTCTACCCGGGTATTTGCTCCGATAACCACGCATGCGCGATCGAGAGAGGCGTACTCACGGAGATGAGCTGGAATGGTGATGCGACCTTGCTTGTCCGGGACTTCGTCGTGCGCGCCGGCGAACATGACTCGCATGTAGTCGCGGGCGCCCTTTGCAGTGACTGGAGCAGCCTTCATCGTTTCGGTCATCGTGGTGAATTCATCGAGCGGGAAGAGGTAGAGGCAATGTTCCTGCCCCTTTGTGACGACCACGCCATCGGCTAAGTCATCTCGGAATTTGGCAGGAAGAATCAACCGACCTTTTTCATCGAGTTTGGGTTCGTGCGTGCCTAAAAACATGCCGACCCCCACTTCCCACCATGCTCAACCTTCCCCAGCTGAGCCTTTCCCCCACTTTACTCCATTTCACTCCCCTGTCAACCACCTTTCCCCCTTTTCCTGCCTATCTCTCCCTTCGAAACCCCGAAAAAGGCATAAAAAAACCGCGGAGAGATCTCCGCGGCGTAAAGAAGTTACTGGTGGAGGCTTACTCCTGGGGGCGGTCCCATCGCTCTTCCATGCGCTCCATCAAGGAACGTCGAACGCCCGTTTTCTTGGATCTCCCACCGTTGCGGGATCTGACGGTGCCCGCAGGCCCTTGAAAAGCTCGAAGCACCCAAGTAAATCCGGCCAGTGCAAAGATGAAACCTATGACTCCCACAATGGCCACCTGGGAGACGAGCCCACCGATCAACGTGGCAAACCCCACCAAGATCAGCAGAAGGGGAAGAGTGCGGCTTCCTCGCGAAGGACGCTCTCCCGTAAGCGTGGAAACCAGGCGTGGGTCTTCGGCTTTCAGCGCCTCTTCCATCTGCGCGAGTAGACGTTCTTCATGCTCTGAAAGTGGCACTTTTACCTCCTTGCCTACATTTTGCTGAGACCTTTGCTGAGATTTTCAGTCGGACCCTGCTCCAAGGATACGACCCCAACCGGAGTGAGCGCTACTTTAATCATCCCGCGCATCACGAGTGGGCTTGCGCAGTAGCCGAGCTGGCCGCACCGAACCTCCACCGAAGCGTTGATTTGCCTGATCTCGCGCTTGGTCGCTCTCAGCCCACTTCGGCCCTTGAGTTAACAACAGCTGCTCAGCAGACTCCCCCGCCTGGTCAAGGTTCTCCAAGCGAACACTCACCAGGCGCACACGTACCCGATCTAGATGAAGGTTTTGATAAAGCGATCGCGCTGTTTCAAAAATATCGTGCGTCACACTTGTCGCATCTCGCAATGTTTTCGATCGCGAAATCGTGGAGAAATCTGCGAAGCGTACCGAGATACCAATGGTGCGAGCTCTGAATCCCCGCTCGCGTAAACGTTGAGTCACTCGCTCGGTGAGCCTGAGTAGTTCGCGCAATATCGCCTCTTCATCGTCAAGGTCTTCACCAAAAGTCTCTGCCGCGCTAATACTCTTCTCTGGCTCCCAGGGATACACCTCTCTTTCATCCCTGCCCCACGCAAGGTTGTGAAGATGCTCCCCCGCGCTCTGGCCAAGTGCGCGTTCTAAGGTTGATTTTGGCGTATGCGCCACATCTGCGATGGTGCGCAAGCCTAAGCGACTCAATACTTCCTCGGTCTTTGGACCCACCCCCCAGAGCGCCTTCACTGGAAGTGGATGTAAAAATGTAAGAACGTCATCGCCTGCTATCTGCAGTAATCCATCAGGCTTGCAATGCTGTGAAGCAATCTTTGCCACAAACTTTGTAGTTGCAATTCCCACCGAACACGTGATCTGCTGCTCATCAGCTATGCGAGTACGAATGCTCTCGGCAATATGAACAGGATCCCCAATAAGTCGGCGCACTCCCGCAACATCTAAGAAAGCTTCATCCAACGAGAGCGGCTCCACTAGTGGTGTAAAGGATCGAAAGACCTCCATCACGCTTGCAGATATATCTGCATACAGTTCATGGTCAGGTTCGAGAAAGATCGCATGCGGCGCGAGCCTGCGCGCTCTTCCCACAGGCATAGCTGCATGAATACCCAACGCGCGTGCTTCGTACGTCGCAGAGAGCACCACGCTTCGTGGCCCGGCGCCAATAACTACTGGCTTACCCCGTAGTTCAGGGCGAGCTATCAAGGATGCGGAAGCATAGAAAGCGTCCATATCTATATGCAGAATAGTTGCTTCGTCGCGCACCCGTCGTCCACCTCCTTTATAAAGTTCTATCACTTCTTAACCAACGCTACCTGGACTGGTATGCCAGAGCTTTCGCACACCCTCACCTGCTGGCTTGAGATCAGCATAGGGAGATTGGCGATAGCCGGTGGGGTGGATCAGAGTGCGTTGTGCCGTCTGTTTCGCCGTTGGGCGATCAGCCACATACTCACGCACCGCGTCAATGCCCTCCGCCAACCAGAGCTGGTAGAGCGCAGTGATTTCCCAACATCCAGTAGCACGTAATGAGATACCACGCTCGCCCGTGCGCCGCACAACACCTTGAGTCAACAAGAGCCAAGAGTGGAAGAGCGTGTAAGAGTAATTCTCTTGAACGTCATCAAAGAAAGTGGAGTCCGAGCAACCAGTGCCATCATCAAGAGTAAGGAAGACCACTCGTTTGCCGGAGCGTATCGGAGGGGTCTGTGATGCCACTTTTACCCCCGCCACAAAGACGAGCGCGCCTGACCTCTGCTTTACTAAATCTCCAGATGGCACAACACCTAGTTCGCTAAGGAAACTTTGGTAGAAATCCAACACGTGACAGGAGAGATCCATTCCAAGTATCTCTAGCTCATCACGCACTCGCTCAGCCAAAGTAATGTCGGGCAGCCCACTCATGACCACTTGTGGAGCGGGTAGATCTAACGCCATTTGATCCACATGGGAACCACCCCACTTTGATACATCTGAAACATAAAGGAAGAGATCTCGCCGAGTAAGCGTGCGCTTACGGCCAATCACTTGACTCGACTGCGAGGTGATTCCGTAAAGAGAGTCAAACGCTCCTATAGTGACTAGCTTTTCTGCAGTTGGCTGTGAGATTCGAGTGCGCTTCATGAAATCACCGATATCAAGAAAAGGTCGGCTTGCGACAATGGTCGCTGCTTCGTGTTCACTTATGCCATGAATATCACTTAGCGACATGCGGAGCGCGAGACGACCATCAGACTCTTCTACTCGATAAGTAATATCCGAGCGATTTACTTCTACAGGGAGCAGTGCCACACCAAGCTGTCGAGCTTCATCGAGGATAAGTCGCTTGGGATACATACCAGGATCATGAGTAAGCAAACCTGCAATGAATGGCGCCGGATAATGTTGTTTCAGCCATGCTGACTGATAAGTCGTTAACGCGAAAGCCGCAGCATGAGCTTTGCAAAAACCAAAGGAACCAAAAGCACAGAGCACTTCCCAGAGTTCGCTGACCACCTCAGGGGAATAACCGCGCTCGTGTGCGCGCGCGATAAACCACTCACCAAATTCGATTAAGCCATCACGGCGCCCCAGCGCACGCCGATACTCATCTGCCTGCGCCAATGAAACGCCCGCGATGATGGAGATGATTCGAATGACCTGCTCGTGAAAGACCACTACGCCTTCGGTCTCGTAAAGCACCTCTATGAGATCTGGATGAATCATTTTCGCCTCACTCCACCCATGCCTTGCTTTCAAAAACGGAGTGATCATGTCGCTCTTCACTGGACCGGGACGAAAGAGCGAGATATCGATCATCAGGTCGTTAAAGCTCGACGGTCCAAACTTGCCCACTAACTCTCGTTGCCCAGGGCTTTCTACCTGAAAGATGCCGAGAGTCTTAGTGGACTTAATCAGATCGAAAGTCTCTTTGTCATCGAGTGCTAAGGAGTCGAGATCTACCTCTTCCTTCTGCTCACGTTTAATCTCTTCAATTGCATACGCCATCGCTGACTGCATCCGCACGCCAAGGATGTCTAACTTGAGCAGACCCATAGCTTCAACATCATCTTTATCGAAAGCCACCATGGGGTATCCCTGAGCACTGAGTTCTGTAGGGGCGCGGTCAAGAAGCGATGCATCGGAAAGAACCACCGCGCATGGATGCAGCGCGAGATGGCGCGGAAGACCATCTAGTTTCTCTGCAAGAGAGAGCCACATCCCTAACTTCTTCTCGCCAATTGAGTTCTGCAACGACCCATCTCTGAGTTCAGGCAACTCTGCTAAAGCATTCTTAATACTTTTTGCTCTAATGTGCGGAAAAGACTTTGCCACCATGCCAATGTCTGCGGGAGGTACTCCTAACGCAGCCCCTACATCGCGAATCGCATGGCGCGCTCGATACGTCTCTACCATCGACACCGCCGCAGTACGAGCTGGCCCGGCTGGCCACGTCCCAGTAGGGGCATAGCGAGCAAAAACTGCGTCATATATTTCAAGACGTCTGGCAGATTCCACATCAATATCGATATCTGGAAGATCTCTCCGGAGTGGAGAACAGAAGCGCTCCATTAACAAACCGTGATCGATGGGATCAACGCCCGAAATGCCGAGGAGATAGCAGACCAGACTGCCAGCGCCGCTTCCTCGAGCAGCTACTCGTATGCCTCGTTCTCGTGCCATCGTGGCAATATCTGCCACTGTCAAGAAGTACGACTCATATCCCAAACTCTTTATGACTGAAAGTTCTTCTTGCAACCTATACGAACCACGAATACGTAACGCTTCACTTTGATACCGCCACGAAAGACCCGTTTCGCACCTCTGAGTAAGAATCTCAATTAATTCTCCATGCGAAAAACCACCCACTACCTCCGGTTCGGGAAGGTAAATGCCGCCGAGATAATCGCCCGGGTTGAGTATGTGGGTCTCACCGCAAGCGATGGTGTCATGCAATAAGTCGCGGCCACTTTCTCCTGCAGCGCGCGCAATTTCATGAGCAATCCGACGCATCTCTGCTGGGCTCTTTAAATACGCCTCGCCATTACTGCGCTCCACATGCCGATGATGCAGCGGCACTAGTTTGCGGGCCGCATCGAGTACGTCAGCCACCGGGGCATCTTCCTTGTTGAGCATGCGTACTTGGTTTGTAAGAATTGCCTTTATCTGATGCTCACGAGCGAACTTAAGCAGTCGAGCCGCGCCCTCTACTGACCGGATGCCTTCGCGGTGAAAGTGCGAGACACATTCAATAACAATGCGCTCTCCTGCGATCTCGCGCCACTCTCTTAAATGCTCCACAGCAAGATCGGGCCGTCGCCTACTCAACGCATGTGCAACATTAGAATCTGCACCGAGCAGAATAGAAAAATTTGACCCTTCTTGCAAAATATTTCGGGTAAGAATCGGCACACCACGATCTTGTTGACTATGAATAGTTGAAATGAGTCGAGCAAGCCCCTTCCAAGAGTCCCTGGCAAGCAAGGTGACACGTGGGAGTGCGCTCTCTACCCGCACACCACCATGAGCGGGACTCTTTCTCCGTTCCCGCACTCCATCTGCGCTATATGCAAGATTGCTACCAACGATCGGTGAAATACCTTCGCGAGCGCATGCCTGCAAAAAGCGCACCCCTCCGGCAAAACCATCACGATCGGTAAGCGCTAGTGCGCTCATGCGAAACTCACCCGCGCGTTCCACTAATTGATGTGGCATCGCAGTGCCATATTGAAACGAGTAACCACTCACTACATTGAGGTGGATAAAACTCTCTTCTTTAACCATGGTGAGTAATCCGCCAGAGACCCGAACTTTCATCTCGTTCCAAGTCATAGACCGCGAGCGCACCCTCGGGCGCAGCTTCTACACGCCATGACGTGCGGGCACCATCGTTGA
>NSHZ01000005.1 GCA_002737595.1 Actinomycetota bacterium | reverse complement strand
AAGTAACACGTGGCGCTGCGCCAATGGTCAGTGCTTCTGCCGCGCCCGTTGCCTCGGCAACTGCCTCTGCCAAGCCTTCAGCTAGTGCTTCTGCCGCGCCCGTTGCTCCAGCAACTGCCTCTGCCAAGCCTTCAGCTAGTGCTTCTGCAACAGCAACTACTGTCGGATACACAATGGCTCAAGTCAAAGTCAATGACAACATAAAGACCTGTTGGGCCGTTGTCGATGACTATGTCTATGACTTAACTAAGTGGATTAACTCTCACCCCGGTGGTGCTGGTGCCATTGTTTCTTTGTGTGGCACTGATGCAACCTCTGCCTTTAAAACACAACATCAAAATCAAGCTAAGCCTGCAGTCAGATTAGATTCATATAAGTTAGCCCCGCTACAAAAGTAAAATGTAGCTCTCGAGTCAGATTAAGCCCTCACTAAGACCTTCTAAGACCTCTTGAGCACGCTCCTTCAACTCAGGCAGATCACTTAATCGCTTAAGACCAAAGACCTGTTGACTCATGCGGTGGTTCTTGGCAAATGTCTCTTTGTGACGGTCAAGAAAATCCCAGTAGAGGGTCGTGAATGGGCATGCGTCTTCGCCAGTGCGCAGCTTCGGGTTGTAGACGCATGGCTTGCAATAGTTAGACATTCGCGAGATGTAGGCGCCACCTGCGGCATACGGCTTGGTCATCATCGCACCACCATCAGCATGAACGCCCATACCAATGACATTTGGGACCATGACCCATTCACTGGCATCAATAAATACTTCGCGCATCCAATCCAGAAACTCCTGTGGGTTGGTGCCGGTTATCAGAGCTAGGTTTGAAAGCAACATTAATCGGGGGATGTGGTGCACCCACGCTCGGTTGTTAATATCGGTGATCGTTTGCTTCATGCAGTTCATTTGCGTTTTTTTGGGGTTTGTAAAGAGCGGCAGGAGTGGCGTCGTGGCCTTGAGTTGATTGTTATTGCGGTACTCAGGGCCGAGAAACCAATACATGCCGTTGACGTATTCACGCCAGCCAATAACCTGGCGGATAAAGCCCTCGGCTGATTCAATTGGAATTACTCCCGAATAAAAGGCCTTCATAGCAGCGTGGATCACCTCTGATGGGTGTAGCAGGCCATTGTTAAGGTACGGAGAGAGCAGCGAGTGATGCAGAGCCCAATTATCCGTTGTCATGGCATCTTCGAGCGGTCCAAAGTCGGCAAGGTGGTTTTCGATGAAGTTCTTTAACTGAGCAAGTGCGCCTTCACGGGTAGTGGCCCAGGTGGTTGTGGGAGTGTGGTCAAGCTCTTGTGCTACTGCTTTATCTATCTCATCGCGCTTGTGTTCTAGGTATTTGGGTCCTTCATATTTTTTGGGTGGGGGCAACCTGTTTTCTTTATCATAGTTCCAGGATCCACCCACTGGATCTTTGCCTTGCATCAAGATGTTTAGGCGCGTGCGTTGCTTTCGATAAAAATTTTCCATCAAGTATGTCTTTTGTTCACTGGCCCATTGGCTAAATAATGTCCGTGGCGTGAGAAAGAAGTCATTTTCTATAAAACTCAACCCGTGATCTTGGAGGGCTTGGTATTGGTTAAATGACGATGGCTCAGCGCAGGTGATGGAGAGTCGTTGGTGTTTTTTTGCAATAATTTTTAGTCCATCGATTGTGGTGGGAGCCTTGACGTATTCGACCGTGAAACCTTCTTCTTTAAGTGCTTGAGCAAAGTGTCGAGCGCTGGAGATTAAGAAAAATAGCCGCTCCTTGTGCCAATTGCGCCCAGTTGTCATACGAGCGCTTTCAACAAGGGCAATGACGTCCTGGGTGCAATCGGCGTCCTTGAGCACGCCGTAATTACGATGAAGATGATCAAAGGGGATATAGATTATGCGTTTCATCTATTCTCTCTACAACGATCACTGCAGTACTTCACTTCAACCCAGTTCTTGGCCCACTTCTTGCGCCACTCAAAGTCCAGATGGCAGCGCTGGCAGGTTTTAGGTTCAAAACCATTCTTAACTTTAGCTATGCGGGGCATGAGATAAGCGTAGGCGAGTGTCTATTTATTGGCCATGCGAAGTTCATCTTGCAGGCGTAAGATTGGGGTGCCTCCGAGAACGGGGGCCTCGAGGCAGGGAGAGAAAGAAATGGATGAGAAGAATCTATTAGAACTGTGGAATACCAAGCGCACGCAGGTTATTAACGCTCAGATAGCGCCAAGTCTCATGTTAATCGGTGTTTTTGTATTGGCGGCTTTTGGTAAATTTGAAAATGCATCAGATGCAACCAAATATCTGACAATAGTTGTGGTAGCAGCAACTGGAATTTTGGCAATCATCTCCCAATACGCAGCTATCCGTGAAGCGGAAGCACTTCTCGTTGATCTGAACCGCCTCAATAGTTCTTCTGAGCTAGCAAAGAAAATTGCTGGTTCCCGTAGCCTACTTTCACTCTCTGCCGTAGCAATTGGTGGCCTGGGCATTGCAGTATTCGCTCTTGTTGCCTGGGCTGTTCTAGGCTAAACAAATGGAGAAGGTAATAGTTGTAGGGTTATTTGTTTCAGTCGTAACTTTCTTTCTGATCGCCTACAGCAGACCCACCAAAGGTAGTGAGAAGATAGCGGGAAGAGGCGGAGACTTCGAGTTCTAAAGGATGAAGCGCTCTCGGCCACAGTGGTTAAGGCAACGTATAACTGCAGATATCAAGATGAGTTATAGAGCGTAACTTCTGTTGGACTACAACGAGAGATTGGCTATTTGATGGCTAAGTCAGCAGATAACCAAGAGGCCGCCTTTTCCCGGCGAAACGTATTGATGGGCCTCGGACTCTTGGGGGCAAGCGCGGTAATTTCTCCTCTTGCAAAAGCATCTGCTGTAGGTGTGAATAGAAATTTCACTTCATTGGAAGCATTACAACGCGGAATAGATAATTCGAACGTAGGCGATGTCCTCACTTTGGCTCCTGGTATCTACGCAGATGGCCAAATAACTGTCGATAGAAATGGTTTAACTATTTGTGCGCAGACTGCGGGTAAAGTTATTCTTAATGGATCAAGCCAGGTGACGATAAAGGCGGACAATACGATCTTTAGTGGTTTCCAATTTATTGATGGAGAATCACCAGGTATCGTGATTAAAGTTTCCGGAAGTCATAATCAACTCATTGACCTCAATTTCTCTGGTTACTCCGCTGAGAAGTACATAAACATCGAAGCGGGAAGCCAATACAACGATGTTTCATACTGTAATTTTGAAAACAAACCCGCAAGCGCTCCAATAGGTAACTTAGTCGGCGTCATCCCGGATGAGAATATTCCCGGCTTTCATCGAATTCGCTTCTGTTCATTCAAGAATCTTCCTGGCCCTGGCGGGGATTATGGAAATGAGCCAATCCGCCTTGGAGTTGGCGAGAGATCAAAATATATCTCTAGAACGATCATTGAAAACTGCTACTGGGAAAATACCGGTTTGGGTGATTCTGAAAATATCTCAGTGAAAAGTCGCGAGAATGTCATTCGGTTTTGCACTTTTAGGAACAACAAGGAAGGCATGCTGGTCTTCCGAAACGGCAATGACAATATGGCTTATGGAAATACATTCATTGATGCAGGAGGTATCCGAGTCAAAGAAGCAAATAATATTTATTGCTTTAATAACTATTTCGAGAACTCAGGAGTAGGTGGCAGAGCAGGCTCCGTTAACTTCGATTACGTTCCAGGAAATCTACAAAACATAAACTTCCTTTTCAATACATTTATAAATTCCGCACCTATATCTCTCGGTGGAAACGGGGCGGTATTAAACAGATGGTCAAACAATCTCTTTAGCAATAAGAGTGGAGCAATCTTTCAAGACATCAATCAGGGCACTAAATGGCTGGGAAACATATACCAAGGGTCATCGGGATTAGCGCCACTCTCAGGCTTGAAGCAAGGGGCTGTAAAATTTACAAAAAAGATAAGTGATTTCTATAGGCCAGAGGCCTCAAGCGTGGCTCGCTCTGCTTCAATCTCTGGCTTTGCTTTACCGGTGATGTATCCCGGGTTGGAACCAGCGAGCCCACTATCTAGAGATATTTCTAAAACTTTAAGACCTCAAAAGTTGTCCTTGTGGGATGTGGGTGCGATGCAGTACTTAAAGGTCCCCACAAAAGCTACCTGGCTCACGTCTAAAACAACCGGACCGAGATACTTGCAGGCTAGTTAAAAGGCAAAGCTCTCTTTCTCCTAAAACTAAGAGGCCACCTCAATATCTGAGGTGGCCTCTTAGTTATGAAAACTCCAAATATCTACAAAAGTATTATTTGGCGAATTTTGCTACGTCCACACCTGGTGGCAGGATCACTGCATCAATTGCGTGAATGACACCATTTGAAGCGGGGACATCTGCACTAACAACGTTTGCACCATTAACGGTTACACCACCCATTGTGGAGAGTTTAACTGTTTGACCTTCTACGGTTGCGACATCACCGTCTGTAACGTCAGCCGCCATGACCATGCCTGAAACGACGTGGTAAGTAAGGATCTGTACGAGTAACGCCTTATTCTCTGGAAGAAGGAGTGCATCTAGTACACCTGCAGGAAGCGCTGCAAACGCATCATCGGTTGGTGCAAAGACTGTGAATGGACCGGCTCCGCTGAGCGTTTCGACCAACTCGGCAGCAGTTACTGCAGCAACTAACGTTGAAAAAGTACCGGCACCTACAGCAACATCAACAATTGTTCCGGGAGTAGTTTCTTCTACTACTTGCTCTGATGCTGTATCCGTTGTCTCTTCTACGTCGCTTCCACATGCAGATAATGTCAGCGTCATTGCAACGGCAATCGCTGCGAACACGCCTGGGCGTGACATCTTCATTTATTTCTCCTCTAATTGGTTTCAACATTCGTCAACAAAAGCCTAAATTTAGGTGATGGGGCCCGCAACTTGAAACGAGCCTAAACTGAGATTTTAGACGCAGAATTCCAGGAATTCACTGCTAATTCACAGGTTAGACAGGATATTTGGCCATTTTATTGGCCTCTCTAGGGATGTCCATTTCGAGGGGGGAAATTATGTCACTTAGTGAATATTGCAACCAAATACGCAGTCGAGAAACCGAAGCCAATGGCCGAATACAAGAAAGTGAACCAACTTAACTGTGCCGGAATCAAGAGAGTGAGAACTCCAAGTGCAGCGGCGCTAAGACACATAATCTTTGCCACATTCCCGACCCGACGTTCTTCTGCCTGCCCCGCGTTATTCCATAAATTACCAGCAAGTGCGAAGACCGTAATCCCGATCATCCGCATGGACCAACGAAGAGCACTACTGTCGTCAAGCTGAAGAAGATTGAGGAAAACTCCAGGAAGTATCACCAAGAACAGTGAAGAAAGTCCAAAGACGATCCCTCCCGCCTTGAGAATCTTTCTCATTGCTATGACGTTCATAGATTTATGATACCTCCTGGATGGTCCGAGGAAGGTTCCCCGCGACAATGGGTGACCTATGGGGCAGAATCTGAGTCATGTCACTCGCGATCATTACCGGTGGGTCTCGCGGGTTGGGCTTTGAGTGTGCAAAGGCGCTAAGAGCCGAGGGACATGATGTGGTTCTGGTGGCCAAGGATAGTGAACGGTTATCACAAGCGGCTGCCCAATTGGCTTGTGAGTACGTTGCAGTCGATTTAGAGAATATTGCAGAATCGGAGAGACATTTTAAGGAAATCGTTCAACGCTTTGGTACGCCAGATGTTTTGATCCTTGCTCACGGTGTGATGAGTGCAAAGATGTCGAAAACTCTGAAAACCGATAGTGCAGAATGGCGACGAGTGATGACCATCAACTTAGATGCAGTCTTTTGCGCGCTCAACACGGTTGCTGCTCGGATGGCAGAAGCACGAAGTGGGCGAGTCATCGTTTTCTCTGCTTGTTTAGGCCGGATGTCGGGCCCGGGAAATACGGGAGGGCTAGCTCCGTATCGGGTAAGTAAAGCTGGAGTGAATGCGCTTGTGCGCAACCTCGCTCACGAGACGGGATTAGGTAGCCGTGGGCTCTTGGTCGACGCAGTCTGCCCCAATCATTCGCGGACAGATATGGGCGGTCCGGACGCTCCTCTATCCGCCCAGGAAGGCTCGCTCACGGCAGTATGGCTGGCCACACGTCGCTTTGATGTGAATGGGGATACGGATCAAGAGAGACTTACTGGAGTCTTGTGGGAAGAACGTAAGGTTGTGCCTTGGTGAGCGACACTCTTGATCGCTAAAAATAAGAATGGTCATCCACCGAAAATCTGCTTGCGACGTGCCCGGTCATCTGAGTGGCGGAAGAAATGGATCCACTCCCAGGAAATGTGGTCTTGAATGGAATTCCAGTAAAGATCGAAGCAATTGCTTTTAGGATTTAAGACTTATAACGTTGGTAAGAGTTGTTGATCTCTTCCTCTGCCAAATCTTGTCCAACCCAATCACCACCATGAACTAATTTATTTGGTTCGAGTGTTTTATAAACTTCGAAGAAGTGTTTAATTTCTTCTAACTCAAAATTTGGCAGATCATCAATATCAGTTAGATAATCCTTACGGATATCACCCGCTGCAACGCAAAGCAATTTATCATCGCCTCCTTTTTCATCGGTCATGCGAAGCATTCCGATAGCGCGGCAAGAGACTATGCAGCCGGGAAAGGTGGGTTCATCCAACATAACGAGAGCATCTAGGGGGTCCCCGTCTAATGAAAGAGTATTTTCCACAAAGCCGTAATCATATGGATAACGAGTTGATGTGAAGAGCATCCGATCTAAACGAATCTTTCCATTTTCATGATCGATCTCATATTTGTTTCTTGATCCAGCAGGAATCTCAATTACAACATCAAAGATCATTGGCTTCATGAGTATATTTTAGATGCTTTCTTTCAGTTTCTCTCGCCTATTTAATGGTATTCAACTGGGAATTGCTGGGGAGTCGAAACTCAGACTGGTAATTAGGAGTTATTCTGATTTGGAAGGTAAAGCAGGCTTACATGGACCCCTGCAAATGAAGAAGCTCTAGGACAGCAATTGCACTATCAAATCCCTTGTCTTCGCTGCTGTTCGCACGACCACAACGATCGATAGCTTGGTCGAGGCTGTTGCACATCAAAACGCCATAACCAACAGGCTTCCCGTACTTTAACGAGACGTCCATAATTCCCTGAGTCACGCCCTGGCACACATAATCAAAGTGCGGTGTTTCACCCTTCAATACCAATCCCAACGCAATCACGGCATCAAAACCGCTTTCTAATGCAAACTGAGATGCGAGAGGAATTTCAAAAGATCCCGGAACAAAAAAGACTTCGGCTCTAGCCACTTGTGCGGCAGATAATGCCCGTTGAGCACCCGCGATCAAGTCGTTGCAGATATCTAGATGCCAAGAAGAAGAAACAATTGCCACTTGTCCTTCGGGGAGTGGCTTTATTTCGATTGTTGGAGCATGACCTGTCATCACTTGCCTCCTCGTGTGTGGCCTAATCTTGCTTCCTTTGTTGCGAGGTACTCCTCATTGAATTTATTACTAGTGATTACGAGTGGAATTTGATCTACGACGATACCTGCGCTCAGTAGCGCCTCAATTTTGTGTGGGTTATTTGTTAAGAGCTGAACCTTCTCTAGTTCTAGATCACGAACAATCGCGATCGCATCACTCCAGTCTCGCGCATCGACAGGGTGCCCTAGGTGCACGTTTGCATCCACGGTGTCCATACCTTGGTCTTGCAGTTGGTAGGCGAGGATCTTTTCCGCAAGACCAATTCCCCGGCCTTCGTGGTCCCTCAGATAAACAATAAAGCCGTATCCGCTTTCTTTAATCATCGACATCGATAGATCTAACTGCTCGCCACAGTCACAACGTTGGGATTGCGTGACATCGCCGGTAAAGCATTCGCTGTGGATTCGAACCATCGGAGCATTATTTGCCGTGCCAAACGCAAGCACGACATGTTCGCGCTTACCGAGTCCTGGATAGGTGGCAATCTTCCATGCTCCCGTGTTTAAAGGAAGGTCAGCCCAGGAGAATTCAAAGCTCGAAGGAGTTTTACTATTTTGAATCCCATGTTCGATTACATATGCCTTGAGCTCTGCAACCGAGATAATTGGGAGGGAATGCTCCTTTGCAAAAGTCTCCAAAGCTGCACCACGTGCCATGGACCCATCATCATTCACAATTTCAGCGAGTAAGCAGACCGGCTTCTCGCCGACAATGTGCGACAGTGCAACCCCTGCTTCGGTATGCCCTCCACGTGCTAGCAACCCGCCGTTATCTGCTACCAATGGAAAAACGTGGCCTGGGCGAATGAAATCTGTCGGAAGAGCGTGTTCACTCGCCAACGCTCTGACAGTATTTGCCCGCTCTTTTGCGCTTACACCCGTGGTAATTCTGGCCTTAGCGTCAACACTGACGGTGAACGCTGTTCTCTTTGCATCTTGATTATTTTCCACCATGAGTGGTAGACGCAGTTCGCGAGCACGATCTTGAGTCAGAGCAACACATAAAATTCCGGTTGTGTGGCGAACCATAAATGCCACCTTTTCAGCTGTCGCTTTTTTTGCGAGAAGCAATAAATCACCTTCATTTTCGCGATCAGCGTCATCGGTGACGATGATCAGATCGCCATTCTTGTACGCCGCAAGGGCAACTTCTAAGCGGCTCATGAATTCATACCTTTAGTAATTAATCTCTCCACATATTTTGCTAGGACATCAACTTCGACATTGACCAGGTCGTTGGGCAACTTCGTTAAGAGATTGGTGCGCTCCAAGGTTTCGGGAATCAGCCACACCGTGACAACGTCGTTCTCGTCATTTATTTCCCCAACAGTGAGCGAAACCCCATCCAGGCATATAGATCCCTGGTTAACGACGTACTTTGATAGATGATTAGGAACTTGGATTTCAAACTTTACCCAGCTCTCACCAGGGGTTAATCCCATCACGGTAGCCACACCATCTACATGCCCTTGAACCAGATGGCCACCCATACGTGTATTGAGTTGAGATGCAAGCTCCAGATTGACGCGACTGCCCACCGCAATCTGTGACAAGGATGTCATCGACAAAGTTTGGAGCATCACATCTGCAGCAAAGTGAGTGCCAGATACTTCAGTGGCCGTGAGACAAACTCCGTTTACAGCGATGGAATCGCCACTGGTGATTTCAGCAATCAATTTCGGTGCGTTGATGGTGACATTCGCAGAACTTTTGCCCTTTTTGATGTCGATAATTTCGCCTAATTCTGAAACTAAACCGGTGAACATCAGACATCACTCCTCAAGCGATAGGTAGATTTGATATCGCCCATCAACATCTCGGTACTTACGTGTTCTAGATTCAATTTCTCACTAATCGACATTGCGTTGTTCGAGAAATAGAAGTGTTTTCCTGAGCCCAGCAACGAAGGGGCTTGATAAATAATGAGTTCATCTATGAGACCGTGATCCACCATCGCGCTACCTAGTGTGGGTCCGGCTTCTACAAAGACATGATTGATGTCTAATTCACTGAGTCGCTCGACTAATAGATCCAAGTCCTTTGTCTTCACCACCACGGTTTGTGCAAGATCATCAAAAACCTGCGCTTCACTCGGTAATTCTTGCTCGCCGCAGATGACGCGAATTGGATTGTGTGTGTATCCGGCAAATTCTCCGCGGGGAATCAGATGGGGATTATCTTTAACGACCGTGTTGGTACCCACCAGAATTGAATCGGCTTGTCGACGGAGTAACTGAACGTCGGCTCTTGAACTTTCGTTAGTGATCCACTGAGAAGTGCCATCGCTGGCTGCGACTCGCGCATCTAAAGTGGTTGCTACCTTCCACGTGAAATATGGTCGTCCCTTACTTATCTTCGTGAGCCAGGCACGGTTGGCATCGGTAGCTTCTTTTTCAAGCACACCCTTGATCACATTAATCCCGGCAGCGCGCAAGGTATCTGCACCTCTGGAGGCCTCTTCATTGGGATCGGTAACGGCATATACGAGAATTGAAATTTCAGCATCGATGATCGCCTGCACGCAGGGGCCGGAACTTCCCACATGATTACAAGGCTCAAGTGTGACCACCATGGTGGCGCCCTTAGTTTTTTTGTTGGCAGAATTAATGGCCATTACCTCGGCGTGATCCGGGGCATCCATGCGATTATGAAAGCCCTCACCGATCGTTAATCCCTCTGCATCAATGATGACGGCGCCAACTATCGGATTGGGGGCAGTCTTTCCTAATCCTTTTTCGGCAAGGGTAATAGCGCGACGCATCGCAACTGTGTAATCCACTCCTACCCCCACTCGTGAAACGAGTCTCCGGGGTGCGTGCATGACAGAAATGCACAAAACGATAGGCGAATGCCTATCCTTTGTTGGTTTCCTCTCATCCGGACTTTAACCGTCGGTCTCAGAGTTTCACTGAGTCAACCGGTACCTGGCTGGCATCGGGTCGCGGACTATAACCGCCGGTTCGAAATTGCATCGACCCCGGAAACAACATAATGATCATATAGACCGCCCAAGAATCTGTGCAACCTAGAACTGGCTCCCTGCCACTGATCTGCCTTGACGCAAGGGTATTCCTTTATGATTAGCCATTTCCTTCATCAGCTTAACTGGCGTGCAATCGCCTCCTGGCTAGACTTTGCTGCATGCCGAAAGAACCGATGGGTCCACGAGTAGTAATACTCGGGGCGGGCTTTGGTGGCCTCACTGCAGCTAAGGCGCTCGCTGGATCGGCGCGCGTCACCTTGGTTGATCGTCATAATTTTCAAACTTTTTTACCTTTGCTTTACCAAGTGTCGACTGCGGGTCTGGCGGCAGATCACGTGGCACATCCGATTCGTGGCGCTCTTCGTAATACTGGCGTGGCTTTTCGAATGGGCTCTCCGATCTCTATCAACCATTCAAATAAGACGGTCGAGTTGGACAGTAGTGAAATTCTCGAATTTGATCATTTAGTGGTTGCGCTTGGCTCAGCTACGGCCGATTTTGGAGTCCCGGGTGTGCGCGAAAATTCCCTGGGAATGAAAAGTGTTCACGAGGCGATCACCATCCGTGCAGATGTGATGCGTCGCTTTGAAGACTTATGTCGTATCGAAGACAAAACAATTCTTTCTATTTCTGTGGTCGGCGGTGGGCCTACAGGTGTTGAAATGGCTGGAGCCTTTGCCGAACTTGTACGAGGCCCCCTAAAAAACGACGAGGCACAAGCTGCAGCGCGGGTAATTGTAAATATCATCGAGGCGGGGCCTCGTCTCTTGCCAAGTTTCGCCGAGCGCCTCTCCGAACGCACAAAGCGTGATCTTGAAAAACTAGGGGTAGTGGTAAAACTGAATACATCGGTGGCGGAAGTTCAGTCGACATTAATCAAATTAAAGGATGGGACGTCGATTCCATCTGATGTCACAATTTGGGCCGCGGGAGTGCAAGGCGAACCGGCAGCAGCAAAATTAAATCTGCCTCTAGCAAAATCTCGCATAGATGTAGAACCAACCCTCCAAGTGAAGAGTTTCCCTTACATCTGGGCAATTGGCGATATCGCGGGGATAAGTTCTCACGGCGAGGACTTCTTGCCGATGGTAGCCCCGGTTGCTTTGCAACAAGGCAGATTTGTGGCGCAGCAATTACTTCGCATGCACCAAGGACTCCCATTATTATCTTTTAAGTATCGTGACAAAGGTTCAATGGCCACCATTGGCCGTCACAAAGCAGTTGTAGAAGTAAAGAACCTTAAATTTGCTGGAATTCCTGCTTGGTATGCGTGGCTCTTCTTGCACTTGTTTTATCTCTTAGGTGGACGGAACAAGATTGGCACCCTGGCCGATTGGACTTGGAACTATTTAACTTTCGACCGTGGGAATCGCCATATAATGGATTCAGTATAGCGTCAAGGGATACTCACAAATTGTCCGGCTTATCTTTAAATAGAAGCTTCCCTTGAAACTGATAAGTTAAGTTAAGTGATTTCTAGTGAGAATGGGGAATTTATCGTGGACGCATCAATGCGCAGGGTTCTCCGGCGCGCATCTGATGCAGTAACAATAAATCTTGATGAGATCACTCTCTTACTTTCTGCTCGTGATGAAGCCTTAACACAATTATGTGAAGTCGCTGCTCGTGTTCGAGATGCTGGCTTGCGTGAGGTTAACCGATCTGGAGTCATTACTTATTCTCCTAAAGTCTTTATCCCGCTCACTCGACTATGTCGCGATCGCTGCCATTACTGCACCTTCGCTACCACTCCGAATAACCTTCCCTCACCTTTTCTAGAGATGAGCGAAGTTATTGCGATCGCCAAGGAGGGTGCCAAGGCTGGATGTTCGGAAGCTCTCTTCACGTTAGGAGATCGTCCGGAGGATAGATGGGAAATTGCCGCGAGTTGGCTATCAGACCGTGGCTATTCTTCTACGTTGGATTACGTGAGAGCGTGCGCCATTGCTGTCCTGGAAGAGACTGGACTACTTCCCCATCTCAATCCGGGTGTGATGAGCTTCGAGGAACTATCTAGGTTAAGACCAGTTGCCGCGAGTATGGGCATGATGCTTGAAACGTCTTCCACGCGATTATTTACGGATAAGGGCGAAGTACATTTTGGCAGCCCCGATAAAGATCCAGCCGTACGTTTACGAACAATTGAAGACGCCGGTCGTCTCTCCATTCCGTTTACTACTGGACTTCTCATCGGAATTGGTGAAACGTTACGTGAGCGTGGAGAGTCCCTCTTAAAGCTAGCTGAACTCGCTAAACGTTATGGACATATTCAAGAAATCATTATTCAGAATTTCCGAGCTAAAGAAGACACTGCGATGCGCAATGCGCCAGATGCAGATCAGCAGGAATATCTGGCTGCAATAGCGGTGGCACGACTTGTCTTTGGCCCGCGAATGAGAATTCAAGCTCCACCAAATTTGTCTGAGTCGGAAGAGTTCGTTTCCTTAATTGCTGCGGGCATCGATGATTGGGGTGGCGTTTCTCCTATCACGCTTGATCATGTCAATCCGGAACGACCATGGCCGGGAATTGAACTATTAGCTGCGAAAAGTCACACATCTGGTTTCAAACTCAAGCCAAGACTGACCATTTATCCCGAGTACCTGAAGTCACCAGTACGGTGGATAGATCCGAAGGTGCAAGCGCATATTTCCGCGCTTGCCCAACCTGATGGTTTAGGGATCCCTGGTAACTCCCCGGTGGGAAGACCTTGGCAGGAAGTGAGCCAAAGTCTCACAAGCATCGGGCGCACAGATTTGGGGGATTCAATTGATACCCAAGGAAGAGAATCGCAGCAACGTGGTGATTTTGATTCAGTTTACGGAAACTGGGAGAGCATTGCTGGGCAACTTTCCTCGCTAGATACTTTCACATCCCCAGCAGCTAACGGTTCGTTCATATCTGCACTCTCCAAAGTAGTAGATAATCCACGGTCCATCACGCGCGACGAGGGGCTCACGTTATTTGCTGCCGATGGAGTTGAACTTGATTTATTGGTGGCCGCGGCGAATGAGAAGCGATCAGAATTAGTGGGGGAAGACGTCACTTATATTGTGAACAGAAATATCAACTTCACAAATGTTTGTTATACCGGCTGCAGATTCTGTGCATTTGCACAACGTAAGACCGATGCGGATTCGTATCTCTTATCTATCGACGAAATTAAATCGCGAGTTGAAGAAGCCTGGGCGTTAGGCGCTAACGAAGTCTGTATGCAAGCCGGTATCCACCCTGATCTCCCGGGTGATACTTACTTCGATGTGGCTCGTGCCGTGAAAGAAGTAGCACCGAAAATGCATATCCATGCATTTTCACCCATGGAAATCTTCAGTGGTTCTATCAAAATGGGTATCTCTTATCGTGAATGGCTCACGCAGGCCAAGGATGCTGGGCTAGGAACGATTCCAGGAACGGCTGCCGAAATTCTTGACGACGAGATTCGTTGGATTCTCACCAAGGGAAAATTGCCAGCAAAGGCATGGCTCGAAATTGTCCGTGAAGCACATTTACTCGGGATCAAGTCATCGGCCACCATGATGTATGGCCACGTCGATAATGAATCTCACTGGTATGACCACATAATCACGATTAGAAATCTTCAAGACGAAACTGGTGGCTTCACGGAATTTGTACCGCTACCTTTTGTCCATTATTCATCACCCATATATCTCGCTGGTATCGCAAGGCCAGGACCAACAGTTCGTGAGAACAGGGTGGTCCATGCCATGGCGAGATTATTGCTAGCTGGCTCGATCAATAATATTCAATGCTCTTGGGTGAAACTTGGGCTCAACGGACCCGATGGAGTGCTCTCGCTTCTAGACGGCGGAGTCAACGACATTGGTGGCACTCTGATGGAAGAGACCATTAGTCGTATGGCCGGAAGTACTAATGGATCCATGCGAACCGTAAAAGAACTTGAAGAGATCGCCCAATTAGCGGGTCGTCCATCTCGCCCGCGTACGACTATCTACGGCGAAGTCTCCGCTGAAAGAAAATCAGTCGCAGATCTTGCCGATGCCCGGCAAATTTTTTCAGGTTCGATGTAGCGTCATTAAGCATCATTCTGGGAGCGATGGTGGCGACCGCGCATGATGAGTGCGAGAGTTGCCAGAAGCGAACTAAGAATCGCACCGAAGAGAAGCGCGCTAGCTGCACTGTTATAAGAAGAACTTGGTAATGAAATCTGACTCACCAAAAGTGCGACAGAGAATCCTATTCCAGCAAGAATTCCAACTGCGGTGATATCCCACCAAGAAATCTCTGAATTAAGTTCGGCTTTGGTGTATCGAGCGATAAGCCAGGCGCCACCCACGATTCCGATTGGTTTACCTACGACGCGGGCAATCACAATTGCTCGCGAAAGTGAATCGGATGGTAGTGAACTGAGTGAGTCCAAGTTAAATGAAATTCCGATGGCAGTGAACGCGAAGAGTGGGAGTGCGAATCCCACAGAGAGCGGTTGGAAGAAGGATTCTGCACTCTCTACGTTGCTACGCTGCTCACCTATTGCATGTGAGTTAGTAAGTAGCCCAATAGCGACTCCGGCCACGGTGGCATGGATTCCACTTCGGTACATCGCATACCAAGCGATCATCGCAAGCGGGACTCCGATCCAAGCGGGACACTTTCGAGTGTGTTGGAGAATTCCATAGATTGCTACGGCCGCAATTGCAGTAAGCAAAGCAATCCAAGCGATACTGGCGGAATAGAAGAAGGCGATGATGATGATGGCGCCCAGATCATCTGCAATCGCAAGAGTCAGTAGGAATGCTCGAAGTGGTGATGGGATTCCGCGGCCGGCGACTGCTAATAACGTCAAACAGAATGCCAGGTCGGTGGCGGTAGGAATCGCCCACGCTGATCGGTGTTCGGGGCCGGCGAGCGCCACAAAAATCAGAGCGGGAACGAGCATTCCAATACCAGCCGCAGAGATAGGAAGAAGTGCTGTACGAAGGGTTTGTAAACTTCCCGAAGTAAATTCGCGCCTTAACTCCAGTCCAGCCACTAAGAAGAAGATCGCCAGCAAACCTTCAGAAGCCCACTCCGCCACGCTTAAGTTGAGTGCTGACACTCCAAAGTGGAAATCAAGGAACGAGCGATAACCATCGCGCAAGCCAGAGTTTGCAGAAATCAAAGCCGCAACCACTGCAATGAGGAGAAGTGAACCACCCACAGTTTCGCGCGCTAGGAAGCGGGTGACCCATCGCTGCTCTCGCAGCGAAGGCGTGTGGAAAAGTTTTGCCATCCTTAATCCTCGCTAGATGAATTCATACCTTGCGAAATCATCGCCATCACGTTCGGATCGGCAAGTGTGGTGGCATCTCCAACCGCACGGTGATCAGCCACATCACGAAGCAAGCGACGCATGATTTTTCCGCTTCGAGTTTTGGGCAACTCCGCCACCACCAAGATCTGACGTGGACGGGCGATGGGTCCGATCTCCTTAGCCACATGGGCACGTAGCTCTTGTACGAGCTCTTCGCCGTTAGCGCCTTCGATACCACCACGCAAAATAACGAACGCCACAATCCCTTGGCCAGTCATATCATCGTTGGCACCAACTACAGCGGCTTCAGCAACCATGACGTGAGAAACGAGAGCAGATTCCACTTCTGTGGTGGAGATGCGGTGACCAGAAATGTTCATGACGTCATCGACTCGGCCAAGTAACCACATGGCGCCATCCTCATCGAGTTTGGCACCATCGCCGGCGAAGTAAATACCTTCGTAACGCGACCAATAGGTCTCCTTGTAACGCTCTGGCTCGCCCCAAATTCCGCGGAGCATCGCGGGCCAAGGCTTATCGAGAATGAGATAGCCACCGTTTCCACGTTCCACCGGTACTGCGTTGTCATCAACGACCTTTGCGCTAATTCCAGGAAGTGGTCCCATCGCAGAACCTGGCTTCGTTGCGGTAACGCCAGGAAGCGGGGAAATCATCATGCCGCCAGTTTCTGTCTGCCACCAGGTGTCGATAATGGGGCACTTGTTCTTGCCGATCACTTCGCGGTACCACATCCATGCTTCTGGATTTATGGGTTCGCCGACGGAACCGAGGAGGCGAAGTGAAGAAAGATCGTGCACCGCAGGAATATCGTCACCCCACTTCATCCATGTGCGGATCAAAGTAGGCGCGGTGTAGAGAATGGTGACGCGGTACTTTTCGATGATCTCCCACATGCGATGCTTGCTTGGAGTATCGGGCGTTCCTTCGTACATCACCTGTGTGGCGCAATTAGCTAGCGGCCCGTAGACCACGTATGAGTGTCCGGTAACCCAGCCAACATCTGCGGTACACCAGAAAACATCGGTCTCTGGTTTGAGATCGAAGACCATCTTCGCGGTGTAAGCCACTTGCGTGATGTAACCACCAGTGGTGTGCAGGATTCCCTTAGGTTTTGCGGTGGTTCCGGATGTGTAAAGAATGAAGAGCGGATGTTCACTGTCGTGTGCAACCGCTACGTGCTCCGTGCTTTGGCGCGAAACTATTTCGTGCCACCACACATCGCGACTGCTTTCCCAGGCAACTTCTTGGCCGGTACGGCGCACGACAAGTACGTTCTTGACGTTGTGTTGACCCTCGAGCGCTTCATCTACAGCTGGCTTGAGGGCGGCCGCAGTGCCCTTGCGGAATCCACCGTCGGCGGTGATTACTAATGTGGCATCTGCATCTTGAATGCGTGCAAGAAGTGCTTCTGACGAGAAGCCGCCGAAGACCACAGAGTGGAGCGCACCAAGGCGAGCGCATGCCAGCATGGCAATCGCAGCTTCTGGAATCATTGGCATGTAAATGGCGACGCGATCGCCCTTCTTTACCCCAAGCTCGATGAGCGCATTTGTTGTTTGTTTTACCTCGGTGAGTAATTGCGCATAAGTAATGGTGCGAGTGTCACCGGGTTCACCTTCAAAGTGGAATGCCACGCGATTACCGCGGCCGGCGTCTACATGTCGATCCAAGCAATTGACCGTGATATTTATTTCTCCGCCAATAAACCACTTGGCGAAGGGCAAGTCCCACTCAAGGACGGTGTGCCAGGGCTTGGCCCACTCGAGTTCGTGCGCTTGGCGTTCCCAGAAAGCGAGTCGGTCCGCTTCGGCTTCGTCGTAGAGCGAGGCTTTTGCGTTAGCCGCAGCCGCAAATGCGGCAGGGGGCGCGAAGGAGCGCGACTCGTAAGAGAGGCTGGAGAGGGTTTGTTCGTCAGACACGTTATCTCCCGGGAGGTTCCAAATGGTAGGTACTGCTCGGAGTCAGAATAGTCGTTCAGGTGCGGGGAGTACCAGAGTCGGCTCTAGGCTTACCGGGTGTCCATTCCTCTCGCCATCGAATCTCTCCCCGGAATTACGCCGGTGTTAAAAGAGGCACTGGCGACATTGGATCTCGTACGCGCACACCGGGTGCACCGTCGACATAAAGGTGAATTTGTCTCTGCGACCTGGGCGGCAAGTGCGCGAGCATTGGCCGATTTCACAGGTTGCTCATCTGCTGCGGCGCTCTCGCTCATTGACGCGGCGGCCGGCGTAGGAATCGCTCGAGAGCCACAACGTGCGCTAGCTGCGCTCCACGTGATTGCGACCAGTGAAGATTCCACCATGGAGCGTGGGACCCCGCGGCTAGAAGTCTCACCAGATCGATTGATTGCATTGAACGAAATTCTTGTCGCCGAAGGGTCCAGTGTTGTGGTGGCCGCACTCTTGATTGCTGAGGTGGAGAGCATGCCGCTCTTTGCTAGTCGAAATACTGAGGTCGCTCTCGTGGGTGCCCGAGCGGTTTTAATAGAACGTGGCGCAGATCCAGATGGCATCGCATCGCTGGAACGAGGTATCGCACTGCTAGGGAGTCCTTCATATCGACTAGCCCTCAAGCGATACGAGGAAGGTACAGAAGAGGCACTGGTGAGTTGGCTGACTTATATTTCGAAAGCTATCGAAGTGGGTGCGCAATCTGCCTTTGAAATCGCAGATGCCATTCAGGACAGCACGACAAAGTAAACGCAGTAGAGGTCACAACAAAGTAAACGCAGTAGAGGTCACTACGAAGTAGGGGTGCGAACCTTTTTCTTACGTACCCCTTGTGCTACTGCAAGTATTCCCATAATTGCTACTCCGGCCCCAGCGATCACTAGTGATTTCTTTGGCACGGATTCGAGACGATCTTGAAGTGAGATCGGTTCCTTAAAGGTAAGAACTTTCCAGCCTTTTTCGATAGCCAGTCGGCGTAATTCCTTATCGGGATTAACGGCATGTGCTTTTCCAACACACGAAAGCATCGGAACATCTGTCATTGAGTCAGAATATGCAAAAGATTTTGCCAAGTCGATATTGTTCTCTGACGCAAATTGTATGATTGCATCTGCTTTAGCCTGGCCGAATGCGTAGTACTCAATCTCGCCAGTGTATTTTCCGTCTTCTGAATGCATACGCGTAGCAATCACTGACTTGACTCCGAGTAGCGTGGCGATAGGTCGCACTACTTCTTCGCCGGAAGAAGAAACGATAACCACTTCATGCCCTGCGTCCTGATGATCTTCAATAAGATCGAGAGCTTCTTCAAAGATGATTGGCTCGATCAATTTATGAAGTGTTTCGTTGACGATCTCCTTCACTTCATCAATCGGCCAGCCCGCCACCATCTCTGAGAGCTGTGCGCGTAATTTCTCGGTCTTATCGTGGTCGGCGCTCGATGTCGAGAAGAGCAATTGTGAATAAACGCTTTTCAGCAAAGTTTTCTTTGACATGAGCCCAGCACGCGCGAAAGGCGTAGCAAAAGCCAGCACTGAAGATCTTGCAATGATGGTTTTATCAAGGTCAAAGAAGGCGCCCTGACGAGAAGTGGTTTCGCTTTCAGTGGGTGACATGTAGTGATCGTAGACGGAGAATGCCGGCGAGTTGAGCGGAACGGAAGCTTTTACACGTGTCGCGACCTTGTCCACAGTCATTTCACGGGCCGTTCACTTTCCCACTTGCAACGGGATTATCTCTTCCACTCCACGACGGGTGGGGTCAATCAATTCAGAAATGAGGAGAGATGAAATCTCTTATTCCACGGCAAGTGCTGGCGCGCGCGAAAGGTGAAGGCGGCTTCTTGCCATTCATCGGCTTCTTAGCGTTAGCCTCACCGGCCGTCTGCACGGTGGGCAGCGTGATTTATAAGATCTTTACTTCCCCCACCGCACTCTCGTATCTCGACTTCGCCATCACCAAGCTCTATCACTGGATCCTTCGTTGAAAGCCGGGCGCACCGCCACCGTAATTTCACTCGCGGTGCTCTTCTTGGCTGGTGGGGGAGTGGCAGCTTCATGGGCGGTGAGTTATTCGCAGGCAAGTACTGCCATGCAAGAAGCGAGCGATGCGATGACCCAGCATCAAGCTTTTGAGACCGTGGCCGCCGATGTGCGCACCAACTTGCCTTCGGCCCGATTAGTGAGGTGCGGTGACGGCAATATTGATGAGATCCATCTGATCGCCCCCACTCCTTGGCCGCATCTCACCGGCGCCAATTTCCGCCTCAAAGCCGTGGCTATCAGGACAAATTGGACAGAATCCAGAGATTCCCACCGCTGATGTGGTGAAAGCGACCTCACTGGGGCTCTGCGCTGTGCGGCGCAGGGTCCCCAGACCCGTAGAATTCGGTCGTTCCCGCGCTGGTCAGTGACCGCGCCTATCCCGACCCTATGGAGGACGTATGTCCAAGACCCACCTCATTGCCGAGGGGGCCGCTATTCAACTCACGGGCATGAACCTGGTCTTCGTCGTAATCGTTATGGCGGTTTCGCTCGCAGCCCTTGTTGTTGCCTACGGCTTGCGCTTACAGGTGCTCGCTGCAGATGAAGGCACCGAAAGCATGAAGAAGATCGCCGTTGCAATTCAAGAAGGCGCAGCGGCTTACCTCACCCGACAATTTAAGACGCTCTCAGTCTTCGTTGTCCTTGTCTTCTTCCTCCTCTTCGCACTTCCAGGACATGCGGATATCCGCATTGGCCGCTCCATCTTCTTTATTTTGGGAGCGCTCTTCTCCGCGTTTGTGGGTTACCAAGGTATGTGGCTTGCAGTGCGTGCAAACGTACGTGTCGCTGCCGCTGCTAAGGATCACGGCGCACAACCAGCCATGAAGATCGCCTTCCGTACTGGCGGCGTTGTGGGCATGCTTACTGTTGGCCTCGGACTTCTTGGCGCATCAACGATCGTGCTTATCTACAAGGGAGATGCTCCAGCCGTTCTCGAAGGATTTGGTTTCGGCGCTGCCATGCTCGCGATGTTCATGCGCGTGGGTGGTGGAATCTTCACCAAAGCTGCTGACGTCGGTGCCGACCTCGTGGGTAAGGTTGAGCAAGGAATTCCAGAAGATGATCCTCGCAACGCTGCGACCATCGCTGACAATGTCGGTGACAACGTCGGTGACTGTGCCGGTATGGCTGCAGATCTCTTCGAGTCGTATGCGGTAACTCTTGTTGCTGCCGTCATCCTTGGTAAAGCAGCGTTCGGCGAGATGGGCTTGGTATTCCCACTCATCGTTCCAGCAATCGGTGTTGTTACCGCAGTTATCGGTATCTTCATCACGCGCCTTCGTTCAACTGACAAGAGTGGAATGCAAGCAATCAACCGCTCATTCTTCATCTCAGCAATCATCAGCGCGGTACTCGTTGCAGTTGCCACCATTGCTTACTTGCCAGATAGCTTCGCAGGCTTTGCGCCAAGTCCACACGTTGAATCAGCCACTAATCCTCGGATGGTTGCCATCATCGCGGTACTCATTGGTATCGCCCTTGCTGCCGCTATTCAAGTGCTCACGGGTTACTTCACCGAGACTGGGCGTCGTCCAGTTAACGACGTAGCTGCTTCATCACAAACGGGTGCCGCCACCGTAATTCTCGCTGGTATCTCAATCGGTTTCGAGTCTGCTGTTTACTCAGCACTTCTCATCGCATCCGCTGTCTTTGGCGCATTCTTGCTAGGTAGTGGAAGCATCATCGTTTCGCTCTTTGCAGTTGCGCTCGCAGGTTGCGGTTTGCTCACCACGGTCGGCGTCATCGTCGCCATGGATACCTTCGGCCCGATCTCAGATAACGCACAAGGCATTGCAGAAATGTCTGGCGATGTCCACGGAGAAGGCGCCAAGGTTCTTACTTCACTCGATGCAGTCGGTAACACTACGAAGGCAATCACCAAGGGCATCGCGATTGCCACTGCAGTACTTGCAGCCACCGCGCTCTTCGGATCCTTCACTGCTGCAATCAAGAACGCTGTTATTGACTCTGGTATCGACATCAAGTCGATTGCAGATCAATTGCAATTCAGCGGCGTCCTCGACGTTGCAGATCCACGAAACCTTGTGGGTCTCATCATCGGTGCCGCAGTGGTATTCCTCTTCTCAGGTCTTGCTGTCAACGCGGTCTCCCGCGCTGCCGGTGCGGTCGTGCGAGAGGTACGCAATCAGTTCAAAGAACACCCAGGCATCATGTTGGGTACCGAACTTCCGGAGTACGGCCGCGTTGTCGATATCTGCACGAAGGATTCACTTCGTGAGCTCGCAACGCCAGGTCTGCTCGCAGTGTTGGCTCCTATCTCAGTTGGCTTCGGCCTCGGCGTAGGCGCCCTCGGTGCATACCTTGCTGGTGCTATCGGCACCGGTACTTTGATGGCAGTCTTCCTCGCCAATTCTGGTGGCGCGTGGGACAACGCTAAAAAGATGGTGGAAGACGGTCACCACGGTGGCAAGGGTTCTGATGCACATGCGGCAACGATTATTGGTGACACGGTCGGCGATCCTTTCAAGGACACCGCTGGCCCTGCTATCAACCCATTGATCAAGGTGATGAACTTGGTGGCGCTCCTAGTGACGCCAGCAATCGTCTCCTTCAGCATCGGTGATAGTGCAAATACTGGTCTCCGAATGACTATTTCACTCGTTGCACTCGCAATCATCGTGGCCGCGCTGGTCAACACCAAGCGCAAATCCACGCAGATCGGCTAATTGAAAAGGGCCCTGCAAATTAAGAACAACGAGAGCGGGGAGTCGGTTAACGACTCCCCGCTCTCTCTTTTTCTCCCTGGATTTACTTCTCGCTACGCGATGGATGGCCTTAAGGTCGAAGAGCCTCTTCCCGGAAAGTTTCTCCTCTCAGATGAAGGAACGCCTCAAGAGCGCGGAAATGATTATGTACTTGGCATGAGCAACGCTTCATTGACGCTCGCCTCTCTCACACCTCGAATACACTTCAAGCGTGCATTCGATCTAGGCACCGGCTCTGGAATTCAATCACTCTTTCTCTCTGAGCATGTAGACGAAATTGTTGGTACTGATACAAACTCCCACGCCTTGGAATTGGCGCATAGAAGTGCACAAATTTCTGGAATTGGCATCGATTTACGCCAGGGCTCGCTTTACCAGCCCGTTACCGGCGAAACATTCGATCTCATTGTGTGCAATCCGCCATTTGTGATTGCTCCTACCGCGCTTTTTGAATATCGCGATGCGGGAATGGAAGGCGATTCAGTAAGCCGAGAAATCGTGAGTAACGCGGCAGATTATATGAATGATGATGGTTGGTTTATCTGTCTCGCTAATTGGTTAATCAAAGATGATTGGCGTAATCGGCTCATTGATTGGATAGCGCCTACGGGGTGTGATGCGTGGGTAGTGCAACGCGAAAGTCTCTCCGCCGAAGAGTATGTAGAACTTTGGCTCGACGATGGTGGTGTCACTGATCGCGCAGAAATCAAGAAACGCTGGTTGGAATACCTTGCGCCCTACGACGGCGTGGGCTTTGGGTGGATCGCGCTACACAAACGGGACTCATTCTTCCCGCATCGCTACCTCGAAGAGATCCCGCAACAGCTTGATCTCTTCGAAAATCCACTTGCTCCCGCACTACTTGAATATTTCGCTGGTGCAAATCTGGCTCATGATTTGGAAGACGATGAGATCCTTGAGCGCTCCTGGACCGCACACCCTGACGTCATCGCTTCAGGGCACACTCTGGTGCAAACGAGTGGCTTGCGCCGGGCCGTAGCTCTTGATCCCGAGGTGGTCTCGATCTACCTGGAGAGTGACTTTGTGAGGGCGGTGAGTGCGGCTTATGAGGGTGGAATTGACCTCATCCGCGAACTCATTCGTTTTGGACTCTTGCTCCCAGCCTAGAAAACTGCGTTGACCTGCACTTATAGGACTTCAGTTTGACAGGCACCCGCCCCTTACCGCCACACTCTATATATAGGAGCGTCCAGAAGCCGGGGTCGTAAGGCCTGCGCTGAGGAGCTCTTCGCTATGTTCCACCCCTTCCTTAAGGAGTCCTAAATGACCCGCCTGGTCATCGTTGAATCACCTGCGAAAGCCAAGAAGATTGGTCAATTCTTGGGTGATGGATATGTGGTGGAAGCCAGCGTGGGTCACATTCGTGATCTCCCACAACGCGCTGCTGATATTCCAGCCGCATACAAGGGCATCGCGTGGGCCAAAGAAGGCGTCAACGTAGATAACGGTTTCGAACCTCTCTATGTCGTTGATGGAGATAAGAAGAAGAAAGTCAGTGAGCTCAAGGCGCTCCTTAAAGATGCCACCGAACTTCTTCTGGCAACAGATGAGGATCGCGAAGGCGAAGCTATTGCGTGGCACTTACTTGAAGTATTGCAACCCAAAGTTCCAGTACGCCGAATGGTCTTCCACGAAATTACCAAGGAAGCAATTGTAGAAGCCGCTGCGAATACTCGTGAACTAGATCAACGACTCGTTGATGCGCAAGAAACTCGTCGAATCCTTGATCGTCTCTATGGATATCGCCTCTCTCCTGTGCTCTGGAAGAAAGTCATGCCACGTCTCTCTGCGGGACGCGTGCAATCGGTAGCAACTCGTCTTGTAGTTGAGCGCGAACGCGAACGTATTAAATTTGTTGCCTCTGGTTGGTGGGATATCAATGCTCAATGCGCTGGTGGTTTTACGGCGCGCATGCTTTCAGTAGATGGCAAGCGACTCACGGGTGGAAAAGATTTTGGTGATGACGGCAAACTCTCTGCTAAAGCAGCGAGTGAGACACTTCTTCTTAATGAGCAGAGTGCGGCTACGCTCGTGCAAGTTCTCGAAGGAAGTTCCCTCAAAGTACGTAGCGTTGAAGAATCTGCACGTGTTGAACGTCCCAAGGCGCCGTTTACCACTTCTACTTTGCAACAAGATGCTGGCCGTCGACTTGGTTGGGGCGCTCAGATCACGATGCGCGTTGCTCAACGACTTTATGAAAACGGTTACATCACTTACATGCGTACCGATTCACCCACACTTTCCACCACAGCGATCAATGCCGCACGTGCATCAGCTGCTGCGCTCTACGGCGCTGACCATGTAGCGGAAGGTCCACGTCAATACACCGGAAAAGCTAAGAACGCACAAGAAGCTCACGAAGCAGTTCGTCCAGCGGGAGACGCTTTCCGTACCCCAGGTGAAGTGGCTAACGAACTCTCACGTGATGAGCTCTCGCTCTATGACTTGATCTGGAAGCGCACTGTCGCCTCACAGATGGCTGATGCTCGCAAGCTCCAAGTGCGCGTAGATATGGACGCTGACGCATCCGATGGTCGCAAAGTAGATTTCCGGGCCACTGGCACCGTCGTTACTTTTCCTGGCTTCCTCGCCGCTTACGAAGAGGCGAAAGACGACAGTGATGATGACGATGCGCGTCGCTTGCCGCCGCTCTCTCAAGGCGACACGGTTGCCGTTGAAAAATTTGGTGCTGAAGGGCACACCACACAGCCACCATCGCGCTACACCGAACCGACTTTGGTGGCCCGCATGGAAGAACTCGGCATTGGACGACCATCAACATTCGCCACCATTTTGCAAACTATTCAAGACCGCGGATATGTATCAAAGCGTGGACGTTCCTTGGTTCCTACTTTTCTTGCCTTTGCAGTGGTGGGATTGCTCGAACAACACTTCGCTAAGTTGGTTGATTACGATTTCACCGCATCAATGGAGGAAGATCTTGACCGAATTGCCGAAGGAACCGAAGATCGCGTTCGTTGGCTTACCGGTTTCTACTTTGGTCACGATGGCGTCCCCGGCCTAGATGCACTGACTGCAGATCTCGGTGCGATCGATGCTCGCGAAGTAAATACTTTCGAAGTAGGTGAAGGTATCTCGCTTCGAGTAGGTCGTTTTGGAAATTACTTAGAAATCGGTGAGGGAGAGACCCGTCGCACCACAAATATTCCTCTCGATATGGCACCTGATGAATTAACACTCGCGATGGCGCAAGAACTTTTCAATCGCCCAAGTGGCGAGCGCATTCTCGGAAATGATCCCACCACCGGTCGCGTCATTCTTGCTAAGGATGGTCGTTACGGTCCTTACGTCACCGAAGTTCTTCCTGATGATGTGCCTACGAAAGGTGCAAAGGCAGTGAAGGCAAAGACTGCTTCGCTATTTAAAGATATGAGTCTCGATACCATCAGTATCGATGATGCACTCAAACTCTTCACACTTCCGCGCATAGTGGGTACCGATCCGACAACTCAAGTGGAGATCACCGCGCAAAACGGTCCCTTCGGTCCTTACCTTCGTCGTGGCACCGATTCGCGCACCATAGATTCAGAGGCACTGCTCTTCACACTGACACTTGATGAGGCGGTGGCGATTTATGCGCTTCCTAAGTTCCGTGGCCGAGGCGTTGCTAAGCCACCTCTCAAAGAGCTCGGTCAAGACCCTGCTTCAACTCGCGCAGTCGTGGTCAAGGATGGACGCTTCGGTGCCTATGTCACCGACGGCGAGACAAATGCCACTCTTCGTCGTAACGACCCCATCGAAACCCTTACCCTCGATCGCGCCCTAGAACTACTGGCGGAGAAGCGGGCCAAGGAGTTGGAGGAGGGCCCACGCGTAAAGAAGCGCTCTCCTCAGCGTGGCGCCAACAAGGCCCCGAAGAAGGCAGCCGCCAAGAAGGCAGCCGCTAAGAGGGCCCCTGAGAAGGCAGCAGCCAAGAAGGCAGACGCCAAGAAGGCAGCCGCCAAGAAGCCAGTAGCCGTCTAGCCTCGGCTAGGCGTACCTGGTCGGGCTAGGCTTTCGACGTGTCCGAGGTCCTTCCTAATCCCAGCCCGCCTGCCCAAGGCGATCTTCGAGGCGTGCTAGCGATCCCTGCCTTTGCTCGGCTTTGGCGTGCGATGGCCTTTGGGAGCCTTGGCGATTGGCTTGGACTGCTCGCGTGTACTGCCCTTGCTAAGCAACTTGCCGGTGACGATTATGCAAAAGCAAACGTGGCCATCGCTGGAGTTTTTATTGTGCGCCTGTTACCTGCGGTGCTCATTGGCCCATTTGCTGGTGTGATTGTTGATCGCTTTGATCGTCGTCGACTCATGTACACCTGCGACATTTTGCGCGCTGGCTTATTCATATCGATTCCTTTAATTAGGGAATTTTGGTGGCTATACACAGCAACCGTACTTATCGAGGCCATCACACTTTTTTGGAGTCCTGCAAAAGAGGCAACCGTTCCCAACATGGTGCCACGCGATCGACTGGAAGCTGCAAATCAAGTAAGTATGTTGGCTGCGTATGGAACCGCACCTATTGCTGCTGCACTCTTCTCTTTGCTGGCGCTCTTTCATTCTGCACTCTCTATTCAGGTGGGGTCCTTCTCCACAAACCCGGTCGATCTTGCTCTCTATCTAAACGGTCTAAGTTTCGCCTTCTGTGCTTATACGATCTATCAACTTAAGGAAATTCCTAAGAGCAAGGGTGGTCCTGAAGGCGAAAACATCAACATGATGCGATCGCTTATCGAGGGATGGAAGTTTGTCGGTTCGACTCCGCTTATCCGCGCACTCATTGTTGGCATGCTCGGCGCTTTTGCCGCTGGTGGTGCAGTCGTTGGATTAGCACGAACCTTCGTGGGAGATCTTGGCGGTGGAGATGCGGCATACGGAATGCTCTTTGCCGGCGTCTTCCTAGGTTTGGCTGCTGGAATGGGCTGGGGACCGCGCTTACTCTCCGGATTCTCGCGCCGCCGCCTCTTCGGCTTGGCGCTCACGCTTTCAGGTGTGGGACTAGTTTTCCTCGCCGCCATTCCTAATATCGTGATTGCTTTTATCACGACGATCTTTTTGGGTTTCTGCGCCGGCACTGCATGGGTCAGTGGCTTCACTATGCTCGGCCTGGAAGTGCGTGATGAAGTTCGCGGGCGAACATTCGCTTTCGTGCAGACTCTCATTCGGATCACATTGGTTTTGGTACTTGCCATTGCTCCAGTGATTGCAGCTGCGATTGGTAAGCACACTCTCAAGTTCAACAACACCCAATTGATTTATAATGGTGCTGAAATCACGCTCCTATTGGGTGGAATTTTGGCCGCGATCGTAGGAATTATCTCTTACAAGCAAATGGATGACCGAAAAGGTGTTCCGCTTTGGGGCGACATCATGGATGCCTTGCGCGGAGATATTGGTGTGGTCAATCTGCATGCCAAGAAGGGCATATTTATTGCCTTTGAAGGTGGCGAAGGTTCTGGAAAATCCACCCAAGCAAAAGAATTAAAAACCTGGCTAGAAAGCCAAGGACGCGTGGTAACTCTGAGCCGGGAACCAGGCGGTACCGAGGTAGGTAAGAAAATTCGTCAGGTGCTACTTGATCCGGCCACCGGTGAGGTCGCCCCGCGGGCGGAAGCGCTGCTCTACGCGGCAGATCGTGCTGAGCACGTGGAGAGCGTGATTCGCCCAGCTCTCGATCGCGATGAAGTGGTTATCTCGGATCGTTACATCGATTCATCTATTGCTTATCAAGGCGGTGGGCGCACTCTGCCAAGTGAAGATATACTTCGCCTTTCGCGTTGGGCGACGAGTGGATTAGTTCCCGATATCACTGTCGTACTCGACATTGATCCTCGCATCGGACTATCGCGTTGTGTTGATAAAGACCGCCTCGAGAGTGAACCTATGGAATTTCATGAACGTGTGCGACGGACCTTCTTAGAATTGGCTCGTGTGGAGCCAGAGCGATACTTGGTAATAGAAGCAAACCAATCGCATACCGAAGTGAAGCGCATTATCCGCGATCGATTCGCAGCTTTGTTGGTAGCACCTGAGAATCGGGCCGCGAAATAATGGCAGCACCAGTTTTTGCTGATCTTGTAGGTCAACAAGAAGCGATCGCCATCATCGAACGTGCAGTCCGTGGGGCTCGTGGGATAGACGAAGAGGCGCGCGAATCTGGTGCCATGACGCATGCCTGGCTCTTTACTGGTCCGCCAGGTTCTGGTCGCTCGAACGCGGCACGCGCATTTGCGGCCGCGCTGCTCTGTTCAGAACGCGGTTGCGGTGAGTGCGCCATCTGCCGTGAGGTCTACGCTGGCACACACGCAGATGTCGAGCTCATGGAGAGTGAAGGCCTTTCAATCAAAGCTGATCAAATTCGTGAATTGATTGTGCGCGCGGCATGGGCACCAGTAACCGGAAGTTTTCGTGTTGTCATCATTGAAGATGCGGACAAACTCACTGAGACAGCCGCAAACGCGCTCTTGAAAGCTATTGAAGAGCCGGGCAGCTTTACGACGTGGTTCCTCTGCGCGCCGAGCCCATCAGATGCGTTGCCCACGATCCGTTCGCGCTGCCGTTCTATTCTTTTGCGCACTCCCTCACATCAAGATGTAGCAACAGTGCTTATTGAGCGCGATGGCGTAGATCCCACGATGGCCGCGCACGTTGCTCGCGCCAGTCAGGGGCATGTAGGTCGCGCGAAATGGTTGGCTTTCGATGAAGATGCTCGTAAGTTTCGCCACGATTTACTTGCAATTCCGGCGCGCATTCGCACTGTAGGGGAGGCGCTCTCCACCGCGGCTGAATTACATCGCGCGGCTACTGAAGAGTCGGTGCGCGAGAACGCCGATCGCGATGAGCGTGAGATGTCTGAGCTTTCAACTGCTTGGGGCCATGGCGCTACCGGCAAAGGAATGCCATCCGGGGCTGCCAAGGCAATTAAAGAATTAGAGAAGACGCAGAAGTCGCGAACTACTGCTCGTAACCGCGCCTTCCTAGATATAGCCCTTCTAGATTTAGCCACTTTCTATCGAGATGTGCTTCTTGTACAGGCAGGTGCTAAGGCACCATTGATCAACGAGGATTTACGCGCCACCGTCACTGATGTGGCTTCGCAAATTCCCGGCGAGGGTGCGTTGCACCGAGTGGAGGCAATTATGGGTGCGCGCAAGGCCCTTGCCTTCAACGTGGCCCCGCTACTGGCACTTGAGTCGATGATGTTGGCGCTGCGGCTACCCGCTAGAGGTGGTGAGTGAAACCGCAACGCATTCTTCCTATCGCCTTCTTCATGATTGTGGTGGCGCTTTTCTCCGCCTACTTCTTGACGCGGGCCACAACTAATCCAGCAAAGTCACCCACTGGGGAAGCGAAGCCGTTTCTCAATCTTCAGGGGTACATGACCCAAACACTCTCTTGGGAGAAGTGTGAAACTGGATTTGAGTGCACCACTGTGAGAGTTCCGCTTGATTACGCCAATCCTGGCGCGAAGGCGATCACACTTTCAGTGGTGCGCCATCTTGCAAAAGATAAGGCGAACCGATTGGGGTCACTCTTGGTAAATCCTGGAGGGCCGGGCGGCTCTGGTGTGGAATATGCCAGGAGCGCGGCATACATCGTGACTTCAGAAGTCTTGAAGCGCTACGACATTGTCGGCTTTGATCCTCGAGGCGTGGGAGCGTCAACTCCGCTCTGGTGTTTCACTGGACCTGAGACGGACAAATTTGTTTCAGTCGATGGGTCCCCCTCTACCGCTGCGCAGGAGCGGGAATTCATTGATCAAGCAAAATTGCTCGCACGGCGATGCTTAGAGCGCTCTGGCACCTTGCTTCCGTTCATTGGAACCACTGACGCGGCCAGAGATCTTGACGTGCTGCGTGCAGTTTTGGGGGATAAGAAACTCAACATGCTAGGGAAGTCATACGGGACGCTGTTGGGCGCAAGTTACGCGCACCTCTTCCCGCAGAATGTAGGTCGATTAGTTCTTGACGGGGCGGTTGATCCCACTGTCTCGCTACAAGAAATGAATGTACAACAAGCGGAAGCCTTCGAAGCCGCACTTAATTCATACCTTGACAAGTACGCCGCAGATTGCGCATCAACTGGTGAGTGCCCCTTCGGCGTTACTCGCGAAGAGGCGCACGCCACAATTGATGAATTGATTGCTAACTCAGACACCACAGCGCTTCCAAGCAAATCAAAGCGCCCAGTGACACAATCAGAAGTCATTCTTGGAATTCTTAGTTCGCTCTACGACAGCGATGGCGGATGGACTTCACTCACCTACGCACTCACCACTGCAGTACAAGGTGACGGGACAGATCTACTTGATCTTGCTGATTATTACGTCGATCGTGGACCGGGCGGCAAGTACCTCATCAACTCCAACGAAATTGGTTACGCAGTCAATTGCATGGATAAGAATCAACGCGTCACGATTGAATCGGTGCGCGCAGAAGCGGTCACCCTTGCAAAGGCATCACCGACTTTTGGCGGGTACCTGGCTTGGAGTTCCTTCCCTTGCAATTACTGGCCGGTGCCTTCCAAGCCCATCCCCACCCCGCTAACCGCGGTGGGCTCTAGCCCGATCCTGGTCGTCGGAACCACCCGGGACCCGGCCACCCCGATTCAGTGGTCCAGAGGGCTGGCTACCCAGCTCAAAACCGGGCACCTGCTCGTCTTCGACGGCGACGGCCACACCGCCTACACCCGGGGTAGTACCTGTATAGATGCCGCTGTGGACGCCTATTTCCTCTCCGGAACCCTCCCCAAAGCCGGCTTCGTCTGCTCTTAGGGCACATGTGGTAATTAGCACCCCTTCTGATAGGGCAGGATTTGGGTGTGCGTTTAGACCATGTCTCTTATGTAGCTGACCACGACCACCTGGTCGATGTCGTTCAGCGAATCGGTTCCAGCCTGGGTGCAGCTTTTCAAGACGGAGGAATTCATCCTCGTTTCGGAACGCGCAACTTCATCCTTCCGCTTCACGGCGGTACTTATCTCGAAGTGGTATGCCCACTCGATCACCCGGCTGCAGATAGTGCGGCATTTGGCCAAGCAGTTTCGCAGCGCGCTCGCGAAGGTGGTGGATGGCTTGCATGGGTCGTTGCTGTTGATGATATTTCTACAGTGCAGGAACGTGTTGGTCGCGAGCCAGTAACTGGTCACCGTCGTCGTCCCGATGGTTTTGATTTGGAGTGGAAGCAACTCGGTGTGAAGTCCACGATGGAAGATCCACAACTTCCCTTCTTCGTTCAATGGATTACCGATGCCGCGCACCATCCTTCAAATGGTGCCAATGGCCACCCAATTATTGAGAAGTTGGAAATCGCTGGCGATCCTGCGGTTATCTCTGCATGGCTCGGCGAACCAGATGATCACCCACTCGATGACATTGAAGTAATTTGGATTGATCCCGCAGATAATGATGGTGAATCGGGTTTGGTTGCAGTACATCTGCGTACCGAACGCGGCACTATTCGTCTCGATTAATCTCGAGTAAACTTTGACTTTGAGAGGCAAGCCTCTCTATGCCGCCTTAGCTCAGGGGTAGAGCAACGCACTCGTAATGCGTAGGTCCGGGGTTCAAATCCCCGAGGCGGCCCCATGACTAGGCTCCTGCTGTTGGCCATGCTTCGAAAATGACTAAACAACGGTCGCGAGGCGTCTCCGCTCTCATAGCCCTGTTAATGGTTTTTCTCTTACCTTCGGTGGCTTCTTCCAACGTAGTTACACCTAAGGATTTAATTAATCAGCAAATTTATGGAGCGATTATTCAGGAGAGCCAAGCCTTTCAAACAATTTCGTTTGTCTCTGCGATGTATAACGCGAAGAGTGGTAGGCAATTTTCACAACGATCTTGTACTACATTTAGTGCAACTGATGCGCATTGCTTGGACGCAGATACGCTCTTTGCTAATCTTGTGATCCCGGTATGTCGAACCGCTACGGATACTTTCTGTATACAGGGCTTAGATTTCTTCAAGAGTGATGGAACGAAGGAAACTGCCTCGCTGGTGATGGAAGCGACCACACAGCAAATACCAGCGGACCCATCTTTGAAGACGGGTGCTGGTGGCAGTGTGAGCATATGGAACGCTCCAAAATCTCCACACACTGGTGGTAATGGAAATTATATGGTGACTGCAGTAGTTGCTTATAGTCTTAATAAGGCTACTTCATTTTTTTCCAGGAATTCTTTCAACGTTGTGTTATTTACTATGGACATGAGCCAAGACGCCGGTGCGCGTCAAGCTAGACCTTGTGAGAAGCCAGAGCCTAGTCTCGGCGGGAACACAAATGTTTCCTTTGGATGGGCTTGTGCCGACAATCAACCAAACTCAGTGACTTATGCAAAGTGCACACAAATGTTGAATGGGCTTTGCTTTATGCAGTAAGACTTCTTGGCCGGAACGAAAGTGTCTCTCACTCTTCGCGTAGATAATCAATTGACTGGATGGTTATTCGGAAGAATGTCAGAGACGTAGGTTTCAGTTGCTCCTATTGATGCCGAGAATAATTTGCTTACCGTCGCAGGTACTGCGCAATCGGTCCAGCGATTCTTGCTCTTGCGGCGGCGACTCACGTAGGTCACATGGCGAGACGCGTCGGATATGTGAGCGTCATTATCAGTCTCCTTGGGTTATTGGTATGGTCGTTGGGTTCGATACCTTTCATCGTGAATTTGGATAACTATCAGTCTGTGTCTTGGCAAAAGTTCTTCTATATCTGTTGGGGAATTGCACTTACCCTTTTTGGAATAACTCTCGCGATCGTTATTGGTATTAAATCGAAGCGTGTGAAATCGGGAGAGCAGAATCCACTACTTATGATCCATATTCAAACTAGGGCTCTCTATTTCGTGGGACTTGGATGGTTCGTCTTTGCTGCTGGCTACTTCTTGATGGCGGTTGATCCCTCGGGCACTCGGGCGTCGTGGATTTTGCAAACCGCGGGTCCACTACTGATTGCTATCGGCGTGACAGATCATCTCGAAGATGCCACCAAGCACCTTGGCTACGGTGGCGTGATCCTCGGAATCTTTGCAGCCTTCATCTGGGGCTTAAGTTCAGCTCCATTTGCTTATGATCCAAACCTTCTTCATAACGTGAAGTGGGGACTCCTTCTTTCCAACGGAGTTTTTGGTCTCTCCTACATATTGGTAGCGCTCACATTCCTCTTATTGATTCTGCGCAAACGATCCCTCGAATCACAGGGCGCCCACGATGAGGAATTTGAAGGGCTCTAAAGCTTCTGGACCGAAAAGAATGATTGCTCACCAGGGCATTAACTTTAGCGAATTGGGTCGAACATGAGGGGTTAACCCCCAAATACATGAATGGCTGGCTACGTCTGAGGAAAAAACTAAAGAGCCACTTTGAGATTGTTCCCTGGGGTGGAGCCCACAAGTTATTGTGTGCCCTGTCTAATAATACAATTCTCACGCGAAGGGGAAGTTTGTGACTTATCGAATTCTCTCGATTGATGGTGGTGGCGTTAGGGGTCTCATCCCAGGGGTGGTGCTCTGTGAAATAGAGAAGCGAATGGGGAAGCCGCTCTCTGACTGCTTCGATCTCATCGCTGGTACCTCGGCTGGAGGGCAAATTGCCCTTGCAATGGCGCGTGCGGCGAAAGACGGATCTGCGTTTTGGAGTGCTGATGGAATCGATGAGCTTTATGCGCGTTCTTTCGCCACGATTTTTCCTTTTAAGAAGACCGGCAAATTAGATTTATTGCGCGGAGTCACGCACGAGAAGTACAGCGCTGATGGCTTCGAGAGCGTTCTTGCGGAACTTTTTGGAGATTCACTCATGAGCGAATCTCGTGTCGAGGTACTCATTCCCGCTTACGAAGTGGAGAAGGGAGTTCCACACTTCTTTACTCGCTCAGCGGCCCTAGAAGACCCGCATGAGAATCACAGCATGCGTTTCGTCGCACGTTCTACAAGCTCAGCCCCTACCTTTTTTGAACCAAACCAACATCATGCGGGCGA
>NSHZ01000049.1 GCA_002737595.1 Actinomycetota bacterium | reverse complement strand
CCAGTGTTAAAACGCCAGAAAAGGCATACCAACGTTTACGTTTGCCAATAAAGTCGATTGACAACTCTCCGTTGTACAGACGCGCACCGAATGAGCCGGCCATTACGCCTCCTCTGCGATCGTAGTGAGAGCTCGCTTAGAGCCGAGACGGTCTGGGGAAAGACCACTGAGTGGATGACCGCCACCAAAGAACTTTGTCCGAGCCAAGAGGGTGAGTATGGGTTTGGTGAAAAGGAATACCACTACTAGGTCGATCAGAGTGGTAAGACCGAGTGTGAACGCGAATCCCTTGACCCCTCCCACAGCAAAGAAGTAAAGAAGTACTGCTGCAATGATCGACACCGAGTCCGCAACGATAATCGTACGACGCGCGCGTACCCATCCCGACTCAACTGCACTTCTGAGGGATCGACCGTCACGTATTTCATCACGAAGACGTTCAAAGAAAACAATGAACGAGTCAGCTGTGATTCCGATTGCAACAATGGCACCAGCAATACCCGCGAGTGTCAAAGTGAAACCTATGGCCTTGCCAAGTACCAGGAACATCAGCATGGCAAGCGCGCCAGCGACAGCGAGTGAACCGATCGTGACTAGACCAAGACCACGATAATAAAGCAGCGAAAAAAGAACCACGAGAATTAATCCAATGAATCCGGCCAAAAGCCCAGCGCGAAGTTGATCAGCACCGAGGGTTGGTGAAATTTGCTGAACTTCTCCGCGATCGAAGGCGAGCGGAAGAGCGCCATACTTAAGCACGTTGGCAAGATCGGCAGAATCGGTTTGCGTGAAGTTACCAGTGATCTGTGCATTTCCCGCAGTAATTGCAGAGATAATCCGCGGGGCAGAAATTACTAATCCATCGAGAACAATGGCCACTTGATTCTGTGGTTGAGGAAGTGAGACTACTTGAGAGGTCAATTCACCAAATTTGGTGGTGCCATCTCCGTTGAAATCAAGGCTGACCATCCAACCGCTACCGCCTTGTTGATCAAGGACAGCTGAGGCAGTAGAGACATCTGCACCTACAACCTTGGCTGGCGCTAGCAAATATTTCACTGTGCCGGCACGATCACAAGAGACGAGTGCAGCCTTAGGATCATCTCCGCCACCACCTTGCAAGCTCTCTTTCTTAGTGCAGTCATAAGCTGCATATTGTGCGCTCAAGGCCGTCGTCAGATCTCCCGACACGACGGTGGCAGTGTCAACCGGACTTGCCGCCGGCGGTCCTTCAAGAAGAACTTGGCGGAATCGAAGCTCTGCGGTTTGACCCACCAATTCAACAATACGGCGACCGGTGTCACCGGGCACAGAAATAACGATCTGACGATTTGTCCCGCTACCTACAGCGGTGACTTCGGATTCAGCAACACCAAGTGAATTGACGCGTTGGCGAATGATTCCAACAGCTTGATCGATCGATTCAGCAGTGAGTTTGTTCTGCTTATCGGCAGTGGCTACACGTGGAACCAGAGTGACTGACGTTCCACCACGAAGGTCAAGGCCAAGGCGCACACTCTTAGCACCTTGAATGAATGCGGTGGCACCCAGAGCAATGATCAGCACAAAAAGAATCAGGAGCGCCCTACTGGGGCGCGATGAGGTAGGTGTTGCCATTTAGTCGGCCTTCTCAACTTTCGTGATGGCGCCCTTGGTCCACGTGGTGTGGACCCCCGGGGCGATCTCCAAAACAACTTCACTCTCACCCATCGAAATGATGGTTCCCTTGACTCCACTCGAGGTGATCACGCGGGCGCCGGGTCCCAGCGCGGCGATCATGGAAACCATGGCGGCCTGCTTCTTACGGTTGGGCCGGATGATCAGAAACCAGAAAGCAGCGGCCATCAAGACCAGTGGCAAGAAAGATTGGATCTGCTCCATGGAAAATCTCCTCAACGTAAGGTTCGACCAGGTAGGTCAGTGGGCTTCGCAATTCTAGGGGTATTGAGAGGCCCCCAACGCACCTATCTACCCCCCAGCGACCATCCAGCGACCATCCAGCAACCATCCAGTGACCATCCAGCGACTAGTCGGAGGCTTCAGGGTGCGTCGAAGAGCTCGGGTTGATCTAGAACAGCCGGTGCTTGCAAGCCCAGATGGCTCCATCCGGCAGCGGTGGCGATCCGACCACGGGGGGTACGCGCGAGCAATCCAGCCCGAAGGAGGAAGGGTTCGGCCACACTGGCAACTGTCTCCATCTCCTCGCCAACCGAGAGTGCAAGCGTTGAAAGTCCCACTGGTCCGCCACCAAATTTGCGAATGAGTGCGTCAAGTACCCCAAGGTCAAGACGGTCTAGCCCAAGCTGATCCACTTCATAGACCTCCAGGGCGGCCTCTGCAGCTCCCAGCGTGAGAAGTGACAAACCGTGCACTTGAGCGTAATCACGTACTCGCCGCAAGAGTCGATTGGCGATGCGAGGGGTTCCCCGTGACCGACGAGCTATCTCGGCAAGAGCATCACCATCAGCAGTAATACCGAGGAGTGCAGCGCTACGCGCGAGCACTTGCTCAAGTTCAGAACTTTCATAGAAGTCAAGGTGGGCGGTGAAGCCGAAGCGGTCACGGAGCGGACCCGGTAGCAATCCGGCTCGCGTAGTCGCGCCGACCAACATAAAACGTGGGAGCGCCAAAGGAATAGCAGTCGCCCCCGGACCTTTGCCGACAATTACGTCCACGCGAAAATCCTCCATGGCCATGTAGAGCATCTCTTCGGCAGGTCTTGCCATCCGGTGTATCTCATCGAGGAAGAGCACCTCACCTTCGACGAGTGAGGAAAGGAGCGCGGCCAGATCTCCGGCGTGCGTGATGGCTGGCCCACTCGTAACCCGAAGTGGGGCACCCAGTTCGGCCGCCATGATCATGGCAAGAGTGGTCTTTCCTAAACCTGGAGGCCCAGAGAAGAGCACGTGATCAGGAGTGCTTGCTCTTCCCTTGGCAGCTTTGAGAACTAAATCGAGTTGCTGGCGAACGCGATGTTGACCCACGAATTCCTCGAGTGAGCGTGGTCGCAACGCGGACTCGATGTGCCGCTCCTCTATCGACGCACCCGTTGCCAGATCGTTTATCTCAGCCACGATCCCTACTCCTCAAAGCGCTCTTCAACAACGCCGCTGTTTCACTCTCATTAATTTCACCACTGGCAATCTCTTGCGCAACGACATCTATGGCCTCTGCAGCTTCACGAGCCGCAAAACCTAATGAAAGCAAGGCGGCGTGCACTTGCGTGCGCCATGGCGCAGTTGCCACACCCATACTGCGCGCCGTCGCATGCAATTCCGGTGAGCCAATGCGATCTTTCAATTCCAAAACAATGCGCTGTGCGCCTTTCCGACCTATTCCAGGCACCATCTCTAAACTCTTAAAATCTTCAGTAGCTACCGCCATTCGCAGAGTATTGGGCGAGTGCACACCGAGCATGGCTTGCGCGAGACGAGGCCCCACACCTGTAGCAGTTTGCAAAAGTTCGAAGGTACTTCTTTCATCATCGTTGATGAAACCGAAAAGCGTAAGTGAGTCTTCTCGAACAACGAGCGAAGTAGCCAGCGTTACTTCGCTGCCTATGTGCAGCGAACTAGATGTTGCGGGCGTGATGTGTACCGAGACACCAAAACCACCCATTTCGATGACAGCAGAATCAATATTGATGGAAGTGACTCGTCCGCGTAGCGTGGCAATCATTGAGCCACCGCTGACGTACGGACAGGTGATCGCCAAATATGACAAATTCCAAGAGCCAAGGCATCGGCAGAATCTGCCGGAGCCGGGATTGAAGTAAGCCCTAGCAACCTGGCAACCATCGTGCCTACTTGAGATTTATCTGCTCGCCCATTTCCAGTAACTGCTGCTTTCACCTCACTCGGGGTGTGTTGCGTCACTGGGATGCCACGCCGGCTGGCCGCCACCATCAAGACTGCGGCTGCTTGTGCAGTCGCCATCGCGCTGGCAACGTTAGCTTGGGAAAAGACGCGCTCAATGGCCACCGCATCCGGGTGGTATTGGTCGAGCCACACCGTGAAGTGGGTATCAAGTTCCAATAAGCGATCGGCCAAGTCGGCGTTTACCGGGGTGCGCAGGGTATCGACTGCAATCATGATGGGGGCCCGCCCTGGGACGCCCTCGACGACGGCTATTCCGCACCTGGTCAGGCCGGGATCGAGCGCCAAAACCCGCACGTTGACCTCCTATCCGAACATCTGTTCGATAAGAGTACGCCATGGAAGGCACTCCCGTCCCGTTACCGGCGGCGGGCGTGTCTACCTGGCGTTCGGGTTAAAGATCGAGGGCCGCCATGACTTCATTTGAAACATCGAAGTTAGCAAATACGTTTTGCACGTCGTCGACCTCTTCGAGGGCCTCGATCAATTGGAATACCTTGGGGGCGCTCTCCTCATCAAGGGGGATGGAGATGCTCGAGAGGAAAGATGAGTCAGCAGAGTCGTAATCGATGCCAGCGGCCTGAAGTGCGGTGCGGACGGCGACCATGTCGCTCGCCTCGCTCACGACTTCAAAGGATTCTCCAAGATCGTTCACTTCCTCAGCACCTGCCTCGAGGACAGCGAGCAGAATGTCATCTTCAGAAAGCGAACCTTTCGGAACGATAATCACGCCTTTGCGATTGAAAAGATAGGCCACTGACCCTGGGTCAGCCATGTTGCCTCCGTTGCGGGTGACCGCAACCCGCACATCGGTAGCCGCACGATTGCGATTGTCTGTAAGACATTCGATGAGGAGCGCTACTCCGGCTGGCCCATAACCTTCATACATGATCGTCTTGTAGTCGGCGCCACCCACTTCTTCGCCGCTGCCGCGTTTGAGAGCACGATCAATGTTGTCGCTCGGTACAGAATTCTTTTTTGCTTTTTGTACCGCATCAAAGAGGGTGGGATTGCCAGCCATGTCGGCGCCACCAGTGCGAGTGGCGACTTCAATATTCTTGATAAGGCGTGCAAAGAGCTTTCCACGTCTTGCATCGATGACGGCCTTCTTATGCTTGGTCGTCGCCCATTTGGAATGGCCTGACATGGTGCATCCTCTCGATCAATTCGGGCAAGACTATCGAATCTTGGTTCCGGCTCAGAAACGCTATCTGCAGACCTCTTGTAAGAAATATTTATGAACTCGAATGTCTTCTGTTACCTCGGGATGAAATGACGTGGCCATTAAATGTCCCTGACGTACGGCGACTGGATGCGTAGCACCATCTCTCTCTACAGATGCCAATACCTCAACGCTATCCCCCACCTGTTCTATCCAAGGTGCGCGGATAAAAACAGCCCGCATGGGATCACTTCCCCAGACTGGCACCGATAGATCCGTTTCAAATGAATCTATTTGACGCCCAAAAGCATTTCGCCTGACGGTGACATCTAATCCACCAAGATTTTCCTGACCAGCTGAGGCATCGAGGATCTTATTAGCAAGCAAAATCATTCCAGCACACGAGCCAAAGGTGGGCATTCCTTCATTAATGCGTTCACGCAATGGCTCCAAAAGATCAAAAGCACGCATCAACTTCCACATTGCAGTGGATTCACCGCCAGGGAGAATGAGAGCATCAACACTCGTGAGTTCACCTACTCGTCGCACCGAAATTGCTTCGCCACCCGCAGCATCAATGGCGACTAGATGTTCACGAACGTCACCCTGTAGTGCGAGAACTCCGACGACCGTGCTCAGGAGTTACCAGCCACGCTCAGCTAGACGGTGGGGTTGAGGAATATCGGCGACGTTAATGCCCACCATTGCTTCTCCCAATCCTCGAGATACCTTGGCAATGACATCTGGATCGTCGTAAAAAGTAGTCGCTTTCACCATGGCTGCGGCACGTTCGGCTGGATTACCCGATTTGAAAATGCCAGAACCGACGAACACACCATCCGCCCCCAGTTGCATCATCATTGCGGCATCGGCTGGTGTGGCAATTCCACCAGCTGTGAAGAGCACGACAGGTAACTTCCCAGTACGCGCGATCTCGCAAACTAACTCATAGGGAGCTTGGAATTCTTTGGCAGCGACATAGAGCTCATCTTCACGAAGTGAGGAGAGACGACGTATCTCGCCACCAATCTTTCGCATGTGTGTCGTTGCATTGGAAACATCACCAGTTCCGGCCTCGCCCTTCGAGCGAATCATTGCCGCACCTTCGTTGATACGACGAAGCGCCTCTCCAAGATTGGTAGCACCGCACACAAATGGAATTGTGAAGCCCCACTTGTCAATGTGGTGTTCGTAATCTGCCGGAGTGAGAACCTCGGATTCATCGATGTAATCCACACCGAGAGATTGAAGAACTTGCGCTTCGACGAAGTGGCCAATGCGAGCTTTTGCCATGACTGGTATCGAGACTGCGGCGATAATCGCATCAATCATGTCTGGATCTGAGGCGCGAGAAACTCCACCTTGTGCGCGAATATCTGCCGGCACTCGCTCAAGAGCCATCACCGCAACTGCGCCGGCATCTTCGGCAATCTTGGCCTGCTCAACGTTAATGACGTCCATAATGACGCCGCCCTTGAGCATTTCAGCCATGCCTCGTTTGACGCGTGCAGTGCCAGTCGTGTTCTCAGCCATCGCTACTCCTCAGTTCGGAGGGCCTTTCTCTCCGTTTGGACGATTCTACTTGCTTGGCGAGGCGCTTGGCACGGCGGTTTTAGGCGTGGAGGTTGCGACCAATGTCACGGGAGTGCGATCAGGGAGAATCTTCGGACTCTTTGTGCGATCAGCGAGCCAGATCCAGACCTGCCCTGGCGCAAAGAGCATCTCCTCTCCATTGGAGAGCGTAAAGGTAGTCCCCGAGGCCAAATCTGGACGGCTCCAAATGGTCTTAAACACTCGCCCGTCCCGAAGCACAAAAGCTTCGCCTGTGCCCACCGTTTCTGACATAGGCGTATTCCCACCAAACTTATCGCCGTACTCACTTGGATGAATCCTGACCATTTGCACGACTAACGTGGAAGGTCCCAACTGCGCACCAAGTGAATCAACATCCACATCTCCATCGTGGGAAAGCAACCAGCGCTTCTCAGTATTGGACCACGTGGCTAGGTACGAACTCGCTGGCCAATTCATTTCAACGCTTGTAAGCGTCTCTCCACCAGCAGGCAGCGAACCGAAACTCCAACCAACACTCTTCGCGATAACGACACCTTCAGCCTTTGCCAACAACGCGATCGGATCAAGGATGAGGTTGGTAGGTGCGTATCGAGTTTCGTCGCGATAATAAATCTTGGGAGACTCACGCTGAGCACCTAGATTGACCACATTTGCCTTCGCAATAACCGGAAGCAATTTCGATTGCGCTCCAGAGTAGGCAAAAGCCACGCGACCGTAAGGGGCCAGGACGTCAATATCGCTAATGCGCGCACTTCGGACTGGGCCAATTTGGGTTGGTATCTCACTTGAAAAGATGGCCGCCAACCTGGTGAGACCGCCTTCAACTTGTTCTACATAGACGACATCCGCTGAAGCCAAACCGATTTGTGGATGCGCTTGCTTCGTGTCATCGATCTTTACCGCAAGAACCGCAGAAGCGCTTGCATCCCGACCGCTCAGAGGATGAACTAAAGGTTTTGGTGGGGCAGGTGATTCGCTTGCTTTCGAACTCACAGTATCGCTCGCTGAACCGCACGCGGTCAGCAACAGGATAAGAAATGAAATTGAAACCTTACTCGCTCGCATGCGTGAACTCCCCTTCAAAGTACTGCGGTGAAGGTGCATGCCCAGCTAATCTAAATAGCTTGACGAGCGCCTTCTCTCGCACCGCATGCACCGACCGTACCGCATCTGCATGGAGAGCGTGTGCCAACGCGGAACGTTCTTGTGCACCACGAATCATCTCACGCACATTTTTATCGGCCTCAACATAGATGGAAGCAAGATCGTCGCTCAACTCACGTTCGAGACGCTCGCGCTTATCACCGGTTGCCTCCCTCGCATCATGAGCGGCGCCTGCGAGCAGTAGTGAAGATGCCGGGTCGAGGTATCCAGAAGTGGAGATTTCTAGGGCGACCCCCACCCTTCGTTGCAACGCCGCATCAAGAGTGGCCCAAGAGGTCTCTACTCGATGATGCAGGCGATCCAATCGTGCGGCTGTGAAGGAGAGGTACCAACCCAAGAGCGCCAAGATAAAGAAGAGGCTCACTACTCCAATCTTCATTCACCCCTCCGCCTGCGCGATGTAGATTCGCTCACTCTTTGCCCATCAGCGGTAATCATCTCGTAGATTGACAAGATTTTAGGAACAATCTCGTCCCAATCAAACATTGGAGAACGTGCCGAACCAAGGAGCCTGTACTGCGCACGCAAATCATCATCACTCATCATTTTGAGGATCTTCGCAGAGAGTTCGAGAACGTTTTCGTTCTCGAAATACTCGGCAGCGCCGTCGAGGACATCCACAAATGGCGGTAGATCGCTCGCCAAGATTGCCGCGCCACTTGCCATCGCTTCTGCGATAATGATTCCAAAGGACTCTCCCCCGGTATTCGGAGCCACATAAAGTGAGACCGACTTGAGAAAATCTGCCTTTTGCGAATCAGAAATCTCTCCGAGAAAATGGAAATGTTGCGCGATCTCTTCGCCGTATGTTTTTGTGATCTTCTCCATCACGTCGCGTGAGTCTCCACGTCCAGCAACAAGAACTCGCACGTCAGCAAGCTCACCCCTTGCACGCAAGAGAGCAAAAGCTTGCACCAAGAGATCGAAGCCCTTACGCGCGTCTTCAAATCGGCCAAGGAAACCGATAGTGCGATGGTTCCAATCGAGATTTACGGTTGCCATCGCAAATGGTGCTGTGTCAACTCCATTTGGAATCACCACCGCATCCCCTCCGAGATGTTCAACCAAGGTCGAGTGCGCGGCCGAACTGACTGCAATCCGTGCACTCAATTTATCCATTGCAGGTTCGAGAATAGGAGCCGCTACATTCATCGCCCAACTCTGCGGATATGCGGCATGAAAAGTTCCCACCATCGGACCGCTTGCCGCCCAGCATGCCAATATTGAGAGTGAAGGAATTGTCGGCTCATGCAAGTGCAACAGATCAAAGTCGCCTTCCGATATCCACTTACGTACTCGACCATTTGCTATAGGTCCAAACGCCAGTCGAGCGACTGCTCCGTTGTAAGGAACCGGAATCGAACGGCCCGCTCCCACTATGAACTCAGGGCGCTCCTCATCTCCCGTGTCGGGGGTCAGTACCGAAACGAAATGACCTTCCTCCATGAGTCGCAAGGCTAGATCACGAATATGAAATTGCACTCCACCCGGAACGCTCCAGTCGTAGGGCGAGACCAACCCAATGCGCAGTTTCTTCATCGGTCTGCGCTCCATAGTGGCTGGAACATATGCCAATCCCACGGTGCTTTGGCGATTTCTACTGCAAAATAATCTGCACACATTTGCGTAATTCGTTGAATCTCTGCTGACTTATTCGCCTTCCGATCCGGATTAATCGGAGATCCGAAGCGAAGGATGATCCCATTTTTTGTATAGGTGACTACGGTCGGCAGGACTGGCCTACCGCTCTGAAAAGAGAGCGCAGCAGGGCCTGGGGGCATCGTCGTCTGCTCACCGAAAAATGTCACGGGAATTCCATGTTGTGAAAGATCGCGATCGGAAACGAGAGCGATAAGTGACCCCTCTTTGATCTTACGCATGAGTGGAAGCATGACTGTTGCATCAAGTGGGTAGACATCCATGCCGAGGCTCTGGCGATACTCCAAAAATTGTTGAAAGAGGCTCTCCGGTTTGAGCCGTTCTACAACCGTTGCAACACGAATGCCCTTCAACGCTATACAAGCTCCCGCATGATCCCAATTGCCGGAGTGCGGAAGGGCGGCAATGGCGCCGCCGTCGCTGAGAGCCGCACGTAAATTCTCTTCTCCTTCTATAAGGACCGTGTCGACGATTCTGGTATGGCTCCAATCTTGCAATCGAAATGTGTCACACCAATAGCGCATGTACGAGCGCATTCCCTTGCGCGAAAGCTCACGCATTTCTACCCTGGTGAGCCCAGGGCGAACCCGCGCCAAATTTCGTTCATATTGTGTGATGGCTTTGCTCTGAGCAAACCAACTCTGATCTGCAAGCAAAGAGAAAGACCGGTATGCCAAAAACTCAGGAAGGAAACGCGTAGCACTCCATCCGGCTGAGTAGGCGACTCCGGCGAACTCATCAAACATCGCTACGCCACACTTGTGCCATGCGTTGTCCAAAAGTAACGATCGATGCGACAGCAATAAGCCAGAGACCGATTGCGCCGACATATGACAGGCCCAGGCCCGAAAGACCAGTTGTGATCAAGATGGCTATAATCCGCTCTGCGCGCTCGGCAATTCCGCCGTCACAGGCGATGCCAAGAGATTCCGCCTTAGCCTTTACATAGGGAACTAATCCGCCAGAGACCAAACAGATGCCCGCTAACACAGCAAGAAGGTGATCGTGATGCGCGTAATAGAGCAAGAGTCCACCAAAGATAGCCGCATCTCCCACGCGGTCGAGGGTGGAATCTAGGAGAGCCCCCCAGCGCGAGCTCTTTCCCGAAATGCGGGCCATCGTGCCATCAAGAAGATCACTCAAAATAAATGCCGAAATAGTCAACGTGCCACCGAAAAGATGTCCAGTAGGAAAGAGCAGAAGCGCAGAGGCCGCCGCACCAAACGCGCCTGTGGCAGTCACCATATTTGGGGTCACGCCAAGCCGAAGCAAACCTCGAGCCGGCGGCGTGAGGATCTTGGTGATCGGTCCTCGGATCAATCCATTCAACATAGTGGCTCTATCGTATGCCTAAAAAATAGGAGATCTAGGTCCATGAAATGCCCAGGTTTAAGCGTGGGCGACCTAAAATGATGCCCATGAAACCCACTGTTGCCCAGCGCGTACTTCTCTCCGTCGGCCTAGCTTTGAACCTGATCTTCGGCATTCTGATTTACTTAAATATATATGGCTCACCCCTATTCACCTCAGTGATACTCCAGTTGGCTCGCATAGTCGTCATACTCATGGCGTTGATCATGGGATTTAGCGGCAAGAAGAAAATCGTATTCGCTTCAATCTATTTCGGCAGTTTTCTTGTGGGAATCGTCCTCAACTTTGTTATTGGCTTCAATTTTCTTGAGAGTATCTTCGGAGCGTTTTTTAGCGCTTCTTGGTTATACTTTGACCTGAGCGAGCTGACGCCCTTCATCATTATCACTTTAATAGCTCACACCCCTTTCTTGGTCGCCTTCATCCTGGGTCTCACACAAAAACCTAAGAGTGATTTTCGTGTCGCCGCGGCGCAATTTTCTACACCGGGACCAATGCCCCACGGCGAAGTTCGTTCCTTGAAAGGCGACCTTGAATCACTCGCCGGATTGCTTCGGGAGGGTCTTATTACGCAAGACGACTATGACCGGAAGAAGGAAGAGATCCTACGTCGCCTCTAATTTCGCACATAGGATTGGCGCCATGACTCGAATCGCGGTGATTGGGAGAGGTGCCGACAGCTCCATCGCTCATGCCATTCCTGACGGTTGGAGTGAGACTTTCTTAGATGGATTCGATGAAGAGAGCGATTTTCGAGATATCCATCGCACGCATTTCGCCCTCTTC
>NSHZ01000048.1 GCA_002737595.1 Actinomycetota bacterium | reverse complement strand
CCTGCAGGAGCGAAGGGGTGAAGAGTGGAAATCTCTGGCCAAGTAATGGGTTCCATCTCGCTGGTTGCGTTGAGCTTCATGGTGCAACTACCGAGAGGAATCATGGTGCGATCTAGTGCAAGATCGCGGTCCCCCAAGGTACGTATGTATCTCAGCATCGAGGTTTCATTGTGGTGTGAATGAAATACCGGATGGGTAAGAAACTCGTCCTCGCGCACAAGAGAGCTAAAACTCCGCTTCACAGTTCCCATTGTGAGGCCTAATGCTTGCATGATGGTTGTTAGATCTACATTCGAAACGGTTTCATCTATGGATAGCGAAACCCACTCAGTGTCGATTTTTCGGATGTTAAAACCCACCGCCAAGAGCGTCTGAAGGATATGGTCAGATGTGGTGTCGTGTTTACGGAATGTCACCGTGTCAAAAAATGAATCATGCAACACGTCATAGCCAGCATCTTTGAGGGCTACTGAAAATGCCATCGCGTTATCTGCGATTCCCTGCGCGATTCCCTGTAAGCCTCGTGGACCGTGATAGACCGCATACATGGAAGCTAAAACTGCTAGCAGGACCTGAGCTGTGCAGATATTGCTGGTTGCCTTCTCCCTGCGAATGTGTTGTTCACGTGTTTGCAGAGCGAGACGCATCGCCGGCGTACCGACATCATCAACACTGACACCTACTAAACGGCCAGGCAACGAGCGTTCCAGGCCCGCACGCACACCCATGAAACCCGCATGTGGCCCGCCGAAACCCATGGGAACCCCAAATCGTTGCGACGAACCCACAACGACATCCGCGCCGAGTGATCCAGGCGATTTCACAAGTGTAAGAGCCAGCAGGTCGGACGCGACCACAGCTATTCCAGAGAGTGCGTGAATGGCCGTGATATCACTGGATATATCGCGTACGAGTCCAGAAGATCCTGGATATGAAAGTAAGAGACCAAATGCGTCAGGTAGCGGATCGCCTGAATCCCAAAGTTGGACATGAATCTTCAAAGGCTTGGCCCGTGTTTGTATCACCGCAATAGTTTGTGGGTGCGTATCGGCATCTATCAAAAAGGTTCGACTACTGCCTTTATATGAACGAAGCGCGAGAGTCATCGCCTCGGCAGCTGCCGTGCCTTCATCAAGCATCGAGGCATTCGAAAGATGCATTCCCGTGAGGTCTGCGATCATCGTTTGGAAATTGATCAATGCCTCCAGACGTCCTTGAGATATCTCAGGCTGATATGGCGTATAGGCCGTGTACCAAGCTGGATTTTCCAAAACGTTTCGTTTAATGACTCCGGGTGTGTGCGTTCCGTAGTACCCCATGCCGATCAAAGAACGTTTGGGTTCATTTTCGCTCACAAGCTCCCGAATTTCCGCCAACGCATCAACTTCAGAGAGCCCCTCCCCTAGGGCCATTTCACTTTTTAAGCGTATTGATTGTGGGACGACGTCAAAGATAAGTTCCTCAAGATTCTGATATCCCAGCGCCGAGAGCATGATCGATCGACTTTGTTCGTCTGGACCGATATGGCGACTAGCAAAATTATGTGTGTAAGAACCTGCGTTACTCATGACGCTCCTCAGCTCAGGGGTCGACTAGACAGTCGAATCATTCCCCCTCTGTCTCGCCCTAGGTGTGGAGTGACCAGACCGAGCGCACCTGAAAGCATCCCCGCCAAAGGCGGATTACATCTTCGGCGCAACAATGACAATCCATTGTTGCTTCTCCAGAGTTGCCTGATCTACACGGTCCGTTGGCCTGAGAGGTTCCGGGGAGGTTGCTCCTTCGGCGTCATGCGCGTGGCTCGCGCACCACTCTCCCGCGTAGTTTTTGCAGCGCTCTCATCCTAGGACCTTGGCACGGTGACAGATGAAAGACCCGCCTGCCTTGGCAGGGAAAGTAGTTGGCTAGGCGGTTAGGCGCCTTTAGCGCGACGGCGGAGAGAGAACTCATCGCTGGTGATCAAATCGGTCTCAGAGGCCGGATTCTCCGAGGGTAGCGCCGCGAGGGAACCTTCAACTTCAGCCCATACGCGTCCCAAGGCGATACCAAAGACTCCTTGACCACCAGCCAAAATATCGATTACTTCATCATTTGAAGTGCATTCGTAGATAGTGGCGCCATCGCTCATCAGAGTGATTTTTGCCAGATCGGCTACTCCACGAAGGCGAAGGTGCTCAACGGCAGTGCGAATATTTTGCAGGGAGACACCAGTGTCCAAGAGACGTTTAATGATTTTGAGAACCAAAATGTCTCGAAAGCCGTAGAGACGAGCACTTCCCGATCCGGTTGCTGGACGCACGCTTGGTTCAATTAAGCCGGTCCTCGCCCAGTAATCAAGCTGGCGATAAGTAATACCAGCGGCGGCACATGCGGTATTCCCGCGATAACCCGCCTCGAGTGGCGCGTTCGAAAGCGGGGTCTGGTCGGTCGGGTGGCTAGGGTTCATTTTCACTCCGGGGGAAGTCAGGATAACAACGGTGTAAGTAGAGTAGAGCGGGGCGAGCGCCAGGGCAATCACCAACACGCTATGAACCTCAACCTCAGGTTGAGAGTTCTGAGTTAACTAATGAAATCCTCTGGAGTGATTTGATCCAGGAACTCGCGGAAGCGCTCAACCGCCTCCTCTTGCCCCCCCTCCCCCTCAGGGTCCTTGGGGATGTCAATTCCCGCTTGAGCGAGCAGGTCAACATTTGCGAAGATGGGGCGCGAATTTCTCAAGGCCAGCGCGATCGCGTCAGAAGGCCTCGCAGAAATTTGCAAGTCCCCTTCTAAGGTGATTTCGGCATAAAAGATGCCGTCCTTTATTTCAGTGAGAAGGACACTCTCCAGAGCGTGACCTGTGCGCTCCATTACGGTGTTGAGCAAGTCATGAGTCATCGGCCTTGGCGGCTGGATTCCTTGTTGCGCGAAGGCTATTGCTGTGGCTTCTACGGCACCTATCCATATCGGCAGATAGCGCTCACCTTCGGTCTCACGCAAGAGCACAATCGGTTGATTGGAGGGCATCTCCACACGTACACCGATGACCTCTACGCGTGCAATTCCACTCATGTTCTCACCATACGACCCTCAGAGCCGGTTGTCGCTCTCAGTGGCAGATTATCGAATGCGGTTGAGGCCCATCTTGACTAGGGCGGCATGCAATCTAATGGAAAGCGAAGCCAGCTCTCGCTGCACTTCTAGGGCTCGGTCTTTTGACTCCGTCCCCTTCTGGCGCATCAGTGGGGTGATGACCTGCTCCACTAATCCCACCTCACGATCTGCTGCGCTCTTGAACGAGCGCAGGTGACGCGGCTCGATACCGAAAGGGGCCATGGCTGCAACCACGCGAGAAATGGTTAATGCATCGTTGTCGTAGTGGCGCCCTCGTATTGCCACCAAACCGTAAGATTCGAGATCTTTGAGCTGTGCTTCCGTAATACCGCTAGATTCTAAGAGTTCTTCACGGCTTAATCGCAGATCACTATTTTCAGCAAACGCTTCGGGAGCGATCACTGAATCGACAGCAGCTAGACGCGGCACCCGTGGGCCACCGGAAAGATCAGGTGGTTGCAACCCGCGATCGAGAGCTTCTAGATGGTCCTTGATCACTTTCAACGGCAGGTATTGGTCGCGTTGTGCGCCGAGAACATAACGAAGTCGTTCTACGTCAACGTTGGTGAATTTGCGGTAACCCGAGGGGGTTCGCGCTGGATCTATCAGGCCCTCTGTTTCAAGAAATCGAATTTTGGAGATGGTGACATCTGGAAAATCTCCACGTAATTTCGAAAGGACTTCGCCGATGCTCAGATAGGCGCGGACCGGAACACTCATGACATATCCCCCGTGAAGTAGATCAATCGATATTTACCAATACGAACTTCATCACCCGAATGCAATACAACCTTCTCGACACGATCGCCATTAACGTAGGTGCCGTTGAGTGAACCAATATCTGAAATGGAAAATCCGTTCTCCTGGCGATTTAAGATCGCATGCTTCCTGCTCACACTGATGTCGTCCAAGAAAATAGAACTATCAGGATGACGACCCACACTCTCTGATTCTGCATCGAGAAGAAAGCGCGAACCAGAGGAGGGGCCTCTCTGGATGATGAGAACTGCGCTCTGCGCCGAAAGGCTTCTGACGACCGTGCGCTCTTCGTCAGAGAGGTTCTCATCGTAAGAATGAAGTGTGCCGCCCATCGGGGTGGGGGTATTTGCACGATTTATATTCAGCGTGGTGGTGAGCTCATTGGCGCAGGTGCACGGAGTGCTCTCTTCGGCACCACAGGTAGTGCAGCTCATTGCTCTCCCCACTCTCGCTACGACAGGTTTGACCTCAAGTTGAGGATGACCCTAGTAGCGCTTGTGGAGGCGGTCAACCGCCTCGGCTATTCGCCAATCGCTGCCCGATACTCCATGGCCGTGAGAGTCGTGCCTACCACTCCGCCACTCACTTCAAAAATCCAGCCTGATCCGTACGGATCGCTGTTGAGTGACTCCGGAAAATGAGATGCGAGGTCATTTACTGCGCTCACCACACCGGTCACAGGTGAGAAGAGATCGCTCACACTCTTAGTGGACTCAATCTCACCACAGACCTTGCCAGCCTCGAGGGCATCTCCCACCTGCGGCAACTGCACATAAACAATGTCACCGAGTGCCGCTTGCGCGAAATCGGTGATACCAATGCGCGAAATCTCCCCCCGCGTTTCGACCCATTCGTGATCAGATGTGAATTTCAAAGCTTCGGGAACACTGCTCATATCAATCCTTTTCTCTACTTGGTTTGAGCGTATCGAGGAGAGGTAAGTCTGGCGAGAGTGCTTATCGTGAGATCTTCCTCAATGGTAAGTGCGACGCGAGACCCAGACCGGCGGAACTGATCTGTCACGCCTCCTGCGATATTAAGAGCGGCAGAGATGGTGGGACCGTCGCCGATGGCTCTAAAAGTAAATGGTGGATTGAGGACAACTCCATCAATTCGAAATACGGCTGGAGTTCGCTCGCGCACAACATAGGTGCTGGCCACGACCCGAACGCCGATAGGGTTGGTGCCTTCTCCAATGCCGACGATTTCCACAACTTCGGCGCCAGCGTCACGCAATTCATTAATGACGGCCACCAATTGTTCAGCAGGGATCGCTTCTTTAGGAGCATATACATTCAACACAATGCCCGGTCCGTGAGCAGCTACCTGGCCGGTGAGGATTTCAAGTGCGTCTGCTCGGGATTGCGCTGCAGATAGGGCGGTCTGAGAGGAGGCACCGCCACGGGTGATCTCAGAGTTGAGAGTGATGAGCGATGAGCGCTCCGCTTCTAGGCGCGAATTTTTTGAAGTGAGGTCATCCAAGATTCTGACCAGGTCTGATTGTGGAAGCGTCTGCAGACCTGCACTGGAGTTAGAGGCAATCTGTGTAGCTAACGCGAAACCTAAACCAGCCAAGATCAGCCCAATAACTAATTGAGTGGAGGATGGCCGCTTCATCATCATGCGCGGAAAATAAAGCGTCTAATGGCTGCTGCGTTCGTGAAAATACGTATGCCGAGTACCACAACCACACCAGTGGAGAGTTGGGATCCGACTCCGAGTTGATCACCTAGGTAAACGATGAGTCCGGCAATCACGACATTGGTGCCGAATGAAATTACGAATACTTTGTCGTCAAAAGAACGTTCCAACAGGGCACGTACTCCCCCGAATACAGCGTCAAGCGCGGCCACAATGGCAATGGGCAAGTAAGGCTGAAGCCAGAGCGGTACAGAGGGGTGGGTGAATAGCCCTACCACTACGCCGACAACGAGACCGATAACCGGGATCATGCTGGAACTCTACTGGCATAGCGCAGCGATGTGCTCGAGTGTCCTGCGATAGATACGGATCGTTTGGGAGTGATTGATGCACTAATCCCGTAATCCTTCTTCAACGCGACGAGTAATCGTCCAAGCTCGCCATTCTTAAGTTCTGCTCGGATACGCAGAGAGTCTCCTACGACAGCGATTTCATACGGTGAAGTAACAGGGCGATAGTCAACTAACACCGCGTCTCCTGCATGGCGAATAGCCGAGAGGGCATTAAGGCGGATGCTAGATATTGAGATGGCCTCCGCTCCAGCTCCCCAGAGTCCGTTAGTGATTGCTTGGAGGTCCACATCAAGGACTGGGTTCTTTGCCGATTTCGCATCGAGACGAATGACGACGCCTTCTCCCACCACAGCTCGATCTCCAGAGTAGGTGAGCGCATTGTCAATCTTCTTCGCGAGAGCCACACCTTGTGTAGACAATTGCAGATTGCGACGTTGCAGAAGATCTATTGCCACGCTGATTGCGCTAACCTCGACAAAGAGTGTCTCGCGTCGATCGTCCGCTCGCTGAATCTGATCGATGAGACCAACCTTGGTCGCTTGAACCACATCCGCTTGTCGAGCACGGTTTTTTAGGCCAATCTGGATAGTGCTGGTCACCAAGAAGGCAACGACGACAAGTCCCGTGGCAGCGATGATGCGGTGGCGAGTGGAGATGGCGACGCGACGAGGGCGATGGTTTCGATAATCGGGCTCCATTGCATTTAAAGTAATCTCTTCGAGGATTGAATGAACATCGTCAAGTGGCACGAGATACGCCTACCTTGAATCCATGAACTAAATACAAGAAGCCAGTGATCACATAGAGAGCGCTCCCCCAAATAGCAAAGGCCCATGCACCACCAGTGAGCCAAGTGATCTCTACCCCAGAAGCCCAAAGCAACAGAGGAAATGCATAAAGCAAATTCATAGTGGCGGCTTTTCCGAGAAAAATAACGGGAATTGGCGGAAGTCCCTTTCTTCGTAACCACGCAATTTGAATCGCCAGAACAAGGTCTCGCGAAACCAACGTAACGATGAGAAAGACGGGGATGATCTCTCGATAGGTGAGCCCGATGAGGGTGGCCAAAATGTAGAGTCGATCGGCGAGTGGATCGAGCAATTCACCTAGTCGCGACTGTTGGTTAAACCGGCGAGCGATGTAACCATCGAGGAAGTCTGTAAGTCCTGCGATGAAGAGCAGGAATATTGCCCAGCCATCATGTGAGCCGTCAAGAATGAGAATGAGGAAGAGCGGTACGCCAAATAACCGCAGCGCCGAGAGGGCATTCGGGATCGTCATCACGTCGGGACGACAGGATTTGAACCTGCGACCCCCAGACCCCCAGTCTGGTGCGCTACCAAGCTGCGCCACGTCCCGTGAGCAGAAAGCCTAGCGGGTGCGTTCACGCACTTTGACCGAGATTTCAATCGGTGAGCCAGTAAATTCAAATTCCTCACGAAGTCGTCGCTCAATAAATCTGCGGTAGCCGGCCTCGAGGAACCCAGACGAAAAAATCACGAATCTAGGAGGTCGAGCGGCAACTTGGGTGGCAAAGAGAACTCGTGGCTGCTTTCCTCCGCGCACCGGAGGCGGTGTGGCAGAAATCAATTGTCCAAGGAATGAATTGAGTCGACCGGTAGGAATGCGTGCATCCCAACTTGCTAACGCGCGTTGAATTGCCGGAGCAAGTCGATCTTTATGCCAGCCCGTCTTAGCAGAAATGTTGACTCGTTCAGCCCAGCCAAACTGAACTAACTCTCGATCTATCTGGCGCTCCAATTCGCGACGACGGTCGTCGTCCACTAAGTCCCATTTATTAAACGCCAAGACGAGTGCGCGGCCGCTCTCTTCGATGAGGGAAAATATTCGCAAGTCCTGCTCGGTGAGGGGCTCAGAAGCGTCGATCATCGCGATGGCTAGTTCAGCGCGTTCGATCGCCACTTGAGTTCGAAGGGCGGCATAGAAGTCGGCACCGTCTGCCTGATTAGGGCGACGCCTGATTCCCGCTGTATCAATAAAGCGCCACGACTTTCCAGCCAATTCAATTATTTCATCGACTGGATCTCTCGTGGTTCCGGCAATCTCATCAACGACAACGCGCTCACTTCCCGCAAGTCGATTAAGCATGCTCGACTTGCCCACATTTTGTCGTCCGACAAGAGCGACGCGACGCACGTTAGTTACTTCTGGTGAAGTTCCGTCCTTTGGAAGTACCTTGACAACCTCATCAAGGAGGTCACCGGAACCGCGACCATGCAAGGCGGAGACAAAATAGGGCTCCCCCAGACCCAAATTCCATAATGCATGCGCATCGGCTTCATCGCGCATGCCGTCAACTTTGTTGGCTGCAAGGATTACAGGCTTTCCACTTTTGCGAAGTAGTCGCACGATAGCTTCATCCTCATCAAGAGCACCCACATGTGAATCAACAACAAAAATTGCAACATCGCAATGGGCGAGGGCAGCCTCTGATTGTCGAGTTACCTTAATGGCGATGCCTACGCCCTTAGGTTCCCAACCGCCAGTGTCGATGATTCTGAAACGACGGCCATTCCATTCGGCGTCATGCATGACGCGATCCCGGGTCACCCCCGGTTGATCTTCGACGACGGCTTCTCGGCGGCCAAGGATGCGATTGACCAAAGTTGATTTACCCACGTTTGGTCGACCCAAAATAGCTACAACAGGAAGAAAGATTTGTTCCTCTTCAGTGACAATCTCTTCAGGTAGTACGAACTCGTCATCGTCTTCGTCGCTAAAACCAGCTCCCACCATGAGGTCGCTTGCGATATCAATGACTTCAGCTAGCGAGAGAAATGTGGCGTCAATTTCAATAGCGTCTTCACTCTTTGCAAGAGGTGACGCTGCACGTGTCGTATCCACATGATCACGGGCTGATAACTCGGAGGCAACGTCGCCCTCCCCCGTCTCGCCCTGCGCGCGCCGACGTGCGGCTCGAGCACCGAGGTCGGCAGTGAGGAAAATTTTTAAATCTGCATTGGGCGCCACCACGGTGCCAATATCTCGCCCTTCGATGGCCAGAGAGCCAGCTAAGAGGAATTCTCGTTGCACTCGGAGCAAGTATTGGCGCACCCCCGGAATGGCCGCTATCCGACTCACTGAGGCGGTGACCTCTGGGGTGCGAATCGCTTCAGATACGTCCTGCCCATTAAGTAAGGCTCGGGGTTGGTCTGGATTTGCCTCAAAAGTCACGGTGATTCCTGGCAAGGCATTGACAACGGCTTCATCACTACCGGTAAGTAGGTCGAGTTTGATGGCGGCTAAGGTAACGGTCCGATAGAGCGCCCCGGTGTCCAAGTAACGCATGTCAAAGTGCGTAGCGAGGGCCCGAGCGAGAGATGATTTGCCCGATCCGCTGGGACCATCAATAGCAAGGATTCGAAGCATTACCCCACTCTATCGGGATATTGAAGTGATATTTGTCGATAAATATATATGACCATCTAACGATGAATCATCCTGAAAGGGTAAATGCCCGCCAACCTCGCCCGATAAGTTCCTGAACCGTTTTTTCACCATGCCCCACCCGCAGCGAGAGCTGAAGTAACCCTGCCGGAAGCCCCGGGGAATGCTCCATAGCAATATCTTCCACATTGACCTTGAGCTCACTAAAAATGTCGAAGAGCAATGCCAACTGTCCAGGTCTGTCCGGTAAGACCACAGAGATCTGGTCATATTCTCGACTTGATAATCCGTGCTTGCCTGGAATCAGATCCCGACCCGCATTACCTCGAGCAATAAAGGCCCCGAGCGCTTGAGAGTCACCTGCTTTCAAAGAGGCAATGATGAGTGCTAACTCTTCTGCGATGGGCTGCAGAAAATTGGCGACTACAGCACCATTCGTGCTCAGTATCGAAGCCCAAACTTCCGGGCTTGATCCGGCTATGCGAGTGGTATCTCGAAGGCCTTGGCCGGCAATAGCAAGGTGGGAGACATCCACCTGATTCAAAGAGCTTGCCAAGAGTGAAGCGAGCACTTGTGGTCCATGGCTTACTTCCGCGACCGCGCGGTCATGCCCTTCGGGGCTGAGTTCAACTGGGAGCGCGCCCACCAGATCAACTAAACCTCGAACGGCCGAGAGACTCTGGCTACTTGTCTTACTCGATGGGGTAATTACCCAGGGGTGTCCCTCGAAGAGGTCTGAACGCGCACCCGTGGGACCGCTTCGCTCACTACCTGCCATAGGGTGACCGCCGCAAAAGAGCTCACCAGCACCAAAAGAAGTCACCTCTAGTTGAACGTTGGTCTTTGTAGAGCCTAAATCAGTAAAATTCAACGCGAGATTGCTTCTAAAAGCACTTAAAATGACCTTTCCGACAAATGTGGTGGGCACCGCCGCTACAAAGAGATCTCCTTGACCTTCAAAACTCCTGCCGACTCGCGCGCTAGCTAATTCTGCGTGCTCTTTATTGCGGTCTGTGAAGCGAACTGCTCCCCCGGCTCGGGTGATCGCCATCCCTAGCGAGGTTCCCATGAAGCCTGCCCCGGCGATGACAACTTTCATTGAGCAAGATCTTGTCTGAGCGCGGCTGCTCCATGCAGATAAATGTGATGCACGTCGGAAGATCGGCCATGGACGTGCAGCATGACTCGGACGGCCCTCGGCAACGCCCCTGGAACTGCAATCTCAGATGCACAGATCAACGGGGTAGATCCGAAGCCAATAGTGCGGGCAGCGGCTGCGGGGAAATCAGAAGTGAGATCAGGGGTGGCTGTGAAGAGCACTGAAACGATGTCTGCTGGCTCGATTTGATTTGCCCTCATCACCTCGCTGAGCAATTCCACGACGCCATCACGAATGGCCTCCTTGGAGTCCTCCGCTAGCTGAGTTGCGCCTCTTATTGCGTACATGCTCCCAGGGTAACTGATCGACTCTCTAATATCTGGTATTTATAAGACCTTTAAAGGTTATATATACAAATTAATATAGAGATATTCAGCGCCCACTCTAAATTCACTTATTGTCGACATAGAGTTCTGTATTGACCCAAATCGCGCCTATAAAGTCGATAAATCCTTAATAGTTCAGGTGCTCATGAGTTAGAATATCGACATATATTTATAACGATTTAATTAGATATTAATTAATAGAGTTAAAAACTTACCGATCTACCTTTAAAGATCTACCAGCTCCATCAGTTTGCGAACCTCAACAGTGGTCAAAACTCGGGTCCGTCCGGAGCGCAATTCGCCTAGCTGGACGGGTCCCACTTGGGTCCTCACGAGGCGTTCGACCGGGGTGCCGAGGGCATCAAAAATCCGACGGACAATCCGATTACGACCTTCGTGAATCTCTAACTCCACGAGTGAACGCGCCCGGTCCTTCTCCACCACTTCAAATGCGTCTACCCGGGCTAGCCCGTCTTCAAGCTCGATGCCAACAGACAACCGGGCCTTGGCATCCTTCGGGAGGGCGCCCTCGACCCAGACGAGGTACTTCTTGCGTATTCCGTAACGGGGGTGGGCAAGGCGATTGGCTAGCTCGCCATCGTTGGTGAGTAAGATGAGGCCCTCGGTCTCCACGTCGAGTCTTCCCACGTGGAAGAGGCGATCTGAACGTGTAGCGAGGTAATCCCCCAGGTGCGGGCGGCCTTCGCTGTCAGACATTGCCGAGAGCACACCCTCTGGCTTATGCATTGCTAGGTGGACTTTCGGGACAAATGTGGAGATAGCCTCGCCGTCTACTTCAATGACCGCCGTATCAGGATCGACTCTAGTACCTAATTCCTTCACGGTGCGTCCGTTGACACGCACCCGACCTGCTGCGATGAGCTCTTCGCTGGCACGGCGGGAAGCCACCCCCGCGGAGGCGAGGACTTTCTGTAGGCGGATCTCCATTGTCTCTCTATCTCAACTTGAGAATGAGTCAAAGAGATCATCAATGACATCAACATCGGGTAGAAACGGTGCCAAAGCGGGGAGTTCTTCGATCGATCTGAGCCCCAGCCGCTCTAAGAAGTATGACGTAGTTCGGTAGAGGATGGCGCCA
>NSHZ01000047.1 GCA_002737595.1 Actinomycetota bacterium | reverse complement strand
TCAAGGTGACCATGGTGAAAGTGAGTGCCATAGCGCCGACCGCGGTGCGAGTGGGTGCGTTACGTGGGCGTTCAAGAAGATGGTGCTCGCGTTTATCTCCGGTGACCCAGGATTCTATGAATGGCCAGAGCGCAAGCCCAGTGAACATTATCCCAGGCACGATCAGAGCTGGAATCAGAATGTTCCAGGAAACGGTATGACCGAATGCGGATGTCTCCCAGTTGGGAGCCATCCGAACCAAACCATCAAGCCAACCCATATACCAGTCTGGTTGTGAACCTGCAGAGATCTGAGACGGGTTGTAGGGACCGTAGAGCCAGATCGGGTTGATGGAAGCAACTGCACCTAAGAAAGTGGTGATTCCAAAGACAATGAAGAAGAAACCACCAGCTTTGGCCATGTATACCGGGAGCAGCGGAAAGCCCACAACGTTCTTTTCTGTGCGGCCGGGGCCAGGGTATTGGGTGTGCTTCTGGAACCAGACAAGAAGCACGTGGGCGGTGATAAGGGCAAGAATTATTCCTGGCACAAGTAAAACGTGAATGGTGTAAATACGGGAGATGAAAATTGTTCCAGGGAATCCACCACCGAAAAGGAAGAAGGCAAGATAAGTACCCACGAGTGGGATGGCTTGAATGATTGCTTCGGCGATACGAATGCCGGTACCCGAAAGCAGATCGTCTGGAAGCGAATACCCCAAGAAGCCTTCAACAATTCCGAGGGTAAGTAAGCCAACGCCGAGGACCCAGTTAAACTCGCGAGGCTTTCGGTAGGCTCCAGTGAAGAAGACGCGCATCATGTGTACCACCATGGCTGCAAGGAAAATAAGTGCTGACCAGTGATGGACTTGGCGCATCAACATGCCACCGCGTACGTCGAAGGACATATCAACAGTTGATGCATATGCCTCGGACATCGAAAGACCACTGAGAGGCGCGTAATTTCCTTGGTAAATAATCTCTTCTTGCGAAGGCACGAAAAAGAAGGTGAGGAAGGTGCCGGAGAGCAGCAAGATAACGAAGGAGTACATTGCCACTTCTCCAAGCATAAATGACCAGTGGTCGGGGAATACCTTGCTGAGGTTCTTCTTCAGGGCGCGTCCGGCTCCAGTACGCTCGTCTACGAAGTTAGCTATGTTTCCACCGATGCGCTTGCCTGTTGTCATGATGAACGCTCCCAAAAGCTAGGTCCGACTGGTTCCATAAAGCCTTGCTTGGCAATCAGATATCCCTCTGAGTCAATGGTAATCGCCAATTGCGGAAGTGCGCGAGCTGACGGTCCGAAAATCACTTGCGCACCTGTTTCGACATCGAAAGTAGATTGGTGGCAAGGACAGAGCAAATGATGAGTCTGCTGTTCGTAGAGACCCACTGCGCACCCCATGTGTGAACATATCTTCGAGAAGGCGATGATGCCTTCGTGAACCCAATCTTTGCGGTCCGCCGGGAGATTGAAGTCCTCTGGGCGAAGACGCACAAGGATCACCGGGTCCTTCACCATGTCGTTGAGAGTGAGCTCACTACCCTCGGGCATCTCGGGAAGAATGTGTGCCACGGCGCCGACTTGTAAATCACTGGCTTTCAGTGGCTTTCTATCGGGGTCAGTGACGAGCCGTCGACCGGCCTCCCAGTTAGTGGTCTCTAATTGTTTTCCGGGAAGCGGTCCCAAATCTCTCAGCAAAAGAATGGGGGTGAGCGAGATTAGCCCGACTGACCCTAAGAGTGATCGCTTGATGAGAGAGCGACGGCCAAGACCAGCTGCCTCTGCGCCCTCGCGAAAGACTTCGATAACTCCTTGGCGATCTTCATCACTTGAACGCAACTCGTGGCGTTCCTGGATGACTTCATGGTCAGGCATCAATGTTTTAGCCCAATGCACAGCGCCCGCACCGATGAGAAAGAGTGAAAGTGCCAAGGTCATGCCTAGAGCAAGTTGCTGTGCCTGTGTGGAGCCAAAGAGTGGGATAAAAATGAAGGCATCTTTCTTAATACCCACAAAGGAAGCGACAAATGCAACGGTGCTTACCGCCGAAAGAATAAAGAGGATGGCTACTTGCCGCTCCGCCTTCTTTGCAGCACGCGGTTCAGTGTCGGCGCGGCGATAAACGTGGGGAGGAAGGCCCGGATCGGCCAGCGGAGAGAGCGCTGTTGAACTCTGATGTTCTACACCCTCTTGACCACCGCGTAGTGAATCGCTCATTTAGATTTTGCTCCTAGCCAGACAGAAACTCCAATAAGTAATCCAAGTCCTAGTACCCAGGCCACCAGACCTTCAGTCACGGGGCCAACCTTGCCGAGCGAGAATCCACCTTGACCTTTTTCCGCTTCGATACCCTTAATGAACTTAATCATGGAAAGTTTTTGTTGTGGGGAAATGGCGCGATCACCAAAGACTGGCATTGATTGTGGCCCGGTGAGCATCGCCTCGTATATCTGTTTTACTTCAACACCCATCAAGGAAGGCGCATACTTTCCTTGGGTAAGTGCTCCGCCTTGGCCTGCGTAGTTGTGACACATCGCGCAGTTAGTGCGGAAAAGCTGTCCGCCTTCGGCGATGTTTCCATCGCGCTCGTAATTCAACTGTGCCGCATTAGGTATTGCTGGTCCTGGGGAGAGGCTCGCAACGTAGGCAGCCAACGCGGCGGTCTCTTCTGCGTTATAGACCGGCTCCTTGCGCATTGCCTGCACGCCGGTATTGGCCAACGGCATGCGTCCCGTTCCTACCTGGAAGTCAACAGAAGCTGCGCCGACACCAAGTAGCGTGGGCACATCGCTTGCTCCCTCGGCGTTAATTCCATGGCATGAGGAACAGCCCTTAAGGAAGATCTGACGACCTTCTTCTACCGCTTGGCTACGCGCATTAGTAGCAACCGCTGCATTCGATGGTGAGAGGAGTGTGTATCCAAACCCGATAGCAAGAAGGGCAATACCCAACACGAGAAAGTGCGCGATGGGATGACGGCGGTGACGCAGAATCTTTTTCACTCGTAGCCTTACTTGATCAGGTAGATAGTGGCGAATAGTCCGATCCAGACAATGTCAACGAAGTGCCAGTAGTAAGAGACCACGATTGCCGAGGTAGCTTCCGAGTGGCCGAATCGTCGAGCTTTAAAAGTGCGTGCCAGGAGAATCAGGAAGGCGATAAGTCCGCCCGTTACATGGAGGCCGTGGAAGCCTGTTGTCAAATAGAAGACTGAGCTATATGCGTTTGTGGAGAACGAGAGACCCTCTGCGACCAGGTTTGCATACTCGTAAATCTGTCCACCGACGAAGAAGGCACCCATCAAAAAGGTAAGCGCGAACCACTCCGACAATCCCCATTTACGAAAATCTAACGCGCTACCTGTTCGTCGTAATTGGAAACGTTCCGCAGCGAAAACACCGAATTGGCAGGTCACGGAAGAGAGCACCAGGATTGTGGTGTTAAAAGTAGAGAAGGGGATATTAAGCATCTCCGTTGACTCAAGCCAGACCTTCGGACCTTGTACCGAACGCCCGGTGAAATACATCGCAAAGAGAGCTGCGAAGAACATTAATTCACTGGAGAGCCAGACGATCGTTCCCACGGCAACGAGGTTCGGACGGTTGGCCGGAGCGGTGCCTATCTCGGAGTCTTCAAGGGTACGAGTCACACCTAAATTATGGTGGATAAAGTGACAAAAAGCGCGCTGCAGGAGCGTTCTCGGTGAGGTGAACCAGGTCACTACATGCCAGCCTGAAATCCGCCTTGGAGGGGGATAAGATGAGTGCGTGGCTCACACTCAAACAGATGTGCTCGCTGACACTGCTTCGACAGCACCCGCGGGCTTTACTCGAGTGCTGATCTACAGCGATGATTCCACCGTCCGCGCCCAGATTATTGCTGCTCTAGGTCGTCGAATATCGGTTGATTTGCCGCCAGTGGAAACCTTCGAAGTGGCTACTGGGCCGGCGCTGCTGGTTGCCATGGAAGAGGCCACCAAAGCCACGCTGAAAGGCAAAAAAGGCTTTGATTTGCTCATTTTAGATGGCGAAGCGGTCCCCGAGGGTGGCATGGGCCTTGCCAGGCAGATTAAAGACGAATTCTTTAATTCTCCACCCATTCTCCTGGTGGTCGGACGCCCTGACGATGCCTGGCTAGCTACCTGGTCGCGCGCTGAGGGCTTTCTGGCTCATCCGATAGATCCCTTTGCCCTGGTTGCGCTGGCAGCCAAAATCCTGGCTTAAATACCCAGATCTCCTAGAGATATCCGACTCCGACGGGAGATGGGACGCCCATCGTGGCCACCACCCGTGGGCTTGACAGTAGGAATGGCCAACTCGAGGGCCTCCAAAGCATGTCGGTGGGCTTGTGCGCCTCGCGCTGGTGCGCACCATTGGCCCAGAACTTCAACGAGCCGAAGCCCAGGGGTCTCCACATAACGCAGAAGTCTTTCGACTTCCTCGTGTGATGAAGCCGGCAAGATGCGCTCGCGGGGGGAGACAGGCTCGCTGAGTAGTAAGAGCGAATCGATGGTCAGTTGCGGTGCATATCCAGGATCCCCGATGAGTGCGCCGGCAAAACGTCCGTATCTGATGCAGGTGAATTCCCATCCGCCATCAGAGGTAGGTAGTGCGGTGATGATTTGAGGCAACTTAACGAAAGCTCGAAGTCTTTCGGCCCTTGAAGATGCTCGCAGGAATGAGGTGAGTCGGTTACGAACTTCGATGGCCTCCTCGAATCTTTCCTCGATGGCTAATTCACGCATGCGAATATTTGCACGATCCACCACTAAAGAGGCGTCGAGTGTGAAGAGGTGGCGAGCGACATCAACGATGGCTTCGTAATCGTCAGTGGATTGATCGTCAATGCATGGGGCGCCACATTTGCCCATACCGGCTAGTGCACACGCACTCGACTTTTTCTGGCTAGCAATAGTGATGCGAGGAGTGCATTGTCGAATGGGAAGTACTTCATACACACATTCAACAGCCAACTGTGCATCGCCTTTAGAGGAGAAGGGGCCGATCCACTCGTCGTCAATCTTTTCGATTCCTCGGGCGATCGTAAGGCGAGGAAAGCGCTCGCGAGTTAAATGGACCCAATGAGATTTACTCTGATGCTTGGAACGCCGATTGGTGCGCGGTTGGAACTCTTCGATGAGACGAAGCTCTAAGACACTCGCTTCGAGGGGCGTTCGACAGATAATCGTCTCGACGCTCTCGGCAATGGCAATCATGTCGATAATGCGCCGTCGTTGCTCTGATGCGGTGAAATATGAGCGCACTCTGTTACGTAAATTGTTTGAAACTCCCACGTACAGTGGAACTCCCTTAATATCCTTGAAGATATAGACGCCACACGTTGAAGGGATGTCTTCCGCTAGATATTTCTTCTTTTTTTGTGCAGGTGTGATGCGATGAGAAAAGGCACGTAAATCAGGCAAGGTAGAAACGCCGAGATTTCCCAATCTTGAAATGAGTCCATGCAGTACATCGACAGTTGCTCGCGCATCATCGAGCGCTCGATGGTTCGGCGTGGTGGTGGCACCGAAGAAAGGAGCGAGAGTGCCGAGCTTGCAATCGTTCACTTCGTCTTTGCTCAGAATGGTGCGCGCTAACTTTGCGGTATCTAGAGTTTCGTAATTTGGCCAGTCAATCTTCAACTGCGCACACGCTGCTTTAAGAAAGCCTATATCGAAGGGCGCGTTGTGTGCGACAAGTACAGCGTTGTCGGCGTTGTCACAGAATTCGAGAAAAGCCGGTAGCGCACTTTCAATTCCTGGCGCTAAGGCCACCATTGAGTCAGTAATGCCGGTGAGGACAGTGATGAAGACCGGAATGGGTCCACCTGGATTAACAAAAGTGCGGAATTCGCCAAGAACCTCACCCGATCGAACTTTTACTGCACCGATTTCGGTAATCGCTGAAGTGGCTGGCGATCCGCCAGTGGTTTCCAAGTCAACGACAATAAAAGTGGTGTCATGAAGTGGGCGACCAAGATCTTGAAGCGAAAGTTGATCACTCATTGTGCGCTCTGCGTCCATTACGTATTTTGATGAAGAGCGAAAGAATTGCCAGGAGGGCTAGAAGCGAAATGATGGCGATGATGATGGCATATACCTCGGTGGGCACGTGTCTTGCAACGACCAAGATATAGAGATCGGGAATGAGAAAGGTGATCGCGGCGAGTAAACCCCATGACCTTGCTCGAGAGAATTCTCGATCGATCACTGACGTCACTAAGCGAGCAGTCGCGACTGCGTATGGCCACGATGAAGTGACATCTAGCACTAAATAGATCCACGGATTGACGCCATATTGACCAAGGGCTTTCCAGACCACGATTGCACGAACGGCGCCGTAGGCGATGACCACTATGACCCAGAGTCTTTCAAGGAGGCGGCGTTTGGCTGATCGCGCTGACGAGGAACTCATGGCAGGAGCCTACGGCGAGCCACCGACTCTCCGGGATAAGGTGACCCTTATGCCGTTATCTCAGACCCACCACCTGCGCAGAGCGGGTCTGGCTATTCATGCGCTGACTGCAAGTGGTGCAGCGGCTGGATTACTCGCCTTGCAAGCCACCATCGATGGTCACATTCGTGCTGCACTTCTCTGGTTAATTGTCTGCCAAGTGCTAGACGGCATCGATGGTCCCATTGCCCGGAAGCTGGCCGTCACTGATCATGCCCCGCAAGTTGATGGCCACATTCTCGACCTTGTGGTTGATTACGTGACGTGCGTGGTGGTTCCCGTTGCCTTCATGGTCCGGATGGATCTCCTGCCAAGTGGGTGGCAGATGGCTGTTGCGGCGTTAATCGTTTTTACTTCGGCGCTCTGGTTTGCGCGCACGGACCTGGAAACTGAAGATGCTTGGTTTAACGGCTTTCCTGCAGCATGGAATGTGGTGGTTCCCACTTTTCTCATTCTCCATATTGGCCCCACGTGGGCGACCATCATCTCGATCGCGCTCTGCCTGCTGCAATTGACGAGGGTGAAGTTCCCACATTTGATGAGAGTCAAAGCGATGCGCTCATTGACTATCCCATTGATGTTGCTCTATCTCCTAGCACTTACAGTTCTTTCGGCTACCTTCGAGAATGCTGACCTACTCAGCGGTCCACGTTGGGCATATTGGATGCTTACAATTACCCCGCTCTATCTCTTATTTATTGTGATCTGGCGTACCTGGTTCTCAAGACGAAAGGTTTTCGGGGTCTCAATCCTCTCCTGAGGCGGCACAGACCTTCCTTTGACAGATGATGTCAGTGGTCGGTTCTAGGCTGACGTCATGATCATCGATTGCGATACCTGCGTCATCCCCGCTCTGGGTCGGGCACACGAATGTTCTGAGTGTGTAGTGACCCACCTTTTATCCATCACCGGAGTTTCGCGCACGCCCGGGACATCTGGCACCCTGCCCACACCCAGTCCAGAGCACCTAGCCGCACTTGAGGTGCTGGTGGAATCTGGTCTGGTGCCGCCGTCGAAACATCTGAGCGCCACCGGCTAATTTCTACCCTTTTGAGCGTAAACCTTGCCTTTCGCCGGGGTGAGAAGTTGATGAGACGCTCAGTGGGTGGTTAACCTGCCTAAATGGCAGCTCCTCGAACGAGCCGGCGTCAGACCTCTGGGTGGGCGATCTTGGCCATCTGTGCACTCACTTTCACGCTGCCCGAAGGGGCTGTAGCCACTCCCTCTTCCATCAATGCGATAGCTAGGCAAGTGGCTCAATTGCAGGACGAAGCTGGCGACGCTGCAGAATATGCAAACGAAGCGAAAGTGAAACTCGCCAAATTGCAACAGAAACTTTCTGGTGTCAAAGGTCAGCAAGCCACTCAGAGCAAGAATGTTGATGCGCTGAAGAAGAGCCTTGGCAAGATCGCTCTTCAGGCATACATGGATGGCGGCATGGGTCAGGGAATGCAGTTGCTCTTTGCAAAGGATCCTGCCGCCTATTTAGCGAGTGCGGGCTCACTTGAGGTGTTAACTCGCACTCAAAGTATCGAACTTCGGCGATACTCCACAGCTGCGCAGCGGCTGCAACAGACCTCGCTCTTGGTGAAGGACCAGTTGAAACAAATCCAAGCGACCCAAAAGGAATTCGCCGCCGAAGCAGCTGCAGCGCAAGCGAAGCTGCGCAAGGCCGAGAGACTCCTCTCATCATTAAAGAGCGAAGATCGGGCGAAGTTGTTGAAAAAGCAAGCGGCCGAGGATGCGTCATCAAATAGGAACTCACTCGTCTCGGCGAAGTTGGCTAATAAAGTCTCTGGGCGAGGGGGTATTGCGTTGAGATACGCGCTTAAGCAGATAGGCGACCGCTATGTCTTTGGCGCTTCGGGTACCACACAGTGGGATTGCTCTGGCCTGACCATGGTCGCCTTTTCGCAGACAGGGATTTCGCTGCCGCATTCATCGTCGGCGCAGTATGGATACGGAAAAAGAATCTCTCAAGGCTCCCTCAAACCTGGAGACTTAGTCTTCTTTTACAACCGAATTAGTCACGTAGGCATCTACTTAGGGAATGGTTTGATGGTGCACGCGCCACGTCCTGGCAAGCGCGTGCAGGTCTCACGTATTTCTATCATGCCATTTCGTGGCGGGGTCCGTCTCTAATCGAATGCGCGCCACTCTGGTTGTAACAAACGATTTTGGCCCTCGTGCCGGCGGGATCGAATCCTTCGTGAACGCACTAGTCGAGCGCTTGCCGCGAGGAAGCGTTGTGGTTCACACAAGTGATCAAGAAGGCGCGCCTGAATATGATGAGTGCTTGCTTCGAGATTTCGACATTGCAGTTGTGCGTGATCCGATGAAGATGTTGGTGCCTACGCGCAATGCAACTAAACGCGTAGTGGCCACCGCGAAGAAATATGGATGTACCCAGGTGTGGTTTGGCGCTGCTGCGCCTCTGGGCTTGATGGCGCCTGCGCTCAAACGCGTCGGAATTGTGAGGTCAGTTGCTACTACTCATGGGCACGAGCTCTGGTGGGCAAAGACTCCTGGAAGTCGCCAACTTCTTCGCAGAATCGGGGAGAGCGTTGACTCTGTTACTTATCTTGGCGAGTACACGCGTTTGCGAATTGCAGATGCGCTCTCTGATCGCGCGATTTCTGCCATGCGCCAACTCACCCCCGGCGTAGACGAGAAACACTTTCATCCCGGAATTGATGCCACCGATTTGAGGGAAAAACTAGGGATCGGTGATCGTCCGGTCATCGTCGTTGTAGGGCGCTTGGTTCATCGAAAAGGTCAGGATCGGTTGATTGATGCGCTCCCGCTGATACACAAGACTCTTCCTCGAGCTGCACTCTTGATTTGTGGTGAAGGACCACTCCGCCGCCATTTTGAAAAACAAGCCGCCGAACTTCATCTCACAGACGATGTCTTCTTCGCCGGCCGAGTCTCCTGGGAAGACCTGCCGCGCTATCTCTCGGTCGGTGATCTCTTTGCGATGCCTTCTCGCAATCGTCTCGGGGGTCTAGAGGTAGAAGGTTTAGGGATTGTGTACCTAGAGGCAAGTGCGTGTGGGTTGCCGGTCATTGCGGGGGATTCGGGAGGAGCTCCCGACGCGGTGCTTGAGGGTGAGACTGGTTTTGTCGTGGATGGGAATTCGGCCATCGATATATCTTCCAGAGTGATCCAATTGCTGCAGGACCCCGCTTTGCGTGCGCGCATGGGCGCCCGTGGCCGTGCATGGGTGGAAGAGAAGTGGAGATGGGATCAAATCGCTGAGCGACATCAAGCACTTCTCGCTGGCGATCTTTAAGGTTTGACAAAGAGTATGTATTTTTCTTCAGTTAACTCTTCCCTCCACTCCAACCGGTAGCGAAATACATGTGCAGCCATGGAAGCCTTCTCGATCACTGCAGCATTTAACTTGTATTCGTTGATATAGCGCTCCACTCCAACGCCATCTCGGGCGGCACGTAGATACCCCGCCATCCACTCTTTCGGATAGCGATCTGCCCGTCCATCAACCACGAGTGAAATGCGTTTACCACCGAAAGCGAGCAGTGGTCCGCTCGCGTTATAGGCATTGAGAACACGGTACTCGGCGCCTGAGGTGAGTAGGTGCTTACCAATGGTTTGATTGGAGACAGTCGAGAGGGGATTGACCACAAGTACCGCCACGACGCCGAGTGTTGTGGGAATTGACCAATGAATCTTTGAAAGGTGTGGGGAGGCGGCGGGGAAGAATCTCCGAAGCGCAAGCGGCAAAATGATAAGAAACGCAGAGCCTAGATTTCGAAAAGCAAGGGATGCAAATATTGTCCAGAGGAGAACGAGGAAGAGTAGATCAAGGTCGGTTCTAATGCGACGCTTGATCAGCATCACCATCACCAGAAGTAGTAGTAGCGCAAAGGGAGCAGTGAGCCCATCAATGAGTCGAGTACGGTGCCACTCGACTATGAAGGCCGACGCTCTATCCGCCATCTGGAAAGGGAGCAGAATTCCCCGGAAGCCAAGTGGTGTAAGACAACCCGCTATCAAGGTGCCTGCGGAGAGCAAGCAGAGTTGCCATGGCACTTGCACGCGAGATCTTCTCGAGACCGCCGAGATCATGAGCGCTAGAGCGGTAAAGGCTAACGCAGCAGGGGCGAGGACCCATGAACCGTGGAGGTTGGCCCAGAGAGCAGTGGCTGGCACCCACCACCAGTGGCTACTGGAGAGGGCGCGATTCTCTAAGATAATGGCGGCGCTGCGACCTAGGGCGAGTGTGAAGAGCACTCCAATGAGCGCAGGGCGTTCTTGAACCAACGGCGCCACCATGAATGTTGCGAGTATGAGAAGTGGAAAAGCGAATAGAAATTTGCGTCCCTGAAGAATTTCACGACTCATCCAAATCAAGAGCGCAAGTCCGAGGAGATTTCGATAAATAATCAGGCCGTGCCATCCGAAGAGTGAGTGTAAATAGGAGAAGAGCAGTTCGGTGACCCACTGCGAAGTCCGCCAGAGATGACCGTCCTGATAGAGACTCCAGGAATCTCCCAGTTGGGAAAAGGGTACCCCTTGCCGGATTTGATCTCCCACAAGTGTGTGCCACCAGGAATCCAGGTCGCCTACACCGCGTCGATTAATGTAAATAGCGGAACTCGTTATCCAAACCGTGAGCAGGATTGTTCGAATTCTCGGGCGCTCTAAGAACTTCACATGCGCACGTTACTACGGAGCGACTAGCCCTAAGCGCAACGCAGACGCAACTGCCTGCGCTCGATTCTTCACCTTCATTTTTGCGTAGGTGTGATTGATGTGAGTCTTGGTGGTCGCCTGCGCAATGAAGAGTAGCTCGCTAATCTCCTTGATGGTGCATCCTTCGACCAGAAGCGAGAGGATGCGCCGTTCTTGTTGGGTGAGAATCTGATGGTCGCGCTCTTTAAGAGAGTGGGAGAGAAACGGAGAGGTGAACGATCGCGGGTTTACAGCGATGGCTCTTATGGCGCTGGCGATTTCCAGAACGCTGCTCTCTTTACCTAAGAATGCGCTTGCTCCGGCATCAAGTGCCCGAAACAAATATGCACTCTCGGGATACATAGTGAGCATGAGAAAGGCAGCATCTGGTAATTCCATCTTGATCTTGGGAATAAGTTCTAGGCCGGAGATATCAGGAAGTTGAATATCTAAGATGATCACATTCGGGCGTACTCGCGTGGCTACTGCGATTGCTTCAGCGCCGCTCGCAGCTTCCCCAACCACGTCGATATCACCTGTAGATTGGAGGCCGTTGCGCAGGCCGGCGCGAATCAGTTCATGGTCATCTGCAATGAGAACTGTCGTTGCCATTATCGCTCACTCTGAATGTTTCTCACGAGGGAAAGCGTTACTCGACAGCCGGGCTTGCCACCCAGTCGGTTTTGGATCTGAAATTTTGCGCCAAGCAAAGTGGCGCGTTCCTTCATTCCAGTGATGCCTCTGCGTTCTACTTCTTGGCCGCTTGAGATCCCGACGCCGTTATCTTCAATGATAATTTGCACTGATTGTGGAGAAGCTGAATATTGGCACCATGCCTCGGTGGCGTGGGAGTG
>NSHZ01000046.1 GCA_002737595.1 Actinomycetota bacterium | reverse complement strand
CTCTGATGAAGAAATTACGTGACGCCGGGCATGCCGCTTTCATCTCGGGCGCCGGCCCTACTGTTTTGCTGCTTACCACCGAGAAAGGTGCCGATTGGGCAGCCTTCGGGGGAACCACCTTTGAGAGCCGTGACGTAGCTATTTCGAACTCCGGACCACAGGTTTTCGACAACTAATTTGACCGGCAGATTTGACCGACAGGGCCGGAGTGCTACGCTCTCCTTGTCTGGCTCTAATTAGCCACATTCTGAGTTTCTTTTTCTTTACCAAAGCAAACTCAAACCAATCTATAGAAAATGAATGAGGACCCGTGAGCGATTCCACTCGCGCAAAGAAGAAGGGCGACACGCTCGCCACCATGCTGCTGCCTGAACTCCAATCTGTAGCAGCCAGGCTTGAGATCGATGGCGCACCCAAGCTCCGAAAGGGCGACCTGGTAGCCGCTATTGAGGCTAAGCAAGCCGAGAATCGGGCGGCAGCCGCAAAGCCGCCTAAGGCCGAGAAGCCGGCACGCAAGGAAGCAGCGCGCGAAGAGAACTCGGATTCCGAAGGTTCAAACAATAATTCTGATAATTCTGATAATTCAGGAAATTCTGATCGCGATGATCGCGGCGGCAATCGAAATTATGAAGATCGCGGAAACCGTCGCGGCCGTAATCGCAATCGTGGGGATCGAGGCGACCGTGGGGATCGAGGCGACCGTGGCGATCGTGGGGATCGAGGCGACCGTAACGATCGTGGGGATCGTAACGATCGCATGCGCAATCGCAATGAAGAGCCAGTCATTACTGAAGATGATGTACTTTTGCCGGTAGCCGGCATCCTTGATGTGCTCGATAGTTACGCATTCGTGCGAACTGGCGGATACCTTCCTGGTCCCAACGATGTTTATGTATCACTACAGCAAGTACGTCGATACGGTCTTCGTAAGGGAGATGTAGTAACGGGCGCAATCCGCCAACCGAGTGAGGGAGAGCGTCGCGAGAAGTTCAACGCGCTAGTGCGCCTCGACACCATTAACGGTGTTGATCCCGAGCAATCTCGTAATCGGGTTGATTTTTCTAAGCTCGTACCGCTCTACCCACAACAACGTCTTCGCCTCGAAACAGAGGGATCAATTCTTACCACTCGAGTGATCGATTTGATCTCACCTATTGGTAAGGGACAACGCGGTCTCATTGTTTCGCCACCTAAGGCTGGTAAAACAATGGTGTTGCAGGCGATTGCAAATGCCATCACGACCAATAACCCTGAGTGTCACTTGATGGTGGTACTTGTAGATGAGCGCCCTGAAGAAGTGACCGATATGCAACGCTCCGTAAAGGGCGAAGTAATCGCTTCGACTTTTGATCGTCCTGCCGAAGATCACACCACCGTTGCTGAGCTTGCCATTGAACGAGCAAAGCGCTTGGTGGAACTTGGGCACGATGTAGTTATATTGCTCGACTCCATCACTCGTCTTGGCCGTGCATACAATCTCTCGGCCCCCGCAAGTGGTCGCATCCTCTCCGGTGGTGTTGATTCAGCAGCGCTTTATCCACCAAAGAAGTTCTTTGGTGCAGCTCGCAACATCGAAGACGGTGGCTCACTCACCATTCTGGCAACGGCACTGGTCGATACTGGCTCCCGAATGGACGAAGTTATTTTCGAAGAGTTCAAGGGCACCGGAAACCTCGAGCTCATCCTTGATCGACGCTTTGCAGATAAGCGCATTTTCCCTGCCGTGAACATCGACGGTTCGGGCACGCGCAAGGAAGAGATCTTGATGGGTGCCGAGGAGTTGGCGATCGTTTGGAAACTTCGCCGCGTGCTTCATGCCCTGGACTCACAACAGGCCCTCGAGTTGCTCCTGGAGAAGATGAAGGGCACGAAGAACAACGTGGAATTCCTGATGCAAATCCAGAAGACCACCGTGGGACCTGGCGGCGAGGCGTAACAACTCCGCTTGGAGGAGCGTAATTGAGCGTAAAACGCCCGATTACCTCCCTGCCAATGGCTCAGGTTAGAATTGTCTTCGCTCCGGTTCACGTGGCTACTTTGCTTCGACCCGGCGCACCGCGACACTTTGTCGCCCGACAGTAGGAGAAATTCGTGAAGCCAGAGATCCATCCCGAGTATGTGAGCACTCAAGTGACCTGCTCCTGCGGCGAAACTTTCGTTACGCGTTCCACCTCAAAGAGTGGCGCGATTCATTCAGACGTATGTTCAGCCTGTCACCCCTTCTACACCGGTAAGCAGAAGATTCTTGATACTGGTGGACGTGTGGCTAAGTTCGAACAACGCTTCGGCAAGAAGTAGCTTTTTAGACGCCGTGTGCTCCGCAGTTGCGGGGTACACGGCGTTCGCTATTTATCAGATAAAAAGACGCACAAAAGGAGTCACCAATGTCCGACGATTTTGGATCAGCCCTCGAACTAATTCGTGAGTATGCGGAGATTGAAGGCGAGCTAGCTGATCCCGCGGTACATAGTGACCCAGCGCGCGCTCGCCAACTTGGTCGCCGCTATGCCCAGCTCGGACCAGTCGTCGCTGGATATAACTCATGGAAGAGCGCAGAAGAAGAATTAGATACTGCCCGCGAACTTTCTGCAGAAGACGAGTCCTTCAAAGCCGAATTGCCTGCACTGCAAGAATTATTAGAAAGTAGAGCAGCCACGCTTCAAGAACTGCTCTTGCCTCGCGATCCAGATGATGATCGTGACGTCATTGTTGAAATCAAAGCTGGCGAAGGTGGAGATGAATCCGCACTTTTCGCTGGGGACTTACTTCGTATGTATATGCGCTTTGCTGAGCGGGTCGGTTGGAAGGTCGAAGTCATCGATGTAACCGAAAGCGATCTGGGTGGATACAAGGATGTTTCTATTGCGTTGAAGAGCAAGGGAATACCTCAACCAGGAATGGCTCCGTGGGCTCGCCTCAAGTACGAAGGTGGCGTCCATCGGGTTCAACGCGTTCCGGAAACCGAATCACAAGGCCGCATTCACACTTCGGCCGCTGGCGTGCTGGTGATGCCCGAAGCGGAAGAAGTTGATGTGACACTTGATCTCAACGATCTTCGGGTCGACGTTTATCGTTCGAGTGGTCCTGGTGGGCAGAGCGTGAACACCACTGACTCCGCTGTGCGACTTACGCATATTCCTACCGGCATCGTGGTCTCGTGCCAGAACGAGAAGAGCCAACTTCAGAATAAGGAATCTGCGCTTCGCATTATGCGCGCGCGCCTGCTTTCTGCAGCTAAAGAAGCACAAGATGCAGCGGCTTCTGATGCCAGGCGTTCACAAGTTCGGACTGTTGATCGCAGCGAGCGAATTCGTACATATAACTTTCCGGAAAATCGCATCAGTGACCACCGCACCAACTTCAAGTCTTACAATTTGAGTGCAGTGCTTGACGGTGATCTCGAAGCAGTCATTCAATCTTTGGTTGATGCAGATACTGCAGCGAAACTTTCTGCTGTGGGTGCTACGGATCAGACTCGTAGGTCGTAACAGTGGCCGAGAGCGTGCGCGAGTTAATAGCCGAGGCAACTCGTGAACTTAGCGATGCTGGCGTGGCCTCTCCTCGAGTAGATGCCGAATTGATCGCTGCCCATGTCCTAGACACAGAGCGCGGACGAATCTTTACCTACGAGAATTTCTCGCCGGCACAAGCAAATTCGTTTCGGTCCTACGTAGATACGCGTTGCAGCCATGTGCCAGTGCAGTACATCATCGGCCTGGCACCTTTCAGATACCTCGAGGTAGAGGTTGGCCCCGGTGTGCTTATCCCTCGCCCGGAAACTGAACTCGTTGCTCAGCATGCGATAGATACTGCTAAGTCAATGCCCGGAACTCCGATCGTTGTAGATCTTGGATCTGGAAGTGGTGCGATCGCACTTTCGATTGCCACCGAGGTACCACGTTCGCGTGTACTTGCAGTTGAACGTGAATCTTCTGCATTCGTCTGGTTAAAGAGAAATGTCGCTAACTTGGCTCCGTCGATTGAATGCAAACAAGGAGATGTGGCAGATGCGCTCCAAGATCTCAATGGCCAAGTAGATATTGCAGTAGCAAATCCTCCCTACGTGAACTCGCACTCAGAAATGCCATTCGAAGTAAGCAACTTTGAACCAGCGGAGGCCCTCTTCGGTGGGGGAGATACGGGAATAGAAATCCCCGGCCTCTTTGCCAAAGCAGCATCGCGACTTCTGAAACAAGGTGGCACATTTATCTGCGAACATGGCGAAGACCAAGGGCTAGCCATTGCAGCCCTCTTATCGCCAGACTTCGTAGAAGTCACACTGCATACCGATTTCAATGATCGACCTCGTTGGACATCAGCGGTGCGGAGGTAGCAATGGCTCACACACTTTTGCTCGATGATGAATCTGTCACTCAAGCTGGCGAAATAATTCGTCGGGGTGGGGTGGTCGCATTCCCTGATGAGCATGCTTATCTCTTACTTGCAGACGCCTTTCACCTCACCGCTACTGCACGCATTCGTGAACTGCGCATGATGGAGTCAGGGGCAACTCTTCAAGTCCTCATTGCAGATCAACCCACTTTGCATGGGATCGCTCGAGAGATAGATGACGAGGGTTCGGCACTTATTGAGGCCTTCTGGCCGGGACCGCTAGCGCTGCTCGTGCTTGCTCAAGGTGGTCTCGCGTGGGATTTGGGGGATCGGCGAGAGATGGGATCTTTCGTGGTTCGCCAACCTCGTTCCCCTCATTTGCGCGAATTACTCCGCCTCACCGGGCCACTTGCATGCGGGCTCGCCTCCCGCGCGGGGGAGCCACTTGCCAATGAAGTGGGTGAGATAGCAATCGCTGATGAGTGTGACCTGGTTGTTGATGGGGGGCAACAAAATGTTGCAGGAACATCTTCAGTAATAGATCTCACAGTGAAGCCCCCTCGTTTAGTGCGGCGCGGAAGCATCTCGTTCTTTGACCTCGCCAAGGTTGCACCTTCCTTGGTCGTAGAGTGAGCACACGACGAAAGGAAGCGATATGAGTTCAGAGTTCTGGGGTCCCGATTTCGATGCGTTGAAATCTCAGGATCCAGAGATTGCCACCATCATCCTTGATGAATTAGAGCGGCAGCGTGACGGACTACAACTTATCGCTAGCGAGAACTTTACTTCGCCTGAAGTTCTTGCAGCACTTGGTTCAACGCTTTCAAATAAGTATGCAGAGGGATATCCAGGAAAGCGTTATTACGGTGGATGCGCTGATGTCGATCGCGCCGAGATACTTGGCATTGAACGTGCAAAAGCCCTTTTCGGCGCTGAGCACGCAAATTTGCAACCGCACTCTGGTGCAAGTGCAAATATTGCAGTGTATGCCGCTTTCACGAAGCCAGGAGATACCGTTCTTGCAATGTCGTTGCAGCATGGTGGACATCTCACTCATGGGTCCAAAGTAAATTTCTCAGGTAAGTGGTTCGATATCGTCTCTTACGGCGTCCGCCAAGATACTGAACTCATTGATTACGACGAGCTTCGTGACTTAGCAATGAAGCATCGCCCGAAAATGATTTGCTCTGGCGCAACTGCATATCCACGTCTTGTTGATTTCGAAAAAGTCCGTGAGATTTGTGACGAGTCAGGTGCCATTATGTGGGTCGATGCTGCCCACTTCATCGGATTAGTAGCCGGAAAAGCCATTCCTTCACCCGTTCCGTATGCCGACGTCGTATCTTTTACTACCCATAAGGTGTTGCGCGGTCCTCGCGGAGGAATGATTCTTTCCAAGTCGGCTCATGCGGCCGCCATTGATAAGGCTATTTTCCCAGGTATGCAAGGTGGTCCACTTATGCACGCGGTGGCGGCCAAGGCCATTGCGCTGAAAGAAGCGTCTACGCCTGCCTATCAGAGTTATGCAAAGAGCGTCATTGCAAATGCGCAGGCGCTCTCCTCAAGTCTGGCTGAGCATGGAATGCGCTCCGTTTCGGGAGGCACGGACACCCATCTTGCTTTGATCGATTTGCAGGCGCTCGGTGTAAACGGCGCAGACGCCGAAAAGCGGTGCGATGCCGCTGGAATTACCTTGAACAAGAATTCCATTCCATTCGACCCCGAGGCGCCTTCGGTCACCTCCGGAATTCGAGTGGGCACGCCGGCCGCGACCACGCAGGGAATGGGCATTCCAGAAATGGCCAAAATTGCAGAGTTCATTTCGCGGGCAGTACGCGGTAAAGGCGACCCTGCGGAAATTCGTGCGCAGGTAACCGAGTTAACTCACGCATTTCCGGCGTATCCTCGATAAGTGCGCGAGTACCTCTTTGCTGCCCTCATCGCTTCGGCGGTGACATATTTAGCGACGCCATTTTTTAAATCGCTAGCAATTCGTCTCGGAGCAATGGCGCCGATCAGGGCCCGCGACGTGCATTTAGTCCCTACTCCGCGTTGGGGCGGGCTAGCTATGTTGGTCGGGCTCTCAGTGGGATTAGTGGTGGCATATCACTTGCCATTACTTCATAAAGCTTTTGAAAATTCACGCGACCCAATCGCCATTGCTAGTGGCGCATTAGTTATAGCGCTCCTTGGGGCTGCTGATGATCTTTGGGAGCTTGATGCCCTCACCAAGTTGGCGGGGCAGGCTCTCGCTGCTGGTGTTATGGCCATTCAAGGAGTGCAACTCTTATGGCTACCCATCAATGGTGTCATTGCCCTGCCGCCTACCCTTGGCGTTGTTGCCACCGTTCTCGTTGTTTTGGTGGCAATCAATGCGGTGAACTTTGTTGACGGACTCGATGGTTTGGCTGCCGGGATTGTTGCTATAGGTGGAATTGCCTTCTTCTCGTTCTCGTATCTCTTAGCTGTGATTAACGGATTTAGCCGAGCGGGCACAGCCACACTTTTCACTGCCCTGTTGGTGGGAATCTGCTTAGGATTCCTGCCGCATAACGTTTACCCTGCCAAGATCTTTATGGGTGATTCCGGGTCCATGTTGCTCGGCTACTTATTGGCGGCATGCACCATAAGTATCACTGGCCAACTCGATGCGAACGCTCTTTCAGCTGAGAATCTGGCGCCTGCACTCTTGCCACTCGTCTTGCCGTTAGCCATTCTTGCTATTCCGCTCTTGGATCTTGGGTGGGCTGTCATTCGACGCACCGCTGCCGGCAAATCGCCATTTACGCCAGATAAACACCATCTTCATCATCGTCTGTTGCGTATTGGTCACTCACCTCGAGGAGCAACGTCGGTGCTCTACGTATGGACGGCCGCTATCGCTTTTCCAGTGAGTGCTATTGCTTTCATCCCGATGAGATCGGCGTTGTTCATCATGGTGGTGGCGTTGGTGCTAGCTGCGGTCTTTACGCGCTCCTTGCCGGCCAAAGAACATGACGAGAAACGTCGGATGAAGAGAAATAACTTTGAGGGTGCGACGCTGCGTTGGGCTGGTTCCCTCTCCGGGGGCGCTGTTGTCCTGGCGGTGCTCTACGCCGAAGTGCTCCAGCGGAGCGACCAAGTCAAGGCAGCTCTGCTCGCCGGGGGAATCGTGGCACTCTTTTTTGGAGTCTCGCTACTTCTAGGCCGGCTCACTCGAAAGAGTTCGCCCTCCGGCACGATGGCGTGGGCCATGGCCTCCTACTTCGCCAAACTCATCCTGCTTGGAGCCCTCTTGCTTTCAATGCGCTCACTGGATGGTATTGATCACGCCTACTTTGGAGTGACCGCCATCACAGCAGTGCTCCTCTGGCTGGTTGGGGAGGTAACGGCATTCCTTCGCATGCGCATTCCGACCTTGGTCGTGGAGGAAGAGAATTCACCGATTGCCCAATCGGAAGGTGGGGGAGCCCATGTCATCTAAGGACGAGGGGGCGATGTTTACCATCATCGCCTATTTGCTCGCCGGCCTTCTGCTGTGGGGTGGCGTCGGGATGTTCCTGGACCATCTTCTTGGGCTCCACTTTCTGGTTGTTATCGGATTTCTGGTGGGGCTTGTGAGCGCTATGTACCTTATTTACCTTCGCTTCATTCGGCAGTAGCTCGAGCAACGCTAACGGCCCTCTTCGGAGGTGATACAGAGCACACGACAGGGCTCGGCTGAAGGTTTTGCCTCTCTACCCCTTCTCCCTCTATGTTTAGGGCGTTCGCCAACCCATCCGAGGAGCCAAGCGTTGAACGCGTCGACATTGCTCGCCTCTGGAGGATTCGTTTCTCCCGGAAGCCATGACTTCGTATTCAAACCACTTTTTGGCAACAACATCCTTTTTACAAAGCCAGTTTTTCAAGCAATTTTGGCGGCCATTCTGGTTGCTGTCTTCTTTCTTATCTCTTCGAGAAAAGCCGCAGTTGTTCCATCTCGCACACAGTTCTTTGGTGAGAGCGTCTATTCATTCGTAAAGAAAGACCTTGGCGAAGACATCATCGGTCGCGAATTTATGAAATTTGTACCTTTTCTCTTCTCGCTCTTCACCTTCATTATTGTGAATAACATCTTCGGAATTGTGCCGTTCATGCAATTTCCTACGATGTCACGCTTTGGATTCCCGGTAGCGCTCATGATCTTCACCTACGGGATCTACCACTACGTAGGTATTCGCAAGCATGGCCTTGGTAAGTACCTCAAGGACATTGCATTTGTGCCAGGCGTGCCAAAGTGGATCTACGTGATCCTCACTCCGCTTGAGATTGCCACTTACTTCATTATTCGCCCGTTCACGCTCGCCATTCGTCTTTTTGCCAACATGTTCGCCGGGCACCTTTTGTTGCTCGTCTTCATCATGGGTGGCGATTACATGCTGCACAACAGCATGGTGCTCAAAATTATGAGCCCACTCTCTTTCGGATTCGGAATCGGTCTGACCTTCTTCGAATTCTTTATAGAATGTTTGCAGGCATATATCTTCACCCTGCTGACTGCGCTGTACATCGCCGGAGCAATTGCCGACGAGCACTAACAACTAGATTTGATCAGATGCCCTTCTGATCAATTACCTGAAAGGGAAATGACATGACAGGCACAATGGCTATCGTAGGCTTCGGCCTTTCGACGATTGGACCCGGTATTGCAACTGGTCTCGTCTTCGCTGCTTACATCAATGGCGTCGCCCGCCAGCCTGAGGCACGCGGTATTCTCCAACCGCTCGCGTTCCTCGGTTTCGCACTTGCCGAAGCGCTCGCGCTCTTGGGCCTCGTACTCGCATTCGTCCTCAAGTAAAGATCAATCGCAGAGATTTTCAGAGACTACGACTTAGAGAACGAGGTTGCAGATGAGTACGCAGATTTTGTTGCTAGCTTCTGAGGAGGCCGGTCTACCGATCATTCCTACGTTGACTGAAGTCATCGTTGGTTTAATCGCGTTCTCCTTGCTCTTCATAGTGATGAAAAGCAAGGTAGTACCGCGCTTCGAGAAAGCGTTCGCGGATCGCACCGATGCCATTCAAGGTGGTATGGAACGCGCTGAGCAAGCCCAGCAAGAGGCGGCAGCTGCACTCAAGTCTTATCAAGATCAACTCTCCGATGCACGCGGTGAAGCCCAAAAGCTTCGCGAGGAAGCACGCGCACAGGGAGCTGCGATCATTGAAGAGATGCGCACCAAGGCGCAAGAAGAAGCGAACCGAATCACTGCTGCTGCGCGCGCCTCAATCGAGGCCGAGCGTCAACAAGCAGTCACTTCTTTGATGCAAGAGGTCGGCACTATTGCTACTAACCTCGCATCCAAGATTGTGGGTGAGGCCCTTGATGATCAAGTTCGCCAATCTCGCGTGGTTGATCGTTTCTTGGCCGACTTGGAGGGCTCTAAGTAATCATGGCACTCGTAATGAAGGGAACAAGTCGCCAATCTTTGGCGATGAGTCGTGCGCTGATGGAAAGCACGCTGGCCTCCATGAATGGAGAGCAAGCGTCTGCCCTTTCGGCTGACCTCTTCCTCGTTACACGTACCCTTGATTCCTCGAAGTCTCTTCTTCGTGCGCTCACTGATCCATCTCGAGAAGCTCAGGGCAAGGCAGGTGTCGCACAATCTCTCTTCGGAGCGCAGATTGGTGCCGGCGCGGCCAAGCTCCTCGAAGAATTGGTGAAGACTCGTTGGTCGCGTTCAAGTGATCTCTCAAATGCGGCTGAGCAGTTGGCCGTCGAAGCCGAGGCTGCTGCAGCAAATGCTGACGGCACTCTCGATGCTCTCGAAGAAGAACTCTTCCAATTTGGTCGAGTTGTCGCCGCAAACACCGAGTTGCGTGCGGCATTTGCTGCGCGCAACGTAGGCACCAGCGAGCAAAAAGGTGAGCTCGTTCGTTCACTTCTTTCGGGCAAAGTAGTTCCCTCTTCGCTCCGGCTCATTCTTCAATTGGTGATGCATCCACGTGGTCGTCACATAGAAGGTGGCTTGAGCGAGTTTGCACAGGCAGCAGCGGATCGACGCAACCGCATGATTGCGCATGTGAAGAGCGCCATTGAATTGACGTCCGCACAACAAGAGCGTCTGAGTACGGCCCTTACCGCCGAACTTGGACGTCCGATGCGTGTGAACGTTGAAGTAGATAAGAGTGTGGTGGGTGGTCTCTCCATTCGCTTCGCTGATGAGTTGATTGACGGCACTACCGTCAGTCGTTTGGCAGAAGCGAGTCGACGACTCGCAGGTTAAGTACTTTGCCCTTACAAAGCGTGAGGGCGGCTATTGAAGGAGAAGATGATGGCGGAACTCACGATCCGACCCGAGGACATTCGTGACGCACTGGCGAAGTTTGTCCAGTCATACGACCCCGGCACTGCGGCTCGCGACGAGATCGGCACGGTCACCGAAGCAGGCGACGGTATCGCGCGCGTTGAAGGTCTACCTTCGACGATGACGAACGAGCTGCTTAAGTTTGAGGACGGCACCCTTGGTATCGCTCTCAACCTTGACGTCCGTGAGATCGGTGTCGTAATCCTCGGCGGCTTCTCTGGCATCGTAGAAGGTATGGCCGTGCGCCGTACCGGTGAAGTTCTCTCTGTGCCAGTCGGTGATGGCTTCTTGGGTCGCGTTGTTGATCCACTCGGTCGCGCCATCGATGGCAAAGGTGAGATCGTTGCTGAGTCACGCCGCGCACTCGAACTTCAAGCACCTTCAGTAGTACAACGCCAACCAGTGAAAGAGCCGATGCAAACCGGCATAAAGGCCATCGATGCCATGACCGCCATTGGCCGTGGACAACGCCAGCTCATCATTGGCGATCGCCAGACTGGTAAGACTGCGGTGGCGATCGACACCATCATCAACCAACGCGAAAACTGGTTGACCGGAGATCCTAAGAAGCAAGTGAAGTGCATCTATGTGGCCATTGGTCAGAAGGGTTCCACGATTGCAGCTGTTCGCGGCGCACTCGAAGAAGCCGGCGCTATGGATTACACCACCATCGTGGCGGCTCCTGCCTCCGATCCTGCAGGTTTCAAGTACCTCGCGCCTTACACCGGTTCTGCTATTGGTCAGCACTGGATGTACAAGGGCGAATCCGTTCTCATCATTTTCGATGATCTTTCAAAGCAAGCAGAGGCCTACCGTGCGGTCTCGCTCTTGCTCCGTCGTCCACCAGGTCGCGAGGCTTACCCCGGCGACGTCTTCTACTTACACTCACGTCTTCTCGAACGTTGCGCAAAGCTCTCAGATGAGCTCGGTGCTGGTTCTATGACTGGTCTTCCAATTATCGAAACGAAGGGCAATGACGTGTCGGCGTTCATTCCTACCAACGTTATTTCGATTACCGATGGACAGTGCTTCTTGGAAACTGATCTCTTTAACTCGGGTGTGCGTCCCGCTATCAACGTAGGTATCTCGGTATCTCGCGTGGGTGGTTCGGCTCAGATCAAGGCCATGAAGAAGATCGCCGGACGTCTGCGTCTTGACCTTGCCCAGTTCCGTGAACTCGAAGCATTCGCTGCATTCGGTTCTGACCTCGATGCTGCGTCAAAGGCTCAGCTAGAGCGCGGTGCTCGCATGGTGGAACTTCTCAAGCAAGGTCAGTACTCACCCTTTTCGGTGGAGCGCCAAGTCGTCTCCATTTGGGCCGGTACCACTGGCAAG